>JBIOXS010000190.1:0-7863 GCA_044869815.1 Candidatus Rokuibacteriota bacterium | reverse complement strand
CTTCGCCGGGCCGCGACGAGCGCTGGGGGGTCTGGGGGGCCATTTCGGGGCCCCCCAGCTGGTAGACCGCCGTGTGATGGATGTGGGCGACCGGCCGCGCCGTGTCGCCGGCGACGACGACGAGATCGAGCTCGACGAACTCGCGGCCTTTCTTTTCGAAGACGGAGCGCACCGTGCCGCGCGTGGCGAGCCGGTCGCCGACACGGGCGGCGCCCAGGTGACGCACGACGCTGCCGACGTGAATCCACGGACCCAGCTTCACGTTGCGATCGAGCGCCCGGTTGGCCTGCTCCAGGTAGAAGGCCGGATGCACGACGCCTTCGGCGCCGCGATAGAGCGGCAGCGGATCGTCGACGCGGGCGAGATAATCGGCCGCGCGCGCGGCATCGTAATGCGCCTGCGGCGTCCCCAGCGCTCCGAGCGCGGAGAGGTGGGCGCGGGTCGCGGCCGGCCGCACCTCGGGCAATGCCGCCGTCGGATACATCGCCATGTTGACGGGCGTCGGCCGGCCGGCCGGGATCGTCGCCGTCAGCGTGGCGCATTCCGGGGTGGCCGCGGTGCCGGCGGTGAGCGCCACGGTGACGCCGGCCGCCTCGCGCGCGGTCACCACGCCGCGCACGACGAGCTCCTCGGCGTCGAGGACCGGCTTGACGAACCGGACGCTCGCGGTGCCGCGGGTGAGCCACGCGGAGCCGAAGGCGGATGCGAGCGGCTGGGTCATGTAGGCGTAGACCATCACGCCGGGAACGAGAGCGCCACGGAAGCCGTAGCGGCGCGCGGTCTCGTCGTCGTGAATGGCGTTCTCGCCGGTCGAGGAGACGTTGCGCGCCTTGACGCGATACACGGGCAGCGATTCGGTCACGCGCGCGAGTGTACGCGGCGGCCGCGACCGCGGTCAATGCGGGTATAATCGCGGTCGTGCGCGGGCTCGTCATCGTCCTCGTCGTCATCGCTCTGATCGTGGTCGGACTGCTCGTGTGGGCGATCGGCGTGAACAATCAGCTCGTCGGGCTCGAGCAGAACGTGAACGAAAAGTGGGCGCAGGTCCAGAACGTCTACCAGCGTCGTGCGGATCTGATCCCGAACCTCGTGGAGACGGTCAAGGGGTTCGCCGCGCAGGAGCGCACGGTGCTGACCGAGGTGACCCAGGCGCGGGCGAGCGCGACCGGCATCCGGCTGACGCCGGAGGCGCTGAACGATCCGCAGGCGCTCGCGAAGTTTCAGGCCGCCCAGAATCAGCTGTCCGGCGCGCTGAGCCGGCTGCTCGTCACCGTGGAGCGCTATCCCGAGCTCAAGTCGAACGCCAATTTCCTGGCGCTCCAGACGCAGCTCGAGGGCACCGAGAACCGCATCACCATCGAGCGGCAGCGCTACAACGAGGCGGTGCGCGAGTACAACACGCGGCTCCGCCTCTTTCCGGGCAGCTTCGTCGCCGGCGTGACCGGCTTCGGGCCCAAGGTGTTCTTCGAGGCGGCGGCCGACAGCGCCACGCCGCCCAAAGTGAAGTTCTAGCCTGCTCGGTGCGCTCCTTCTCGCGCTCGCGCTGACGATGCCGCCGGCGCCCGCCGGCCGCGTGAACGATTATGCCGGTCTCCTCAGGCCGCCCGACCGCGAGCGGCTCGAGTCGCGGCTCGCCGAGCGCGAGCGCGCCACAGGCGCGCAGGTGGTGGTCGCGATCTTCCGCTCGCTCGAGGGCCAGAGCCTGGAGGACTTCTCCATCCGGCTCGCGCAGCAGTGGCGGATCGGTCAGAAATCGCTCGACAACGGCGTCATCCTGCTGGTGTTCGTGGACGACCGGAAGGTGCGGCTCGAGGTCGGCTACGGCCTCGAGCCGGTGATTCCGGATATCGTCGCCGGCGCGCTGATCCGCGAGACGCTGGCGCCGCGCTTCCGCGAGCAGCGTTACGCCGCGGGCATCGAAGCCGCGACCGACGCGATCTACGCGCGGATCTCCGGCCAGCCCGGCGCCAAGACATCGACGGCCCGCCGCGGCCGCGGCGCGCCGACCGACGTCGATCCCGCGACGCTGCTGTTGATGCTGCTGATCTTCGGCGTCCTCGGCGTCGCCATCCTGAGCGCCATGCGCAACGCTTCCCGCCGTGGGTACACGGCGGGCCCGGGCGGCTGGCGCTCGTATCCGCCGATCTTCTACGGCGGCGGCGGATGGTCGGGGCGCGGCGGAGGAGGGTTCTCGGGCGGCGGCGGCCGGTTCGGCGGCGGCGGCGCGAGCGGGAGCTGGTGATGTTCGGCCATCCCCGCTGGGCGCGGCGGCTGTTCAGCCGCGCGGATCTCGATGCCATCGTCGCCGCCGTCAGGGCGGCGGAGGATCGAACGGCGGCGGAGATCCGGGTGCACATCGAGCGGCGAGTGGCCCCTGGGCGTCGCCGTGCCACGAGCGACGCCCTGGCGCGGGCGCGCGACGTCTTCGTCGCGCTGAGGATGCACCAGACGGCGCTGCGCGGGGGCGTGCTGATCTACGTGGCCCTCGAGGATCGCAAGCTCGCGATCGTCGGCGACGAGGGCATCCACGCACGCGTCGACCCCGGCTACTGGGAGGCCATCCGCGACCGCATGGTGACGCGGCTGCGCGAAGGCGCCGCGCGCGACGCGGTGGTGCAGGCGGTGGGCGACGTGGGCGCGGTGCTGGCCCGCGAGTTTCCGCGGCGCCCCGACGACGTCGACGAGCTGCCGGACGACGTCAGCCTCGGGCGCTGACGGGTCGCTCGTCGGCATACACCGTGCACATCCACGCCGCATGCGCGAGCGCGGCGGTGTTCTGCGTGGCATGACGGCGGGTCTCATCGCGGCCGGCGTGATGTCGGCCGTCCGCCTGCTGGCGCATCGCGCGGGGCTGATCGAGCGGATGGTGCCGCAGGTGCTGCAGGAGCGCGCCGCCGGCGCCTCCGGCATCGATCTGCCGGGGGGCGAGGTCGCCGCGCAGCCGCGACTCGAGCCCGTGCCGACCGCGATCCCGTTGCGACGGCGTGTAGGATGAGCCCGTCATGCCGCGCTTCGCGTTGCTCCTCGCCCTCGCCACCGCCTTGCTCGTACCCGACGTTGCCGGCGCGCAGGCGACGACCCTCGGCGAGACGCAGCTCCGGCTGGAGCGTGAGCAGCGCCGCGTGATCGTCGCTCCGAGCCCGTCCATCGAGACCGTCGAGCGTGATGCGGAGGCGGCGGAGCAGCGTCAGCGCCAGCACGACATCGTGCGCGACCTTGCACGGCCGCTGTCGCGACGTCCCGACCTCGACTACGACGTCAAGAGCGGCATCCAGTCGCAGCGACTCAACGACGCCTTGCGATCGCGCTAGAGCGCTTCGGAGGGGGGCCTCCGCGTATGCTAGGCTCCACTTCGGCGATGACGCGCGACGAGATTCCCACTCCGGCGTTGCTGCTCGATCTCGATCGGTTCGAGCGCAATATCGCCCGCATGGCGGAGCACGTGCGCAAGGCCGGCAAGGCGCTGCGACCGCATGCGAAGACCCATCGCTGTCCCGAGATCGCGCGGCGGCAGGTGGAGGCGGGAGCCCTCGGCGTCGCCTGCGCGAAGCTCGGCGAGGCCGAGGTGATGGCGCGGGCGGGCATCCGCGGCTTGCTCATCACCACCGAGGTGGTGGCGCCGAGCGCGGTCCGGCGGCTGATGCGGCTCGTGGCCGAGGCGCCCGACACGATGGTGGTCGTCGACCACCCGGACAACGTCGACACGCTGGCGCGCGCGTCCGCCGAGGACCAGGTCGTGGTCCACGTCCTCGTCGACATCGATGTCGGCGGTCGGCGGACCGGCGCGCAGGCCGGGGCGGCCGCGCTCGCCCTGGGTCGGCTCGTCGCTTCCAAGCCGTCCCTCCGACTGCGCGGCCTTCAGGGGTACGCCGGCCACTGCGCCCACGTGATCGGCTGGGACGCGCGCCGACGCGCCTCGCACGCGGCCATGGCCACGCTGATGGAGACGCGCCGTCAATTCGAGGCGGCCGGCTTGCCCGTCGACATCGTGGCCGGCGGGTCCACCGGCACGCATGACATCGACGTGGAACTGCCCGGCCTCACCGAGCTGCAGAGCGGCTCCTACTGCGTGATGGATGTCGACTACCGGCGAATCGGCGGACGGCGCGGCGACGCGCTGACCGAGTTCGAGATGGCGCTGACGGTGGTGGCCACCGTCGTCAGCGTCCCCACCGCCGATCGCGCCATGGTCGACGCCGGGCTGAAGGCGTTCTCCACGGACAAGCCATTTCCGCCGGAGCCCGTGGAGCGTCCCGGCGTCGAGTACGGATTCGCCGGCGACGAGCACGGACGGCTGACCATCGTCGATCCACAGCGGCCGGTGCGCCTCGGGGAGCGCATCGAGTTCTTCCCGCCGCACTGCGATCCCACCTTCAACCTGTACGACCGCGTCTGGTGCGTGCGCGCCGGCAAGGTGGAGGCCGTCTGGGACATCGCCGCGCGAGGGCGTTCCGACTGACGGACCGGCGCGTCATGGAGCGCCGGCGGCTCGGCGGCACCGACATGGACGTGAGCCCGCTCGGGCTCGGCGGCAGCGAGATCGGCTACGAGTCGGTGAGCCAGGCGACCGTCGGCCGGCTGCTCGATACCGCCCTCGACGCCGGCCTCAACGTGATCGACACCGCCGAGTGCTACGTCGACAGCGAGGCGTTGATCGGGGCGGCCGTCCGCGGCCGGCGGCGCGAGCTTTTTCTCTTCACGAAGTGTGGTCATCCGCGTGGCTTTGGCGCCGGAGACTGGCGACCGGCGTCGCTGCTGAAGTCGATCGAGCGCAGTCTCGAGCGGTTGCGCACCGATACCGTCGATCTCGTGCAGCTCCACTCGTGCAGCGAGGCCGAGCTGCGCCGCGGCGACGCCATCGCCGCCCTCGAGACGGCCCGCGCGAGGGGCATGACGCGCTACATCGGCTACAGCGGTGATGGCGCCGCCGCGCGCTACGCCGTGGAGTGCGGGCGCTTCGACACGCTGCAGATCTCGCTCAGCATCGCCGATCAGGAGGCGCTCGACGGCGCGCTGCCGCTGGCGCGCCGGCGCGGCCTCGGTGTCATCGCCAAGCGGCCGCTCGCCAACGCGGCCTGGCGGACCGGCAGGAAGCCGAGCGAGAGCTACCACCACGAGTACTGGCGCCGGTTGCGGGAGCTCGACTACGACTTCCTGCGGGCGCCGCTGCTCGAGTCGATCGCCACCGCGCTCCGCTTCACGCTGTCCGTCGACGGTGTCCACACCGCCATCGTCGGCACCACCAACCCCGAGCGCTGGCGCGAGAACGCCGCCCTGCTCGCCCGCGGACCGCTGCCGAAGGCGCAGATGGACGCCATCCGCCGCCGGTGGCGCGCCGTGGCCTCCGCCGGCTGGACCGGCCAGACGTGACGGTGGCTCAGGGCGACTCGGGGATGCGCGGCGACGGAAGTGATGCGAGCAGCGCGCGCGCGCGCGGTCGGTCGGAGAGCGCCCAGTACGGCACGTCGCTGGGGGCGGACTCCCGCACGACGCGCTCGAGCTCCCGCTCGGCGTCGGCGTAGCGGCGCGTGGCGATGTAGAGGCGCGCCAGCTCGACCCGCGTGCCGGTCCGCCGGGGATCGGCGTCGAGCGCCTTGCGAAAGTGCTCCTCCGCGCGGCTGCGATCGCCGCCGAGCACCGTCGGCAGCTCGGCGGCCAGCCCACCGGCCAGCGTGTGGCCTTCCACCGAGGCGGGATTGAGCCGGAGGATGGTCGCCGCCTCGTCGCGGAGCGTCGGCAGCAGGGCGGCGGCGCGCATGATGCCGCGGGTGCCGGCCCAGCGCGCGCTGTTCAGCGCGTACCAGACGTGCGCCTGCTCGCTGCGCGGGGCGGCGGCGACCGCGCGCCGTCCGGCCTCGCGGCCCCGATCGTACGCGGCCAGCCGCTCGCGATCATTCCGCGCCTGGAACTCGCCGAGCAGAAACCAGGCGCGCGCCAGCGCGCTCAGCACCTCCGGCGTCGGCTCGCGCTCGGCGGCGGCGTGGAGCAGGTCGCGCGCGCGTTCGAGACGCGTCATGTCCTCGTGATACTCGGCGAACAGGACGCGCGCAGCCTCGAGCGGATCGTCCGCCATCGCCGCGCCCGCGACGGCCGTGGCCAGCAACGCGAGCGTGGTGGTCAGCCGGGTCAGCGGCGTCCGCTCACCACAGCGTCCAGAAGATCCGGCACACCTCGTCGGCGGTGCGCGCGGCGAAGAGCGCCGGCCGTGCGCGCGCGGCGTTCGGCAAGCCCTCCGAGTACCAGGCGAGATGCTTTTTCAGCTGCACGAGGGCCACGCGCTCCGGCAGGTGCGTCTCGATGAGCGCCGCGTGGCGGCGAATGACGGCCGCGCGCTCGTCGCGCGAGACGGCGCGGCCGCTGAAGACCCACGGTCGTCCGAGCGCGCCCCGGCCGATCATCACGGCCGCGCAGCCGGTGGTCGCGGCCATCGCGCGGGCATCGTCGACGGATCGGACGTCGCCGTTGCCGGTGACCGGCACGCGCACGGCGGCCACGACAGCGGCGATGATCTCCCACGGCGCGCGACCGGTGAACTGCTGCGAGCGCGTGCGCGGGTGCACCGTGATCCCGTCCACGCCTTCGGCTTCGGCGAGACGGGCGATCTCGACCGCATTCAGGGCGTGGTCGTCCCAGCCGCCGCGGATCTTGATCGTGAACGGCACCGATAGAGCCTTGCGCAGCGTGCGGAAGATCATGGCGGCGCCGAGCGGGTCGCGCATGAGCGCCGACCCCTGACCCTTGGCGACGATCTTGGCCACGGGGCAGCCCATGTTGAGGTCGATGCCGTCGGCTCCCGCCGCCTCCAGCCGCCGCGCCGCCTCCGCGAGCACCTCGGGATCGTTGCCGAGAAGCTGCATGGCCAGGGGACGCTCCTCGGGCAGGTAGCGCGTCAGCGCTTCCGTCTTGCCGTTGCGCATGATCAGCGCCCGGGCATCGATCTCCTCGCTGGTGAGCAGGCCCGCCCCCGCCTCGCGACAGACGAGACGGAAGGGCGCGTTGCTGACGCCGGCCATGGGAGCGAGACGGAGATCGAGCGCGCTCATCGGCTCATTCTATCCCGCCGCGCCCGCGTGCCATCCCGCCCGAGCAGCCGCACCGTCACCAGCGCCGCCACCACCGGCGGAGCTGACGAAGAGCACGGCCGCCGCCGCTCAGGTCTACGCCGTGTTCTTGTAGAGCCGGCCACCCTTCATGATCACCCGCAGGTTGTCCTGGACCTGGAACGCGCGCAGGTTCTTGAGCGGGTTCCCCTGCACGACGAGGAGGTCGGCGTACTTGTTCGGCTCCACGGTGCCGATCTTGTCGGACATGCGGAACAGCTCGGCGTTGACCTTGGTCGCCGAGACGAGGACCTCCATCGGCTTCATGATCTGGCCCTTGAGCTCGAACTCCACGGCGCGCTGGGTGGCCATGTCGCCGAGCAGGTCGGAGCCGGAGCCGATCTTGCAGCCGGCCTTGTACGCGTAGGTGAGGCCCTGCACCGACTGCTGGCGGGCCATGTCGATCTTGGCGATCTGGTGATCGCCGATGCCGTAGCGCTTGCCCTCGCGATAGATCGCCTCGTAGGTCACCATCGTCGGCACCAGGAAGGCGTCGGCTTCCTTGATTGCCTTGGCGGCGGCTTCGCGGATGAGGTTGCCGTGCTCGATCGAGCGCACGCCCGCCTCGATCGCGCGGCGAACGGCGGTGTCCGAGTAGGCGTGCGAGAGCACGTACTTGCCGACGGCCTGGGCTTCTTCCACGGCCGCCCGCATCTCGGCCACCGTGAACTGCGTCGTGTCGAGCTCGTCCGAGGGCGACATGGCGCCGCCGGACGCCATGATCTTGATCTGGTCGACGTCGCGCCGGATGTTCTCACGCGCG
>JBIOXS010000189.1:0-75218 GCA_044869815.1 Candidatus Rokuibacteriota bacterium | reverse complement strand
CGGACATGACCCATGTGGATGCGACCGGAAGGGTACGGAAACATCTCGAGGCAATAGAACTTCGGGCGGCTCGGATCCTCGACGGCGCGGAACTGCTTTTGCTCCTCCCAGATGCGCTGCCACTTGGCCTCGATCTCGCGGAAAGGATACCGGTCCGTCGACATTACGCTCGATTTTTACCAGACTTAGCGAGCAGAGGCAAGGAAACGGGGTCATAGGGGAGCGCCACGGCTCTGCCCCGGCGCTCCCCTCTACCTAATTCTTTACACCGAGATCCGCGAGCGCCTCGTTGGCCTTGGCCAGCGACTCGGCGTGCTTGCCGGAGTCGTGGAGCTTCTGGGCATCGTCGAGCTTGGCGACGGCCCCCTTGACCTTCGGATCGTCCGCCTTCATCTGCGCCGCCGCATCTCGCCCCTGCTTGATCACCTTCGGGCACGAGCTCGCGAGCGCGACACCGCTCGTGAGCGCGAGGCTCACCGCGATGGCTACAGCCGTGAACGTCTTCTTCATCTCGAAGTCACCCCCTTGGTGCGCCAGAGTGTGAGACGCAGGTCGGCGCGCGACCATTCAACCACGATCAGGGGCGGTCGGTTCCGGCCGCGGAGCGGATCGTCCGTCCTGCGCCTCGCCGGGATGAAAGTGATCGTAGATCCTCTGGGCCATGCGTGGCGTCACTTTGGGGACCGCGGCCAGCTCCGCGACCGACGACTCCCGGACCCGCCGGGCCGAGCCGAGGGTCTTGAGGAGGCTGACCCGAATGGTCGGACCAACGCCGGGAATAGCATCGAGCGACGACTGGATCGTGCGCTGGCTGCGCAGCTTCTTGTGGTACGTGATCGCGAACCGGTGGGCCTCGTCGCGGACCTTCTGCAGCGTGTGCAGCGCCGGCGACGTGGGGTCCAGCCGGAGTGGCTCGCGGCTGTCGCCCTGATAGACCTCTTCCTGCTGCTTGGCCAGCGAGATCACCGGAATGTAGTCGAGCCCGAGATCTTGAAGGACCTGCAGTCCGACGTTGAGCTGACCGCGGCCGCCGTCGATCAGGACGAGATCGGGAAGCACGGTTCCGAGCTCCAGGGCACGGCCGAATCGTCGGCTGAGGACCTCGCGTAGCGAGGCGAAGTCATCGGCGCCGTCGACGGTTCGCACCTTGAACCGCTTGTAGTCGTCTTTCTTGATGGCACCGTTTTCCCAGACGACCATCGAGCCCACCTGCTCGGCGCCCTGGATGTTGGAGATGTCGTAGCCTTCGATCCGGTTGGGCAGGCCGGGCAGGTTCAGCGTTCGCTGCAGTTCCTCGAGCACCGCCTGCTGCCGGTTGCCGCGCGACAGGAGATGGTTCTGCAGCGCGATGGCGGCGTTCGACTCGGCCATGGCGACGAACTCCCGCTTGCCGCCCCGCTGCGGCGCCAGCACTTGCACGCGCCGCCGGGCGAGGCCGCCCAGCCATTGCTCGATGAGCTCGCGCTCGGGGATCTCCTCCGACACGAGGACTTCCGGCGCCGGCGTGACGGGCTTGGCATAGAACTGCCGGACGAAGGCGGAGAGGATCTCGCCATCCGTCCAGCCCGAGACCTTGTCGAAGAAAAACGCCTCCTGGCCGACCAGGCGGCCCTTGCGCACGAAGAAGAGCTGCACGCAGGCGTCGTTGCCCTGGCGCACGACGCCGAGCACGTCCTGGTCCACCTCGTCGGTGGAGATGATCTTCTGGCGCTCGCGCACCTTGTTGAGCGACTGGATCTGGTCGCGCAGCACGCCCGCCCGCTCGAACTTCAGCTCCGCGGCGGCCTCTTCCATCTGGCGCGTCAGCGTCAGCGCGAGGTCGTCGTTCTTGCCCTCCAGGAACCGCTGCACGTCGCGCACGGTCTGCGCATAGCCCTCCTGCGTCTCCCAGCCGGTGCACGGGGCGTTGCAGCGATGGATCGCGTACTGGATGCACGGCCGCGGCAGGCGACCGTCGATCTCGATCGAGCACGTGCGCAGCGGGAAGAGCTGTCGCGTGAGCCGGAGCGTCTCCCGCATGGCCGTGGCCGGATAGAAGGGCCCGAAGTACGTGGCGCCATCGCTCGACACGCGGCGGGCCACCAGGAGCCGCGGGAAGGGCTCGTTGGTGGTCAGCTTCAGAAAGGGATAGTGCTTGTCGTCGCGCAGGATGATGTTGTACCGGGGCCGATGCTTGCGGACCAGGTTCGCCTCGAGCATCAGCGCCTCGAGCTCGTTGTCCGTCACGATGTACTCGAGATCGGCGATCTGCCGCACCAGCGCGTCGGTCTTCGCGTCGCGCGGCCGGGCGTCCTGGAAGTACGAGCGCACGCGGCTCCGCAGCGACGCCGCCTTGCCGACATAGACCACCTGGTTCTTGCCGTCGCGATAGAGATAGACACCCGGCCGGTCCGGCAGGCGGTCGAGCTTGTCTTCGAGGGGCGTGCTACTCACGGTGCTATTGTAGCGACCGCGCGTGCTCGGTTCGAGGCGTGGGTGGCCTGTTCTAGACGGTGGGGGCTCCGCATCGCCCGGTCTACCGTATCGGTGCGGGTTCTACAGCGCGGTGACTTGCTGGCGGCGGAGGCTGCGGATCCTGTCGCGCAGCTCGGCGGCGCGCTCGAAGTCGAGGCGGCGCGCGGCGTCCTTCATCTCGGCCTCGAGCTCGGCAATCCGGCGCTCACGATCGGCGGGCGACTCGAAGGTCTCGGTCGCCGGCGCCTCCGCCTCGACCGTGTAGTAATCGCGCTCGTAGACCGTCTGCAGCAGCTCGCGGATCGACGAGCGAATCGATTCCGGCGTGATGCCGTGCTCGGTGTTGTAGGCGGCCTGGATGGTCCGCCGCCGCTCGGTCTCACGGAGCGTCCCGGCCATCGAGTCGGTCACGTGATCGGCGTACATGATGACTTCGCCGTTGACGTTGCGGGCGGCGCGCCCCGCGGTCTGTATGAGGGACGTACCCGAGCGCAAGTAACCTTCCTTGTCTGCGTCGAGGATGGCCACCAGCGAGACCTCGGGAATGTCGAGGCCCTCGCGGAGGAGGTTGATGCCGATGAGGCAGTCGTACTTGCCGAGCCGGAGGTCCCGGATGGTGGCCACCCGATCGAGCGTGTCGATGTCGGAGTGCAGGTAGCGCACGCGGAGACCGAGCTGCTGATAATACTCCGTCAGGTCCTCGGCCATCCGCTTCGTCAGCGTGGTGACGAGCACGCGCTCGTCGCGCTCGGCGCGCGCGCGAATCTCGTGCAGGAGGTCGTCCACCTGCTCTCCGGCCGGCCGCACGGTGATCTTCGGGTCCATCAGCCCGGTGGGTCGGATCACCTGCTCGGCCACCGCGTCGTCGGCCAGGCGCAGCTCGTACTCCCCCGGCGTCGCCGAGACGTAGACCGTCTGGCCGACCAGGCGCGTGAACTCCTCGAACGTGAGCGGACGGTTGTCGAACGCCGACGGCAGCCGAAAGCCGTACTCGACCAGCGCCTCCTTGCGGGACCGGTCGCCGTAGTACATCCCGCGCACCTGCGGCACCGCCACGTGGCTCTCGTCGATGATGACGAGCGCGTCCTTCGGCAAGTAGTCGATGAGCACTGGCGGCGGCTCGCCGGGACGGCGGCCCGTCAGGTGGCGCGAGTAGTTCTCGATGCCGTGGCAGTAGCCGAGCTCGCGCAGCATCTCCATGTCGAACAGCGTCCGCTGCTCGAGGCGCTGCGCCTCCAGGAGGCGGCGGCGACCCTTGAGGAAGCCGAGCCGCTCGTCCAGCTCCTCCTGCACCGTCGACAGCGCGCGCTCGAGCTGCTCCGCCGGAGTCACGTAGTGGCTGGCCGGATAGACGTGCACCTCGCGCAGTTTCTCGAGGACGGCTCCGCGCAGCGGATCGATCCGGTGGATGGCCTCGACGGTGTCGCCCCAGAGCTCCACGCGGAGAGCCACCGTCTCCTCGTTGGCGGGGAAGATCTCCACGACGTCGCCGCGCACGCGGAAGGTGCCGCGATGGAAGTCGTAGTCGTTGCGCTCGTACTGCACGGCCACCAGGCGCCGCACGATCTCGTCACGGTCGAGCGTCTCACCGGTGCGGACCGACAGGTGCATCTGCTGGTAGGTCTCGGGGGCGCCGATGCCGTAGATGCACGACACGGAGGCGACCACGATGACGTCGCGGCGCTCGAGCAGCGACCGCGTCGCCGAGTGGCGCATGCGGTCGATCTCGTCGTTCACCAGTGCGTCCTTCTCGATGTAGGTATCCGACTGCGGGATATAGGCCTCGGGCTGGTAGTAGTCGTAGTACGACACGAAGTACTCGACGGCGTTGGTCGGGAAGAACGCCTTGAACTCGCTGAACAGCTGCGCCGCCAGCGTCTTGTTCGGCGACAGCACGAGCGCCGGTCGCCCCGCGTTGGCGATCAGGTTCGCCATCGTGTACGTCTTGCCGGAGCCGGTCACTCCGCGCAGCACGGCGTGGCGGCGCCCGGCCTTCACGAAACACGTCAGGTCCTCGATGGCGCGCGGTTGATCGCCGCGCGGCGCATAGTCGGAGGACAGCCGGAACGTGACGGGGGCCGCCGTCAGGAGGGCGTGGGAATCGCCAGCAGGTACTTGCGCCACGAGTCGAGCAGCGAATGCGCGTGCGGATGCCGCAGCATGTGGGTGGAGAATACGAACTTCGGGTGCACCGGCTCGCGGATGAGGCGCATGTTGACCTCGTCCGGGAGGCGGTTGCCCTTCTTCAGATTGCAGCGCAGGCAGGCGGCCACCACGTTCGTCCACGTCGTATCGCCCCCGCGCGAGCGCGGCAGAATGTGATCCACCGTCAGCCGCTCGCCGCGGCGATTGCAGTACTGGCAGGTGTAGCCGTCACGCCGGAGGATGTTCTTCTTGTTGAAGGCGACCCGATCGAGGAAGGGCTTGCGGATGTACATGGCCAACCGGATGACCGCCGGTAGCGGGAACGCGCGTGACGGCGACCTGATCACGCGCGGGGAGGCCTCCACGGGTTCGGCTTTGCCGGCCAGGAGCAGGGTGATGGCGCGACGGGCGTTGGTGAAATGCAGCGGCTCAAAGGTGTGATTGAGCACGAGAACCGCGATCTCATCCATCTTGCTCAAGTAGCATAGTCGGCGGTCCGGGAGGTGTCAAATTGCGCCGGCCAGGATGTCGGCGACGATGCCTTCCCGAAGACCCCAGTCGCTCACGGTCAACCGCTCGCAGCCGACACGCGCGAGCGTCGTCATGACGATCGCGACGCCGGGCAGGATCAGATCGGCGCGCCCGGGCTCGAGGCATGGCAGCGCCGCGCGGCCGGCCACGTCGAGAGCCGCCAGCCGCGCGCGCTGCCGTTCGATCGCCGCGCGCGTGAGCACGTGGCCCTGGACGCGGAGCGGATCGTACGTCTCGAGACCGAGGTCGAGTGCCGCGAGCGTGGTGACGGTGCCGGCGCTCCCCACCAGGCGGTCGACCCGCGCGTCCGCGATGGGCGGCACGAGCTCGCGGGACAGCTGCCGCGCGACGTCGGCCTCCAGGGCGCCGTATTCGCCGACGGCGGCCGGCCCCGCGAGCGGATAGCGCTCGGCGAGCGGCACGACTCCGAGCGGGAGGCTCAGCGCCGCCACCAGCGCGCCGTCGCGCGCCAGCATGAACTCGGTCGAGCCACCGCCGATGTCGAACGCGAGCGTCGTTCCCGCTCCGGGCCCGAGGCCGTGCAGGATGCCGCGCAGGGTCAGCCGCGCTTCGTCCTCGCCGCTGACGACACGGACGCGCGCGCCGGTCGCGCGCTCCAGCGACTGTGCGTACTGGGCGCCGTTGCCCGCGTCGCGGACGGCGCTGGTGGCCACGATGTCGACCCGCGTCGCGCCCGCGCGACGCGCGCGCTCGACGTAGTCGATGACGGCGGCGGTGGTGCGGGCAGCCGGCGCCGCCATCAGGCGGCCCGCGGCACGGCTCCCCTCGCCCAGCCGTGTGACCCGCTGATGCTGGTCGACGACGCGCCACGACGTCGCGCCGGGTTCGGCCTCCGCGACGAGCAGGCGCACGGTGTTGGTGCCGAGATCGATGGTGGCGAGGCGCACGCGCGCTCGACAGACGAACGCCCCGCCGGCGGGCGGCGGGGCGTTCGATGGGCTCCGCGGTCGCTACTTCTTCTGGAGCGTGCGGATGTAGTTGACGAGGTCCCAGCGATCGTTTTCCGGGAGATGCTTCCAGGGCGGCATCGCGCCACGCCCGTTGGAGATCTTCCAGAAGAGCTCGCCGTCCGTCTCGGACGCGACCTTGGCCGACGTCCAGTCCGCCGGCTTCGGCGGCGGCAGCGCGGCCGCGGCGGGGCCGTCCCCCTTGCCGCTGCCGTGGCAGGACTGGCAATTGGTGTCGACGTTCTTCTTCGCCGCCGCCAGCGCCTGCTTGTCCGTCTTCTTGTCGGCCCGGGGGTTCTTCGTCGCCTTGGCGTCCGCCGGCGCTTTCCATTCGCCCTGCGCCCACACGCCGGACACGACGCCGACCGCGACGAGGGCCGCAGCGGCGACGACGATGAACGACCTCTGGAACGCCCTCATGGGGTCTCCTCTCACCACGTCGTGACTTGATTCACAACACCGGCGTCATTAACACACCTGTGACGAATGGGGTCAAGCCGTTATTCGCCGCGCCGCCCCGGCTGCCGTCCGAGAACGGCGAGCATCTCGTCTACCCTGGTGAACTTCACTCGCGGTCGTCCGGTTTCCTTGCCGCGGCGCACCTCCATCTCGTCGAGGCGCAGCCAGTCCTCGTACGAGAACCACCGAGGCTGTCGCGCGCGGATCAGCCGGTCCGCGGCCTCGCGCAAGGGGTCGGCGGGGCGCAGGTAACGGTCGGCGTCGAGGTCCTCGATCATGCACGCCACGGTCTCCGCGGCGTCGGGCTTGTTCGTCCCGATGACTCCTGTGGGGCCGCGCTTGATCCAGCCCGCCGTGTACTCGCCCGCGACGGGCTGCTTGCTCTCGGGGTCCAGCACGCGCCCTTTGTCGTTCAGGATGACGCCCCACTGCTCGTTGAACGGCACGCCCGCCAGCGCGACGCCCTTGTAACCGACCGAGCGGAAGACGAGCCCGACCGGCAAGTCCTCGAACTCGCCGGTCGGCTTCGGCTGCAGCGTGCCCGTGGCCGTCGCATAGAGCTTGTTCCGGACGAGTCGCATGCCGCCCACGGCGCCGGCGCCGTCGTCGAGCAGCTCCACCGGGGAGACGAGGAAGCGCAGGATGAGCCGGCGGCGCTTGCCGGTCGGCGCGCGCCGTGCGTACGCCTGCATCAGGTCGACCTTCTTCTTGGTGGCGCGGTCGCCCGCGCGCTCCATCGCGGCCCGGCTCAGGTCGTCGAGCTCGACCTCCTCGGGAATCGCCGTCACGTCGGCGTCGGCGAGCTCACCCAGCTCCTTGATCTCGGGGTTGGTGAACGCGGCCTGCGCCGGGCCGCGCCGGCCGAGAAGATAGACCTCGCGGACCCGGCTGGCACGGAAGGCCTCGAGCGCGTGGTCGGCGACGTCGGTTGCCGCGAGCTCCTCGGGCGTGCGCGACAGGATGCGGGCGACGTCGACGGCGACGTTGCCGACACCGACGATGGCAGCGCGCTCGTGGGAGAGGTCGAATGTGAGGTCGCGATAATCCGGATGGCCGTTGTACCAGGCCACGAACTCGGTCGCCGCGTGACTGTTCCTGAGATCTTCGCCGGGGATCCCCATGCGGCGGTCGGTCTGCGCGCCCGTCGTGTAGAGCAGCATGTGATAGTGCGCGCGCAGATCGTCGACGCTCACGTGCCGTCCCAGTTCCACGGATCCGAAGAAGCGGAAGCGCGGGTGCGCGGCCACCTTGTCGAAGCTGGCGGTGACCGACTTGATCTTCTGATGGTCGGGAGCCACGCCGGCGCGGACGAGGCCGTACGGCGTCGGCACGCGGTCGTACATGTCGATCTCGACCACGAGCCCGGGCTGGCGAAACAGGTGGTCGGCGGCGTAGTACCCGGTCGGTCCGGCGCCCACGATGGCAACACGCAGCGGGACGCTCTCGGTCCCGGGACGCGTCATCCGGCGCGCGCCGCGGGCTTGTCCTGCTCGGCGATGAGCTGGAACTGCAAGGTGTCGACCTCGCCCTGGTACTGATCGCGCTGCGCCTTGACGACGTCGCCGATCGAGATGATGCCGACCAGGCGCCCCTGCTCGACGACCGGCAGGTGGCGGATGCGCTTCTCCGTCATGGTGGAGCCGACCGAGTTCAGATCGTCCTGCGGGACGCCGACGATCACGTTGCGTGTCATCAACGCGCTGACCGGCTTGTCGAACACGCCGCGCTCGTCCTGGACGGCGGCGCGGACGATGTCGCGCTCGGACAGGATCCCGATGGGCCGTGCCCCGGGATCCACGACGACGAGCGCGCCGATGTTATGGTCGGCGAGCAGGGCAAGGGCCTGACGGATCTGGTGGTCGGGCTGGATGGTGACGACTTTGACGCCTTTTCTGGCGAGCAGGCTGGCCACCGTCATGAGGGACTCCTTCCGTCCCGCCGCCACAGCCGCGACGAGGCTGTTCGCATAGTAGCCGCCTGGCGCGCGGCCGGCAACGCGGAGGCGGTCAGTCCGATCGGCGCACGCCGAGCGTCGCGCAGACGGCGGCCAGCAGACCGTAGGCCCCGGCCACCGGCCACGCCACCTCACGCGCGAGCCCGGCAGTCCACGGCCAGAACAGCGCGCCGCTCGGCAGCGGCGAGTGGATGACGCCGAACAAGGTGGCCAGACTCGCGAGGGCGAAGGCGACGGCGGCGAAGCGCAGGCGTCGGTCGATGATCCAGGCGAGCGCCGCGCCCCAGAGCACGGCCGTGAGGATGAAGCCGTTGCCGAGCACGAGCAGCGCTCGATGCGTCAGCGCCGCGTCGCCGGTGAGATCGCTCGCCGATTTTCCGACGGCGCCGAGGGCGCCGCCGAGCTCGATGAGCACCACGGCGGCCGCGATCGGCACGAAGGTCACCGCGACCGCGGGACCGTGCCGCGACGGTGAGGCGAGGAACGCCTGCGCGGTTATCTCGAGGCCGATGTAGACGAGGATCGGGGCCACCGCCGCCTCGGGCAGGAGACCGACGAGCCAGGAGAGCATGCCGACCATGGCTCCGACGCCGATCACGAGCCCGGTGGCCAGCGTGTAGCCGGCGCGGGCGCCCATCGCCTTGTAGGCCGGCTGGCCGATGTACGGGGTGTTCTGCACGACACCTCCGCAGAGCGCCGCCAGCATCGTCGCGCCCGCCTCGGTGAGCAAGATGTCGCGTGTCCGGTATTCGTCGCCGGCCGCCGCCGCGGATTCCGTGTTGTCGATGCCGCCGATCGTCGTCACCAGCGCGAACGGCAGGGCGATGGAGAGGTACGGCAGGGCGGCGTCGAGGGCATCCACCCAGGCGAGCGTCGGCCACGGGAACGCGATTCCCGCCGCACCCGACGCCCAGGCCTGGGTGCCGCCGCCGCGCAGCCAGTACATGGCGGTGCCCGCCGTCACCGCCGCCAGCGCTCCAGGCGCTCCGAATGGCATCCGGACGTGGCCGAGCTGCGCGAGCAGCAGCACGCCGAGCGCGACGAGACCGACGAGCGGATCGCGCAGCAGCTTGAGCGCGGGCAAGAATGCGATGAGCAGGATGGCCACGCCGGCGATGGACCCGAGCAGCGCCGCTCGCGGGATGGCACGGCGCGTCCAGTCCCCCGCGAACGCGAGCAGCGCCTTCAGAACACCGATGGCCAGCGTGGCGGCCATGCCGACTTTCCACGCGAGCACGGCATCACCGGTCGTGACCTTCACGGGACCCAGCACCCCGAAGACCATCGCGAAGAGCGTCGGTGTGTCGATGCCGAACGGCATCGCGGTGACGTCCTCGCGGCCCGTGCGTCGCATGAGGCGCAGCGCGAGCCAGGTATAGACGAGGTCGCCGACGAGGACGCCGAGCGCCGTCCCCGGCACCATGCGGCGGAGCACGAGGTCGGCCGGGAAACCGAACACGCCGATGAGCAGCGAGGAAAGAATGACGAGCTGGGTGAGATTGTCGAGTGCGAGGCCGAGGAAGCCGTTGACGTCACCCGGCGCCGCCCAGCGGAGCGGACGGCTACTGGCGCGTGGCGACGTCGCCGGAGGCGCTGCCGGCGAGGAGAAGCCTCGCCTCACGTCGGACGCGCCGCGCGAGGTCCAGGCACCACGCGAGCTCGCCGCGATGCGCGGCCACGCTCTTGTAGTCGAACTCCATCACGGGGCTCGCGCGCTCGCCGAGCTGCAGTCGCGCCGCGTACGAGACGTTCTCGCGGGCTTCGTCGTTCTCGAGCACCGCCTCGACGCGCGGATGCTCGCGCTTGGCGTGGGAGTTCAGAAACATCTTGAGCCAGCGCGCGACGTCATCGTAGGACCCGCCGGAGAACACGCCGCGATTCTAGCATCACGACCTCCGTGGCCCGTCGATCCGCCCGGCGCCGTCCCATCGAGCGACGGCGCCGGGCTGTCGGCTTACGCGAGCGCTGCCGCGATCAGCACTCGTTGAAGCCGCACGAGAGACACTTCTTGCACCCTTCCTCGTAGACGAAGGTGGCCTGGCCGCATTCCTTGCAGAGATCGCCGATCGTCCGCCGCTCGTCGGCGTGCGGTGGCTGGCTGGGCGCGCCGGGCTGCTTCAGCTGTCCCGTGTGCTCGGCCAGCGTGCGCGCCAGCGCGTCGGGCAGCGACAGGATCTTGCCGGCGCCGAAGCCCATCGGCTGGGCGCCGCCGATCCGCGCGAGCTGGCTGATGACCTCTTCGAGCCGTCGCTGAGCTGAAAGCGGCGAAGGTAGCCTGAGCGTGAGCGAAATGAGGCGTCCGAGCGCCTCCGCCACGGCCATGGTGTCGGAGCCGCCCTTGCCGACCTGGACGAACACCTCGAAGGGCTCGCCCTCGGGCGTCTCGTTGACCGTGATGAACGCGGTGCCGATCGGCGTCTCCATCCGATACGTCTTGCCCGAAAGGCTATGGGGCCGCGGCTTGATCACGACCTGGCCGGCAGTGGGAAGCTGCGCGGCGACCTTGTCCTTCTTGCCGACGCCGACGTTCAGCACCTGCTCGCCCTTGCACCCGTCGCGGAACACGGTGATGCCGAGGCAGCCGAGCTCCCAGGCGAGCTTGTAGGCGTTGGCGACGTCCACCTCGCTCGCATCGTTTGGCAGGTTGATCGTCTTCGACACGCCGTTGTCGGTGTAGCGCTGGAAGGCCGCCTGATGCCGCACGTGCCACTCGAACGGGATCTCGTGCGAGGTCTTGAAGACGCGGGCCGCTTCTTCCGGCACGCCGGGGATGTCGTGGAGCGTGCCGTGCCTGGCGATCTCCTCCATCAGCGCCGTCGAGAAGAAGCCCTTCTCGCGGGCGATCGCCTCGAAGGTCTCGTTCACGAACGTCAGCACCCGCTCGCCGTCCGGCTGCTTGACGCGGTGCTGGAACGCGAGCGCGAAGATCGGCTCGATGCCGGACGAGCAGCCGGCGATCATCGAGATGGTGCCGGTCGGCGCGATGGTCGTCACCGTCGAGTTCCGCATCGGGCGGACGTCCTTGTAGATCGACCGGCTCCAGTTCGGGAACGGCCCCCGCTCCTCGGCGAGCTTGGCACACTGATCGTGCGACTTCTCCTTGACGAACGACATGAGACGATCGGCGAGATCGATGGCCTCTTGCGTCTCGTACGGGATGCCCATGACGAAGAGCAGGTCGGCCCAGCCCATGATGCCGAGCCCGATGCGACGGTTGGCCTTCACCGTCTGGTCGATCTCCGGCAGCGGGTACGGATTCATCTCGATGACGTCATCGAGGAACCGCACGGCCAGGCGCACCACGCGCTCCATCTCGTCCCAGTCGATGGACCACTCGCCGTTCTCCGGCCGCCGCGCGAACTTCGAGACGTTCAGGGAGCCGAGGTTGCACGCCTCGTTCGGCAAAAGCGGTTGTTCGCCACAATTGTGCACGACCAGACCGTTCGCGATGAAGCTGTGCGTGAACGGCTCCTTGAGGTCGAAGACGGTCTCGATCCCGAGCGGTTCCAGCGCCTCGAACCGGGCCACGAACGGCTCGCGATATGGACGACGAACGTACGCGGTCTGATGACACAGACGATCCTGCTTGGCGCGCGTCAAGAATCCAATGTCGTCCAGGAACGCCACGACGTTCTCGCGAGCAACTGCGAGGTCGTGATCCGCGTTGCACAGATACTCTGCCGAGCCGCCACGCCCATCCGGCATCGTCCTCGGCCTCTCGGTGTGCCGGTTCGGGTAGATCCGTGAGGCAATGCCGAAGTTGAGCAGCATGCGCTGAACGTCACGAAGCAGCGGCAGCGACATCGACGTCAGCCGCGCCGACAGCCCTCTCTGCCGGCTGCCGTATACCTGCCCGTCAGCGGTGAAGAGCGCCTGCAGGAATCCTCGCTGGAGCGCCTCGGAGCCGGCGAGCACCGCCGGGGGGACACCAGCAACCTTGTTCTCTTGCGTCAGTCCGAAGCGTTGCTGGGCGAGCCGCGCGAATCGAACGGAGCTCACCGTGGCCTGATCACGGCCCGTGACTTCGACGGCCGACACGTGATAACGGTCGCCCGGCTTGGAACCGAGCGCGGTATTCATCCACTCGGCAAACGCCGGCGCCAGCTCGCGCTTCTCCTCGCCATAGAATCTCAGTATTGCGCCCTTGTCCGGGCGGATGTGTCCGTCGCCGACGAGCCAGCCGAGAAGGCGGCCCTCCTCGAGGGTCCCGGTCGTCCCGAACGCACCTTTCCGGTTGAGGATGTGGAGCAGGTCGCCGGGCTCGAGCTCGTCGGCTCGACGCCAGCCTCGCGCTGTCATGACACGATGATCGGCGGTGAGCTTCAGCTCGTAACCCTCGGTCGTGACCAGGCGATACACGGGCTTGGCGCCGGTCTCGAAGACCGCCGAGGCGGGTCCCCACTCCCCGGCATCGAACCGCGAGTCGAGGACGACGTCGATCGACTCTTTCTGAGCGGCCAAGACATCGGCGCGTACGAGCCCGGCTGCCGTGTAGACGAGCGTGTCGCCGGTGACACAAGGGTTGGTCGCTTCGACCTGGCCCATCTCCGGCGTGGGGTTGGCCGGGCTGGCGTTGATGCGATCGATGAACACCATGCCCGGATCGCCGGTGCGCCACGCCGCGCGGACGATGCGCTCGAAGACCTCGCGCGCCGACAGCCGCTCGACGACCTTCTTCGTGTGCGGATTGACGAGATCGTATTCTTCGCCGCGGGCCAGTGCGTCCATGAACTTGTCGGTGGCGGCCACGGAGATGTTGAAGTTCGTGATCCCGCCGTCCAGCTTGCAGTCGATGAACTCGAGGATGTCGGGATGGTCGACCTTCAGGATCCCCATGTTCGCGCCGCGCCGCGTGCCCCCCTGCTTCACCGCTTCGGTCGCGCCGTTGAATACCTTCAAGAACGAGACCGGGCCGGACGCGCGACCGCCCGTCGAGCTGACGATGTCGTCCTTTGGACGCAGGCGCGAGAAGGCAAATCCAGTGCCACCACCACTTTTATGTATGATGGCCGCGGCCTTGACCGAGTCGAAGATCTCCTCCATCGAATCGCCGACGGGCAGGACGTAGCACGCCGAGTACTGGAGACCGTTTCCCTTGCCCGCGTTCATCAGCGTGGGCGAGTTCGGGATGAAATAGCCGTCGACGATCATGTCGTAGAAGGCCTCGGCGACTTCTCGGACGGCGGCCGGGCTGCGGCCGTAGCGCCCTTCCCCGGCGGCGATGGACACCGCGACCCGCCAGCACATTTCCTCCGGCGTCTCGATCACCTCTCCATCCTTGCGGAGGAGATAGCGCTCGCGGAGGACGCGGAGGGCGGGTTCAGTCCACTGGCCGACTTTCGCGGGGCGGGTCTCCGACAGCATCCGGCACCTCCTATATCTTGTGGTGGCCGAGACCATACCACGCAGCATATCGCGTTCGTCAAGGAAAAAGGAGTCCACAGCCCGTCCACGGCCCCATCCACCGCGGGTCCACCGACGCGTGATATCCTTCGCCGTGTCGCGCAGTCCGAAGTGCATTCGGACAGCCGGTAATCCAAGGGAGATGCTCCATGAGGCCGTGCGTCACGCTGTGGGCGGTGGGATGCGCCGCCCTGGTCGCCGCCAGCAGTGTCGCGCACGCCCAGACGCCACCGGTCACGCCGGCGCCGGCACCGCCCGTATCGCCCGCACCGCCGATCGCGCCCACTCCACCGCCGGCGCCGGCTCCGCCCGTCGCGCCGACGCCGGCACCCGCGCAGACGGCGCCGCCTGCGAACAGTCCACAGGCGAAGGTGTACGGCCGCATCCTGTCCGTGGACGACGCGGTGGCGATCGCGCTCGAGTCGCAGCCCTCGATCCAGGCGCGCCTGGGGGACTACGCGGCCGCGGCCTTCCGCGTCGATCAGGAGTTCTCGCGCCTGCTGCCGCAGCTGAGCGCGAGCTGGACGGCGGCCCGGGCACAGAACGTGTCCACCCCGGGCACCATCACGAGCACGCAGGGGACGACATGGACGACGTCGTCGGCAGGCCCGCGCATCTCGCTGTCGCAGGTGCTGTTCGACTTCGGCAAGAGCTGGGCGTCCACCGACGTGGCGAGGCGGCTCGCCGAGGTCGCGCTCGAGGACACGGAGCTGCAACGCCAGCTCGTCACGCAGACCGTCAAGGAGGCCTTCACCAACATCAACTTCGCGCAGCGGCTGATCCGTGTGAACGAGCAGGCGCTGCAGCGGGCCGAGCTGAATCTCCGGTCGGCGCGCGGTTTCTTCGAGGTCGGCACCCGGCCGAAGTCGGACGTCACGCGCGCGGAGGTCGACGTCGCCAACGCCCGGGTGGACGTCATCCGCGCCCGCAATGCCGAGCGGCTGGCGCGGGTGGCGCTGGCCACAGCCATGGGCCTGCCGGCGACGACGCCGCTGCAGATCGAGGACAACCTCATCTATCAGCCGGTGAGCCTGGATCCCGCGCGCCTGACCGAGGAGGCGCTGCGGCAGCGGCCCGAGTCACGCCAGGCCAGGCTCCAGGCCGATGCCGCCGAGGGCCGTGTCCGCCGCGCGTTCCGCGACTTCTTCCCGGACATCACCGGCGACGGGTTCTATGGCGCTCAGCGCACGGACTTGAGCGAGGTCTGGGAGCTCCGCCTGTCGCTCAACTGGTCGCTGTTCGATGGCGGCAACCGCATCGCCCGCTACCGGGAGGCCAAGGCCAACTTCGATGCGGCGCAAGCGCGCGTCAGGGCCACCGAGCTCGACGTCTCCCGCGAGGTGGAGCAGGCGCAGAGCAACGTGATCGAGTCGCAGGAGCGGATCCAGGCCGCCCAGGTGGCCGTCACGTCGGCGCAGGAGAACTTTCGCCTGGCGCAGGGCCGGTTCGACGCCGGCGTGGGAACGATCCTCGAGCTGACCGACGCCCAGCTGGCCCTCACCCTGGCCCAGAACACCGAGGCGCAGGCCCTGGCCGATTACCGCATCGCCCTGGCCCGGCTCGACCGGGCCACCGGCCGCCGGTAGTCTGGTAAATAGTCGAATACTGGCGAGTTGCGGCGCGTCCAAGTGGTGATGAAGCGTGTTCTTTCCCTCATTCTCGTGGTCGGGGTCCTTGCCGCCGGGATCTGGGGCTACTTCTATGCGCAGGCCGGCGGCAACGCGCCCAAGTTCCGGTTCGCCAAGGTCGAACGCGGTGCCCTGACCGCGGCCATCTCCGCGACCGGCAACCTGAACGCCGTCACAACGGTTCAGGTCGGCAGCCAGGTCTCGGGACAGATCAAGGAGCTTTTCGTCGACTTCAACTCCGTCGTGAAGAAGGACCAGATCATCGCCCGCATCGACCCGCAGCTCTTCGAGGCCCAGGTCAGCCAGGTGAAGGCGGAGGTGGAGACAGCGCGCGCGGCCATACTCAACCAGACGGCCACCGTGGAGAAGGCGCGCGCCGACGTCGAGAACGCACGCGCCGCGCTCGCGCAAGCGAAGGCGCAGACCGCGAAGGCCGACGTCGCGCGCGCTGACGCCAAGCGCGCGCTCGAGCGAAGCGCCGAGCTGTTCCGGCGCGACCTCATCGCGCAGGCCGACCGCGACACCGCGCAAGCGAACTACGACTCCGCCGTCGCCCAGTCAGAGTCGGCGCGGGCCACCGAGCAGGCGCTCATGGCCGGCATCAAGTCCGCGGAGGCCCAACTGCGGGTGCAGGAGGCGGCGCTCCAGTCGGCGCGCGCCCAGGTCGATCAGAAGCGCGCGGCGCTGGTGCAGGCGCAGACCAATCTGAACTACACGACGATCCGCGCTCCCGTGAACGGCGTGGTCGTGTCGCGCGCGGTCGACGTCGGCCAGACGGTGGCGGCGAGCCTCTCGGCGCCAACGCTCTTCACCATCGCCCAGGACCTGACGAAGATGCAGGTCGAGACGAGCGTGGACGAGGCCGACATCGGGCGGGTGTCGCTGGAGGACCGCGCGACGTTCACCGTCGATGCGTTCGCGGGCCAGCTGTTCAGCGGCGCGGTTACGCAGATCAGGAAGGCCCCGCAGGTCGTCCAGAACGTCGTCACGTACACGGTCGTCCTCGCCGTGGCGAACCCTGGCGAAAAATTGCTGCCGGGGATGACGGCGAACGTGAAGCTCGTGTATGACCAGAAGCCGAGCGTCCTGAAGGTGCCGAACGCCGCGCTGCGGTTCCGGCCGGCCGGCGCCGATGCCGCGCCGCCCTCGGCGGCCGGCGCCGGCGGCGGCACGCCGGCGTTCGCATTCGGCGCCGGCCGACCATCGCCAGAGGAAATGCGCGAGCGCCTCGTGAAGGGATTGGGCCTCACCGAGGATCAGCAGCGCCGGCTCGAGCCGATCCTCACGGACATGCGTCAGCAGATGGCGGGCCTGAACGAGGTGCCCGAGGCCGAGAGGCAGCAGCGGACGCGGCGAATCCTCGGCGACATGCGAACGCGCGTGCGCGAGATCCTCACGCCCGCGCAGCAGCTGACGTTCGATGCCGCAGCCAGCGCCAGGGCCCGAGCGAGCGGCGGGACGAGCGGAAGGGTCTTCATCGTCGATGCCGACGGGAAGCCGAAGGCCGTTCCGCTCACGCTCGGCATTAGCGACGGCACGGCCACCGAAGTCCTCCGCGGCGAGCTGAAAGAGGGCCAGGACGTCATTATCGGGGCGGCGGCGACGACCCAGCGCTCGCCAGCCGCAGGCTCCGGCGGTCAGCCGCCGCGACTGAGATTCTGACAGTGGCGATCATCGCGACCGACGGACTCACGAAGGATTATCGGCTCGGCCCGCACACCGTCCATGCCCTTCGGGGCGTCTCCGTGACCATCGACCGAGGGGAGTTCGTGGCGGTGATGGGCCCTTCCGGATCCGGCAAGTCGACGTTCATGAACCTGCTCGGGTGCCTGGACCGGCCGACCTCGGGCCGGTACTGGCTCGACGGCGAAGACGTGGCGAGGCTCTCGCGCGACGAGCTCGCGACCATCCGCAATGCCAAGATCGGGTTCGTGTTCCAGCAGTTCAACTTGCTCCCGCGGACGAGCGCGCTTGAGAACGTCGAGCTACCGCTGCTCTACGGGGGCGGGAGCCCACGAACGCGGCGCGAGCGCGCCAGAGCGCGACTGGCCGAGGTCGGACTCGCCGACCGCGAGCACCATCACCCCAGCCAGCTGTCCGGCGGACAGCAGCAGCGGGTCGCCATCGCGCGTGCGCTCGTGAACGATCCGGCGGTCATCCTGGCCGACGAGCCGACGGGCAACCTGGATACACGGACGAGCGCAGAGATCATGGCCCTGCTGCAGCGGCTCAACCGCGGAGGGCTGACGATCGTGCTGGTCACGCACGAGCCGGACATCGCGGCGTTCGCCGGACGCCGCCTCGTTTTCCGCGATGGCCGTCTCATCGGCGACCAGCGCGGTACGCCCGAAGACGCCGCGCTGATGCTGGCGAGCCTGCCAGAGGAAGAGGCGCTCGTCTGATGGTTTTCCAGGCCCTGCGAATCGCGCTTCGATCGCTGCGGGTCAACAAGCTCCGCACGGCGCTGACGATGCTCGGCATCATGATCGGAGTCGGCGCCGTGATCGCCATGGTCTCAGTCGGCACCGGTGCGCAGGCGCGCGTCGCGGAACAAATCCAGAGTCTCGGATCGAACCTGATCATCGTGCTCCCCGGCAGCCGCAATACCGCCGGTCTTCGTCTCGGCCAGGGCAGTCAGGTGACGATCACCGAAGACGACGCGCTCGCCATCGCGCGCGAGGTGCCGCTCGTCCAGGCAGCGGCGCCTGCGTCGCGTGGCAACGCCCAGGTGGTCTACGGCAACCTCAACTGGTCGACGACGATTACCGGCGTCACCGCGGATTTCTTCGAGGCCCGCGACTGGGCGCTCGACGCCGGACGGCCGATCCTCCGCGAGGACGTCGACGGCGCCACGAAGGTGGCGCTGGTCGGCCAGACGGCCGCTGTCAACCTCTTCGGCGACTCCGATCCCCTCGGCGAGATCATCCGCATCAAGAAAGTCCCCTTCACCGTCGTGGGCGTGCTCGCGCGGAAGGGCCAGACCACGTGGGGTCAGGACCAGGACGACGTCATCGTCATTCCGCTCTCGACGGCGAAGAAGAAGGTTCTCGGTGCCTCCCAGGCGAACTCGCGGTCCGTGCATGCGATCTCGATCAAGGTCGTGCCCGGCGAGGACATGAGCGAGGCGGAGGCCCAGGTTCGCACCCTGCTGCGCGATCGTCATCGCCTGCAGCCCTACCAGGAGGACGACTTCTGGATCCGCAACCTGTCTGAAGTCTTGCAAACGCAGGAGCAGACCTCCGCGGTGCTGACCTACCTCCTCGGCGCCATCGCCTCCGTCTCCCTGCTCGTCGGCGGCATCGGCATCATGAACATCATGCTGGTGTCGGTCACCGAGCGGACACGCGAGATCGGCCTCCGCATGGCCGTCGGCGCGCGGGCGCGTGACATCCTCACGCAGTTCCTCGTGGAGGCCGTGACGCTGTCGCTCATCGGCGGCATCATCGGCATCGGGCTCGGCATCGGCGGCTCCAGCGCCATCAGCTATCTCGCGGAGTGGCGGACCGTGCTGGCCCCGCAGGCCGTGGTCGTCGCCTTCGGCTTCGCCGCCGCCATCGGAATCTTCTTCGGCTTCTATCCGGCGCGGAAAGCCTCGCGGCTCGATCCGATCGAAGCGCTCCGCTACGAGTAGCGGCCCCGGTTGCGCCATGGCCCGCGCACGCAAGCGTGCCGCCGGACGCCGCCGCGCCGCGCGCCCATCCTCGCCCGCGAAACGCCCGCCGCCGGCGCCCCGCCAGCGCGTGGCCGCGCCGAGCCAGGCGGAGCGGCGTTTGCTGGCGCTCGCGCGCGAGATGGAAGGCCTCGGAGCCGACGCGCTGCCCGCTGCCGTCCGCGCGCTGGCCGCCGCCTACGCGCCCGACGGCGATCTGCCGGCGGCGGTGCACCGTGCCTGGCTCGCCGCACGGACCGACAAGACGGCTGCGCTGGCGCTCGCGTGGGCGCGCGAGCAGCTTCGCCTGGGGCTGCAGAGCGTCATCGAGGCCACGCCGCCATCCGCCCGAGGCGTGCTCGGGCTGCCGGCCGAGACGCTGGCCTGGCTGCTGCTTGCCGCGTGCGAGTCGCTCGCCCACGAGCCTCCGTCCGCGGCCGCCGACCGGTTACGCCTGCTGCTCCAGCTGACCGGCCGTCCCGGGTCGCCGGCGTGAAGGCCGTGCAGGCACGACGTTTGACTCCGCTCCGCGCCATCGCTAGAGTTCGGCCGATGATCGCGCGCCTCCTGGTCGCCGCCCTGCTGGGGGTCGCGGTCGCCGCCGTCGCGCAGACGCCGGTGGATGCGGCGCGCACCCTCGTGCAGCGCTACCATCAGGACGCCACCGCCCTCGACCGCGCTCGCGCGCTGCTCGACTCGGCCCTCGCGCAGGACCCGCAGGTGGAAACGATGATCATGCTCGCCTACGTGCAGTTCCTCTGGGCCGACACGCGGGCCGGCACCACCGACGAAAAGCTGGAGGCCTATGCGCGGGGCCGTCAGCTCGGCGAGCGCGCCGTGGAGCTGGCGCCCCGCAACGCGCAGGCGCATCTCTGGTACGCCATCAACACCGCACGGTGGGGACAGACGAAAGGCATCATGCGGTCACTGTTCCTGCTGCCGACCGTCCAGCGCGAGATCGACACGATCCTGACCCTCGACCCGCGCTCCGTGCGGGGCCACGCGCTGGCCGGCAACGTGTACATGGAGGTGCCGCGGCTGGCCGGCGGCGACCGCGCCAGGGCGGAAAGCCACTTCAAGAAGGGGCTCGAGATCGATCCGCGCTTCACCGTGCTCCGCGTCGATCTCGCGCGACTCTACATCGGCGACGGCCGCTACCCCGCGGCCCGGGAGGAACTGGCGCGCGTCATCGACGAGCGCGCGCCGACGATCGTCGCCGACTGGACCGTGAAGGACGTCCCACGCGCCCGCGCCCTGCTCGAGTCGATTCGCGACAAGCGGTAGACATCGCCGGCGTGATCGCGCGGCTGCGACGGACGCGGCGCTCCTTCCCGCGGACGGCGCTGGCGCTGATCGCCGAGCAGGAGCGGGATCCGTTCCGCGTGCTCGTGGCCTGCATCCTGTCGCTGCGCACCCAGGATCGGACCACCGGTCCGGCCGCCGCGCGGCTGTTCACGGTCGCCGACACGCCGTCGGCGATGCTGGCGCTGTCGGCCCGCGCCATCGCGCGGCTGATCTATCCGGTCGGCTTCTACCGCACCAAGGCGCGCGTGATCCGCAGACTGTGCCGGGACCTTCTCCGGCGCTTCGACGGACGCGTGCCCGACGACATCGACGCGCTCCTGACGCTCAAGGGCGTCGGGCGCAAGACGGCGAACCTGGTGGTGACGATGGGGTATGGCAAGCCCGGCATCTGTGTCGACACGCACGTCCACCGCATCTCCAACCGGCTGGGCTACATCCGCACGCGCGATCCCGAGGCGACCGAGATGGCGCTCCGCGCGCGCCTGCCGCGGCGGTACTGGATCGGCTACAACGACCTGCTCGTCGCCTTCGGCCAGAACGTCTGCACGCCGATCTCGCCGCGCTGCTCGACGTGCCCCGTCAGCGCGCTCTGCCGGCGGGTGGGAGTGACGTCCGCCCGCTGACCGGCCGGCGCAATCGACGCAGCGTCGCCAGGTTGCGGAGATCGGCCGTCGGCTCGGGCTCCTTCGGCGTCTCCAGGACTTTCGGCACGCGCGCGAAGCGCCGATCGTTGAGCAGCAGCCGGAAGGGCCGCAGGCCGAGCGCGCCACGGCCGATGTGCTCGTGCTGGTCCAGCCCCGAGCCGAGCGGCGCCTTGGCGTCGTTCAGATGGAACGCCAGCACCCGGCCGGCGCCGAGCATCTCGATGCACTCCGCCATGGCCAGCGCATAGCCCGCCGCCGTGCGGATGTCGTAGCCGGCCACGAACAGGTGACAGGTGTCGACGCACACGCCGACGCGCCGCGGATGGCCGAGCCGCTCGAGGATCGCGCGCAGCTCCGAGAAGGTGCGCCCGAGCACGTGGCCGGCGCCCGCGGTGTTCTCGAGCGCGACCTTCACCGTCGAGCGGTGCGTGGCGCGCAATCCCTCCTCGATGGCGCGGGCGATCGCGTCGAGTCCCGCCTCGGGACCCGCGCCCAGGTGCGAGCCCGGGTGGATGACGAGCGCGTCGAGCCCGAGCCTGGCCGCTCGCCGCAGCTCGTCGGTGAAGGTATCGACCGCCTGGCGCCAGCCGGCGGGGTCGGGGCACGCCAGATTCACGAGGTAGGAGCCGTGGGCGAACGCGTGGCGGAGACGAGCGCGGCGCCGCGCGCGCCGGAACGCGCGAGCATCGCCCGCGGTCAGCGGCGGCGACGCCCACTGGCGCTGGTTCTTCACGAAGATCTGGATGGCCCCGCATCCGAGCTGGCGGCCGCGCGCCGGCGCCAGCGCGAGGCCGCCGGCGATCGACACGGGCGCCGAGCTCGTCCCGACCGACGGTCACGGGCGCCAGCGTAGCACCCTTGCGCACGGCCACCCGCGCGCGCCATAATGAAAACCAGCTGGTCCGTCGTCGAAACCCACTGGTTCCGGAGGAGATCCCATGGCACCGCCGCGCGAGATTCCGTCCAGCTTCACCACCACCTTCGAGCTCGACTACGCCGCTACCGAGCCGGAGCTCCGGCGGCTCTACGAGAACGCCAAGCGCGACCAGTGGAACGCCTCCCGCGACATCGCGTGGTCCGCCGCCGGCAGCGACGACGGCCGCGTGATCGCCGATGAGCTGATCGACATCTATGGCAGCCCTCTGTGGGAGCGGCTGCCCGACAAGGACCGCGTCGCGCTCAACCGGCGGATCGCCGCCTGGCGCCTCTCCGTCCTCATGTACGGCGAGCAGGGGGCCCTTCTCGCCTGCAGCCAGCTCGTCGACGTGGTGGAGGGGGCCGATCAGAAATTCTTCCAGGCCACCCAGGTCATGGACGAGGCGCGCCACAACGAGGTGCTCGATCGCTACATCACCGAGCGCCTCGACAATGTGCGCTATCCGATGCCGAAGAACGAGCGCGACCTCTTCGACTCCATCCTGAGCGAGAGCCGCTGGTACCTCAAGACCATCTCGCTCCAGCTGGTGGCCGAGACCTTTGCGGTGGCCCTCTTCAAGATGATGGGGGAGAGCGCGCGCGATCCCGTGCTCGGCGAGCTGTGCCGGCGCGTGCTGCTCGACGAGTCCCGGCACATGGGCTTCGGCATGCTCGCCCTGCCGAAGGTGATCCGCGAGGCGTCCGAGACGGAGCGGCGCGAGCTCGAAGACTACAGCTGCTTCGCTCTCGAGAAGACGCTGACCGGCTTCTTCCCGGCCGAGGCGTACGAGGACATGGGCTTCAGCGCGGCCGAGATGCAGGAGGTGCGTCGCTACCGTCGGGAGACGGCCGCGTCGAACGACTACGCGCCGTTCCGGAAATACTTCCGGCGCGACATGCACGGCTCGATGGTGGCGAACCTGGCGCGGCTCGGGCTGCTGACCGAGCGCGTGACGCCGCGCCTCGAGAAGCTCGGCATCACCCTGCCGGCGCGCTGAGCGGCTTCACCAGCTCCGCCAGCTGTCGGTGGCGGTATTCCCACAGCTCGCGGAGCTGGCGCCCGACCAGCAGCGCGTGCGCCATCCGTCCGAGCGGTCCCAGCGGCAGCCGGTACGTCACGCGGTCCTCGATCCAGGTGCCGCCGCCCTCCTCGAGAAATCGGTGGCGGTGCTCCCAGCGCGCATACGGTCCCCGCACCTGCACATCGACGAAACGGAACGGCGGATCCCACTCGCGCACGAACGCCCGCCAGCGCAATGGGACGATGCCCAGCCAGCGCAGCCGGAAATCGAGGACGGCGCCCGTGGTCATCTTCACGCCGGGATTCAACAGGCGGAGCCGGAATGTCGGCGGCGTCAGGCGCTCGAGGGCCGTCGGCTCGGCGAAGAACGCGAACACCTCCGGACGCGGGCGCGCAAGCCACACGCGCGACTCGAAGACGTGGTCGGCCATGGCGCGCGAGCTATGATAGGCAGGTGCCCCCGCTCAGTCAAACACGCGCGTACGTCGCGCTGTTGCTGATCGCGACGCTCTGGGGCACCTTCCCCGCCACCTCCAAGCTGGCGCTCGCCGATATTCCACCGACGCTGCTGACCGCGGTGCGCTGCGCGATCGCGGCCGGTCTGCTCTCGGCGCTGGTGCTCCGCGCCGGCTTCAATGCGGCGCGCGCGCTCAGCACCGACGCCGTCACGTCCTTCTTCGTGCTCGGCACGGCCGGGTTCGTCGTCTCCGCGCACATCAGCTACTGGGGCATCTACACGACGTCGGCGGCCAACGCGGCGATCCTCCAGGCCACGGCGCCGGTGATGGTCGCGCTCGGTGCGCGCGCGTATCTCGGCGAGCGCTTGCGAGCGAAGCAGCGCGTCGGCGTCGCGATCTCGATGCTCGGGGTCCTCCTCGTGGTGACCGAGGACCGCCTGGCGGAGCTGGCGCCGAGCGAGCTGCGGCTCGGCGATTTCCTCACCCTGCTCGCCCTCGTCGGGTGGACGGTGTACACGGTGTACGGCAAGCGCGTGCTGAGCGGTCACTCACCCGTTCTCACGACCACCGCCGCCTACGTCTGCGGCACGCTGATCCTCGTTCCGCTCGCGATCGTGACGGCGCCCCTCACGCCGCGGCCGCGGCTCGGCTCGGCCGTCGCGTGGGCCGTGCTCCTCTATCACGCCATTCCCGGCGCCGTCGCCCATCTCTGGTGGTATGCGGCCGTCGAGCGCGTCGGCCCGAGCCGCGCGGCGATCTTCATGAACGTGACGCCGGTGGTCGGGATCGGGACGGCGGCGCTGCTCGTGGGCGAGGAGATCGGCCCCTGGCAGATCGGCGGCGCCGCCATGGTGCTGGCCGGCGTGGCCTTGACGACGGGAGGCCGGACGGTCGTCCGGCTTCCCGCGCGCGGCTAGAGCTTCTTCACCTCGCCGAGCATCTTGTCGGGATCGGGCAGCTCGCCCTTGCCGTAGCGCTCGACGAAGCGCACCCTGCCGGTCTTGTCGATGATGAACGTCGCGCGGTTGTTGGCGTTCCAGTCCGGCCAGTACACGCCATACTCCTTGGCGACGGTGCGATGCACGTCGGAGAGCAGCGGATAGTGGCTGATGCCGACCGCCTTGGCCCAGTTCTCGTGGCTGAAGGGGCTATCGGTGGAGATACCCAGCACCTGGGTATTGACCGCCTCGAAGTCGCTCACGCGCTTGTCGAAGGCGGGCATGCACTTGCTTCAGCCCGGCGTCCAGTCGAGCGGATAGAAGAGCAGGACGACGTTCTTGCCTTTGTAGTCGGCGAGACTGACCTCTTTGAGCCCGATGGTCTTCAGCGTGAAGCCCGGGGCCTGGTCGCCGACGTTGAGCGTCTTGTTGTCTGTCACTCGGCGTTCCCCCTTTTCGCGAACGTGCGCGTCGTGATGATACCACTCGACGATCGGGCGGCGACGGGCGCCTTGCGGACGTCGGCCCACAGCGCACGCCGCCGCGCCTCGAGCGCCAGCGTCTCGAGGCCGAGGTGGGCGGCGGCGGTGACGACGCGGCCCGTGCGCCACAGCCGATCGAAGCGTGCCGAGAATCCCCCGTCGCGCAGCGCGTGATGATCCATGATCACGCGGCAGCCGGTGGCGTCGATCACGCGGAGCAGATGCTCGATGCCGCGGTCGATGGCGCCCTCGGGCAGGTCGCGTTCGATGTAGGACGGTGGACCGGACAGATAGAGCAGCGTCGGTCGCTGCCGGATGAGCCAGCCGGCGGCGACCGCCGACAGCGGTCCCTGCACATCGGAGGCGAACACGAACCGCTCGCGCTCGGCGACGTCGACGACCGTGAGCGCGACCACGTAGCCGAGCGGCGTGCCCTCCACGCCGTGGGGCAGCGGCGGCGAAGCCGAAAGCTCCACGTGCGGCTCGCGCCGCCGCCAGCCGTCGGCCGCCTCGAGCCTGGCCACGGCCTGCAGCGACGTCCACAGCGCGACGCCGCGACGGCTCTGCTGGCCGCCGACCATGCGGCGCGGCTCCTTGGCGATGACCGTCCGGCCCACGTAGGTCGCCGGATCCGAGCGATAGTGGTCCTCGTGGTAGTGGCTCACGAACACGAGAGAGGCGCGGGCGGCGTAGGCCGAGATCCGATCGTTGGCTCGACGAAGCGCCTCCCACTCGGCCTCCGCCGGCGGCAGCCCGTACCGCGCCGCCGCGAGCGTCGCGCCGGGATCGATCAGGATGCCGACGTCGCCGGCCTCGACATAGGTCGCCATCGAGCGGACGCCGAGTGACTCGGCGGCGAGCGGAATGACGCGCATCTAGATGCAGCGTCCGCCGTCGACCTCGATCGTGCTGCCCGTGATCATCGCCGCGTCGTCGGAGGCGAGGAAGACCGCCGTCCGCGCGATGTCCTCCGGCTGGTTCAGACGCCCGAGTGGCACCGTCGCCTCGTAGCGCGCGAGGCCTTCGGCGTCGACCTGCTGCTTGCCCATGAACGTCGGCAGCATGGGCGTGTGCGTGGCGACAGGGCAGATGGCGACGACCCGGACGCCGTGCGGCGCGACCTCGAGCGCCAGCGCCTTCGCCAGCGTGATGACCGCCCCCTTGGACGCGGCGTAGACCTGTCCGCCCGGGCGCGGCCGGATGCCGGCGGTCGACGCCGTGATGAGGAACACGCCGCGCTTCTGGCGCTTCATGACCGGCAGCGCGTACTTCGCGCCGAGGAAGACGCCCTTCACGTTGACGTCGAAGATCTTGTCGTAGACGGTCTCCTCGACCTGCTCCACGTCCATCTTCCACTGGGGCGTCCCCGCGTTCGCGAAGAACACGTCGAGCCGGCCCCAGGCGGCCACCGCGCGCTCCACCATCGCCTGGCTGTCGGGGGCGCGCGTCACGTCGGCGGTCATGGCCAGCGCCGTGCCCCGATCGCGCTCGATGGCGGCCACGGTGCTCTTCGCGCCCGTCTCGTTCAGATCCACGACCAGGACGCGGGCGCCCTCGGCGGCCATGGCGATCGCACTCGCCGCCCCGATCCCCGATCCCGCGCCCGTGACGATCGCGACCTTGTCCTTGAGCTTCATCTCGTGCTCCTTCCTGGCGGCCGTCTACCCCAGCTCGGCCATCGTGCGCACGGCGGCGGCGTCGCCGGCGACCATGAGGGTCGTCACGCCCGACGCCTGCCACTCGGCGAGCCGCTCGCGAATCCGCTCGCGCGGACCGCAGAGCGCGACCTCGTCCACGAGCTCGTCGGGCACCGCCGCTTCCGCCGCTGATTTGTTGCCGCCGAGGTAGAGGTCCTGGATCGTCTTGGCCGCCGCCTCGTAGCCGTAGCGGCGCGCGATGTCGTTGTAGAAATTCCGGCCGCGCGCGCCCATTCCGCCGACATAGAGCGCGATGCGGGGCTTCACGACCGCGCGGCAGGCGGCCGTGTCCGCTCCGATCACGACGGGAACCATGGGCATGATGTCGAAGCCCTCACGCTTCCGCCCGCCCCGCGTGAACCCTTCGTCGAGCCACTCGCGGAAGGTCGCGCTGCGCCGGGCGGAGAAGAACACGGGGATCCATCCGTCGGCGATCTCGGCCGCGAGCGCGACGTTCTTGGGTCCGACGGCGGCCAGGTAGATCGGCAGCGTCGCCCGGCCGTGGAGGATCGACTTGAGCGGCTTGCCCAGTCCCGTGGCGTCGGCGCCCTCGTACGGGATCCGGTAATACTCGCCGCGGAATTCGAGCGGCCGCTCACGCTTGAGGATCGCGCGCACGATCTCGACGTACTCGCGTGTCTTCCTGAGCGGCTTGCCGAACGGCTGACCGTGCCAGCCCTCGACGACTTGAGGCCCCGACACACCGAGACCGAGACGGAACCGGCCTCCGGACAGTGCGTCCAGCGTCATCGCGGTCATGGCCGTCATCGCCGGCGTGCGGGCGGGAATCTGCATGATGCCGGTGCCGACGTGGATGCGCGTGGTGTGAGCGGCGATCCACGCCGCCGGTGTCACCGCGTCGGAGCCGTAGGCCTCGGCCGTCCACACCGACGTGTACCCGAGCCGCTCGGCCTCGAGCACCTTGTCGAGGTCGAGGGCGACGCTCGCGCCCGAGTAATTCAGGTTCAGCGCCAGTTGCATGCGGCTCCTACGTCTCCCAGCGGCACCGCTCGAGCAGCACGCGCCCGCGTCGCATGGGCACGCGCTCCTGCTCCAGGCGGATGCGCTGTGTCAGCACGGATCCCAGGCGACGCCGCCGGCTGATCCCGCCCTGGGCGTTCACCACGCGATGCCACGGCACGTCGTCCGGGCACCGTCGCATCGCGCCCCCGACGGCGCGGGCCGATCGCGGGGCGCCGAGCATGGCCGCGACCTGCCCGTACGTCACGACCGTGCCGCGAGGAACGCGGCGGACGAGACGATACACGGCCGCACGGAAGCTCAGCCCGTCGCGACGCCGTGACCGAGCTCCCACAGGCGCGCGTAGAGCCCCTGGCGACGCAACAGCTCCGCGTGCGAGCCCTCCTCGTGGACGCGGCCGCGATGAAGCACCATGATGCGGTCGGCGCGCTGGATCGTCGAGAGGCGGTGGGCGATGGTGACGCTGGTCCGGCCGGCCAGCAGGCGCTTCATGCCCTCGCGGATCAACCATTCCGACTCCGGATCGACGCTCGACGTCGCCTCGTCGAGAACGAGGACCGGGGGATTGTACACGAGCGCTCGCGCGATGGCCAGCAGCTGACGCTGTCCGTGCGAGATCTTCATGCCGCGCTCGCCGAGCGGCTCGTCGGGACCGGCCGGCAGCGCGGCCACGAACCGGGCGGCATGGGCCGCCTCCAGTGCGACGAGCGCCGCCGTGTGATCCCCGGCGCCGTCGACGCGGAGGTTGTCGGCCACGCTGCCGGTGAAGAGCACCGTGTCCTGGAACACGGTGCCGACGTGACGGCGGAGCCGCGTCAGATCCCACTCGCGCACGTCGACACCATCCACGAGCACGCGGCCACGGCTGACGTCGTAGGCACGCGTCAGCAGCCGTGCGCACGTGCTCTTCCCCTCGCCGGTCGCGCCCACGATGGCGACGTGCTCGCCGTGCGCGACCCGGAAGGAGAGATCGGTGAGGACCGGCGCGCCGCCGTCGTACGAGAACCACACGTGCTCGAACTCGAGCGCGATCCCTGGAGCACGGCCTGCGGGCTCTGGTGCCGCGCGCTTCGGCGAGACGATCAGGGGCTCGCGATCCAGGAGGCCGAAGATGCGCTCGGCGGAGGCCATGGCGGACTGCATGACGGTGTACTTGGCCCCGAGGTCACGGATCGGCAGGAAGAAGCGGCTCGTGTACTGGATGAAGGCGACGAGGGCGCCGAAGCTCAGCGCGCCGCCGAGGATCTGCGCGCCGCCGTACCAGATGAGCAGCGCCAGGGCCACCGAGCCGAGCGCCTCCACGGAGGCGTAGAGCGAGGCCTCGAACGCCGTCGACCCGAAGAGGGCGCGACGGTAGTCGCGATTCACGCGACGGAACGCGCCGAGCTCCTGTCGCTCGCGCGCGAAGAGCTGGATCACCGTCATGCCTTGCAGCGATTCCTGCAGGAAGCCGTTCAGCACGGCCAGGCGCCGCCGTACCTCGCGGTACGCGTCACGGGCCCGGAGGCGGAAGTAGCCGGCGGCCGCGGCGAGGACCGGCACGATCGCGAAGGTCACCAGCGCGAGCCGCCAGTCCATCCACAGCATGATCGCGACGACGCCGGTGAGCGTGATGACGTCGGCGGCGATCGCGAGCAGTCCGCTGGTGAATGCCTCGCTCACGGCCTCCACGTCGTTGAGGACGCGGGTCATCAACCGCCCCACCGGGTTGCGGTCGAAGAACGTCGCCTCGAGTCGAAGCAGGTGGCCGAACAGCGCGGCGCGCAGGTCGTGAGTCACCCGCTGCCCGGCCACGGCCATGAGGTACGCCTCCACCATGCGGAGCCCGTAGAGCGCGGCCAGCGTCAGCGCATAGAGGCCGGCCGTGAGCGCGAGGCCCACCCAGTCGGCGGTCAGGATGTGGTCGTCGATCGCGACCTTCAGTAGATACGGCTGCGCGAGCTCGGCGGCGGCGATCAGCGGGAAGAGCGCGAGGGCGGCCGCGACCAGGCCGTGATGCTGTCGTGCCACCGCCCACAGGCGCCCGGCCAGCCGCCGGTCGAACGCGCGCCCCAGGACGTCGTCGTGCTCACCGCTCGCGCTATGCACGGGCGATCTCCGCCTCGAGCTGTTGCATCCGCCACAACCGCGCGTAGAGCCCGCCCCGCGCGAGGAGGTCGGCGTGCGTGCCGCGCTCCACGACGCGTCCCGCCTCCAGCACGATCACACGGTCGGCGACCTGGGCCACGCGCAGCCGGTGGGTGATCACGAGCATCGTGCGGCCGGACGCGCGCAGCGCCTTGATGACGCGGTCCTCGGTGGCGGCGTCCACGCTGGCGAAGACGTCGTCGAGCACGAGCAGGCGCGGCGCGCCCGCGAGCGCGCGCGCCAGCGCCAGGCGCTGCCGCTGGCCGCCGGAGACGGTCAGGCCCCGTTCGCCGACCATGGTGCGATAGCCCTGCGGGAAATCCTCGATCTCGTCGTCCACGGCGGCGGCCGCCGCCGCCGCTCGCACGGCCTCCGCTGCGATCCCCTCGCGCCCGAGCGTGAGGTTGTCCTCGATCGATCGCGAGAACAGGAACGCCTCCTGCGGCACCCAGCCGACGGTCGCGCGCAGCGTGCCGAGCGGCACCCCCGTCACGTCGTGCCCCGCGACGAAGACGGTGCCGGGCGGTGGCGGCCACAGGCGCGACAGGAGGAGGCCGAGCGTGCTCTTGCCGCTTCCGGTCGGGCCGACCACGGCGACCACCTCCCCGGCCGCGACCTCGAAGTCCACGTCGTTCAGCACGGGCGCGCGGCCGGGATAGGCGAACGTCAATCCCGCAAAGCGGATCGATGGCGGCTCGACCAGCGGCGCGCCCGCCGGCTCCGGCGGCCGGGTCGCCTGGACGATCTCCTCGATGCGCGCCATCGACGTCAACCCGCGCCGGACGACCGACAGGGTGAGGCCGAGCGCGATCGTCGGCCATGCGAGATAGGCCAGGTAGCCGTTGAAGGCCACCAGCGCGCCGAGGGTGATCCGGCCCTGCGCCACGCTGATGCCGCCCACCCACAGTACGATCAGCACGCCCACGCCGGCGATGAGCGACATCAGCGGCGTGAAGCGCGCCTGGGTCGCGGCCAGGGCGACACTGAGATCGAGCAGCGCTCGATTCTCGGCGGCGAAGGTCGCGGTCATGCGCGGCTCGAGCGTGTAGGCGCGAACGACGGCCATGCCGGCAAGGGCTTCCTGCACCCGGCCCGAGAGCACACCGAGCTGCTCCTGCATCGCCTCGGTGCGGGTGTTCACCTCGGCATTGAAGCGGCGCGCCAGCGCGACGAGCACCGGCAGCGGGGCCATCGCGCACAGCGTGAGCCAGGGATCGACGAGGAGCATGGCGGCGACGGCGCCGACGAAGGCCAGCGCCGTCCCCACCAGCCCGATGACGCCGAAGCCGAGGAGGCTCCGGACGGCGCTGACGTCGCTGGAGGCCCGCGTCATGAGCTCGCCCGTCGAGTGGCGGTTGTAGAACTCCGGTGGAAAGGACTGGAACGCCCGGTAGAGCGCCTCGCGCAGGTCGGCCTCGACGCGCTGGCCGGAGCCGACGATGGCGAAGCGCGAAGCCAGGCGGGTGACGCCGTTGGCCGCGGCAAGAACGAGGATGAGACCGACGTACCCGTCGATGGAACGACCTCCGCCCTGGAGCGCGTCGATCGCGTGCTTCACCGTCCACGGAATCGCGAGCGAGAAGCCGGTCGCCGCCAGCAGGCACGACGCGCCCGCCGCGTAGCGCGCGCGGTATCGCGCGGCGTACCGCACAACGGCGCGTGCAGGTCCCCTCAGCCGCGCCTCCCCGCGGCGTGCGGCTTGAGCGCGGCGTAGACGGCGAAGACCATCGGCGTCGGCACGCCGTGGCGCTCACCGAGGCGCACGGCATGGCCGTGGAGCGCCTCGAGCTCGAGGCGTTTGCCCTGCATGAGGTCGTGGTGAAGCGAGGAGTACGCGTCGGGAGCGATGGCGGCCGCCTGCGTCATGACGGTGTCGACGACGTCGGCGGCCAGCGTCACGCCGGCGGCGCGCGCCAGCGTGGCCAGCTCTTCGACGATCAGGCGGTACATGCGCCACGATTCCGGCGTCTCGCGCAGCACGCCGGCCGGGCAGCGGGTGAGCGCCGTCATGCCCGCCTGCGCGCTGATCAGCAGATATTTCTCCCAGAGAACGCGTCGGATGTCGGTCACGAGGTCGACCGGCACGCCGGCTCCGGCCAGCGCCTCGCGCAGGCCCGTGGCGCGGTCGCTGATTCGACCGTCCATCTCGCCGAAGACGATGCGCCCGGCGAACCTGTGCACGATCACGCCCGGCGCCTCGATGCCGGCGAAGACGTAGGCGGCGCCGCCCAGCGCCACCCCGCGGCCCAGGACCTCGTCGATGGCGTCCTCGTTGTCGACGCCGTTCTGCAGCGAGACGACACCGGTCGAGGGCCCCATCACGGGCCGCAGGGCCTGGGCGGCGCTCCGCGTGTCGAACGACTTGACGCAGAAGAGGGCGATGTCGACCGGCCCTTGCCCGGCGAACGACGCCACGGCCTCGACCTTGGCGACGCTCTCGCCTTCCGGCGCGGACCGCACGCGGATGCCGTCGCGGCGGATCGCGTCGAGATGCGGGCCGCGGGCGAGCATCACCACCGATTCGCCGGCGCGCGCCAGCTTCGCCCCGAAGTAGCCGCCGACGCCGCCCGCGCCCACCACGGCGATCCTCATCGCCACCAGCCCTTGCGCCGGAAGTACCGGATCAGCCCGAGGGCGGTGACCGCCATCAGGCCGAGCGCCCACGCGTAGCCGTAGCGCCACTCGAGCTCGGGCATGTGGCGAAAGTTCATCCCGTAGATCGACGCGATGAACGTGAGCGGGATGAAGAGGGTCGCGATGATCGTGAGGACCTTGATGATCTCGTTCAGGTGCTGGTTCTGAACGGAGAGGTAGACCTCCATCACCGACACGGCCGTCTCACGCAGCGACTCGACGATCTCCAGCGCCTGCACGGCGTGGTCGTACACGTCGCGCAGGAAGAGGCGGGTTTCGGCGCCGATCAGCGTGGTGTCGTCCCGGAGCAGGATCGCGAGCTCCTCGCGCATGGGCCACACGGCGCGGCGGAGCGCGAGCAGCTCGTGCCGCATCCGCTGCATCTCCACCAGCACCGCCTCCCCTGGCTCTTGCAGCGCGGCGCTCTCCAGCGCCTGCATGCGCTCGCCGAAATGCTCGATGACGGGGAAGTAGGCGTCCACGACCGAGTCGAGCATGAGATAGGCGACGTAGTCGGCGCCGCTCTCGCGCGCCCGTCCGCGGCCCGCGCGGATGGCCTCGCGCACGGGACCGAAGCAGTCACCGTCGCTCCGCTCCTGCACGGTGATGAGCCAGTCGGCGCCGAAGAAGAGGCTCACCTGCTCCTCGAGCATGGCGCCGTCGGCCAGCCGCATGGTGCGCATCACCACGAACATGTGCTTGTCGTACCGCTCGACCTTCGGGCGCTGCGGCACGTTGAGAACATCCTCCAGCGCCAGCGGATGGAGGCTGAAGCGCTCGCCGAGCTTGGCCAGGGTGCCGACGTCGCCGAGCCCGTCGACGTTGATCCAGGTGATGACACCGGCGCCGATCCTCGCCAGCGCGGCGTCGACATCCGGGACGTCCGCGTAGCTCGCGGCGCCGCGCGTCCACGTGAGCACGGAGATGCGGCCGGGACCCGCGGAGTCGGCGGGGACGAGCGTGCCGGGTGGCGTGCCGGGCCGGACGCGAGGCACGCGCCGATGGCGGCCACCGAGCGCGCTCACCATCCGCTTGCCCCGGGGAACGTCACGCATTCAGCGTCATGCTCCGGGACGGTCCGTTGGTTGTCAAGCGAGCGTGTGATAGAGTCGCCGCAGCATGGCATCGCTCGAGCGCCGCGTGGCCGTGGACGCCGCGCGCGCGGCGGGCCGCCTCCTGCGCGACGAGCTTTCCGGCGCCCGGCGCATTACCTACAAGGGCAGTCCCACCAACCTCGTCACGGAGATGGATCAGCGCGCCGAGGCGCTGATTCTCGAGCGGCTGCGTGGCGCGTTTCCGGACGACGCGATCCTCGCGGAGGAGCACGGCGCGGCCGGCGGGCGCTCGGGTCGTCGCTGGCTCGTCGACCCGCTCGACGGCACCACCAACTACGCCCACGGCCTGCCGGTCTTCGGCGTGTCGATCGCGCTCGAGGCGGCTCGCCGCCTGATGCTCGGCGTCGTTTACGACCCGTCGCGCGACGAGATGTTCGTCGGCGAGCGCGGCGCCGGCGCCACCGTGAACGACGCGCCCATCCGCGTCTCCGCCGCGGCGTCGGTCGGGGCCAGCCTGCTCGTCACCGGCTTTCCCTACAACATCCGCGAGACCGCGGACACGAACCTCGTGGAGTATGCCGCCTTCAGCCTGCGCGCGCGCGCGGTGCGCCGGCTCGGCTCGGCCGTCATCGATCTCGCCTATGTCGCCTGCGGCCGGTTCGACGGCTACTGGGAGCTGCGTCTGGGCGCGTGGGACGTCGCCGCCGGCGCCGTCCTCGTCGAGGAGGCGGGCGGTCGCATCACCGGCGTCGACGGCGGCGCGCTCGACGTCGAGGCGCCGACGCTGCTCGCCACCAACGGCCTGATCCACGACGAGATGCTCGGCGTCCTCGAGGAGGTCCGCGGCGGATGAGCGCTCTCCGCTAGAACTCCCACGGAGGCTCGAGACTCAGCCTGAGCTCGAGCAGGCTCGGGCCATCGGCCGCCAGCGCGCGCGCGACGGCCTCGGGCAGCGCATCCAGCGCGGCCAGGCGCTCGCCGCCGGCGCCGAAGGCGTGCGCGAGGGCCACGAAATCGGGATTCGTCAGGTCCGTCTCCCCCCACCGGCCGCCGTAGAACTTCTCTTGCAGGTACTTGATGGCGCCGAACCGGTCGTCGTTGACGACGATGAAGACGATCGGCAGCCGGTACTTCACCGCCGTCGCGAGCTCCGCCACCGAGAACATGAACCCGCCGTCTCCGGCGACGGCGACGACGGGCCGATCGGGACGAGCGAGCTTGGCGCCGATGGCCGCCGGGACGGCGTAGCCGAGAACCGCCGAGCCCGTGGGATACAAGAACGTCCGCGGCGCCAGGACCGGGAACTTGTGCTCCATCCAGTAGGTCAAGCCCGTCTGGTCGTTCACGACGATCGTGTCGTCTGGCAGCGCGCGCCGCAGCGTGGCGACGGCGTCGGCGACCTCGCGCGTGAAACGCGGTCCGGCATCGGCGCGCAAGGACGCCAGTCGCGCGCGGTCCCAGCGCGTCTGGCCCTCGCCGGGACCGAGCGCGGCCACCAGACCGGCCAGGCCGTGACGCGCATCGCCGACGAGGGCCAGGCGCGCCTTGGAGTGCCGCCCGATCACGCCCGGATCCAGATCGAGATGGATGAGCGCCTGCCCGGCCGTCAGGCCCGTGCCGAGCTTCTCCAGTGAGCGGTGGCCGAGCTTGGTGCCGACGGCCAGCACGACGTCGGCGGCGGCCAGCGCGCCCGCGGTGGCGCGGCGGTCGGGCAGCACGCTGTGAAAGAGCGGATCGCGCTCGGAGATGGCGCCGCGCCCGGAAACGGTGGCGACGACCGGCGCCTGCAACCGCCGCGCGAGCGCCGTCAGCTCCGTCTCAGCTCCGGCGGCGACGACACCGCCGCCGGCGATGATGAGCGGCCGCGCGGCGGCCGCGAGCACGCTCGCCGCGGCCTCGATGTCGGCGACGTGACACGGCGGACGGCCCGCGCCCGAGCGCGGCGGCGTGGCCGCCTCGACCTGGGCGCCGAGCAGATCGTTCGGAATCGAGACGGCCATCGGCCCGGGCCGGCCGGTCCGCAGCAGCTCGAACGCGCCGGCGATCGTCGTCGGGATGGCGGCGGCGTCGGTCAGCGCCTCCGCCCAGCGGGTGACGGGCCGGAAGCAATCGATCTGGTTCGGCACCTCGTGCAGCGCGCCCAGGTCGCGGCCGACGAGCGTCGAGGCGATGTCCGACATGATCACCACCACGGGGATCGAGCCCGAATAGGCCTCCGCCAGCGGCGTGATGGTGTTCGTCGCCGCCGGCCCGCTGGTGACGATGACCACCCCGGGCGCGCCGGACGCGCGGGCATAGCCGTCCGCCATGAAAGCGGCGCCTTGCTCGTGGCGGGCCAGGACGTGGCGGATGGCGGACTGCCGCAGGAGCGCGTCGTAGACGGCGAGATTGTGCACGCCGGGGATGCCGAAGACGTGACGGACGCCCTCGCGCGTGAGCGCGTCCACGACCCATTCCCCGCCCGTGCGCTTCACAGCATCGGCTCGAACGAGCGCTCGATGGCGACGTCCACCAGCGCGGGCCCGCGATGCGCGAGACACTCGGCGAGCGTCTCGCGCAGGTCCGCCGGTTTCTCCACGCGCGCGGCCCGCACGCCCATGGCGCGGGCGAGCGCGAGATAGTCGATCTCCGGGTCCACCAGGTCCATGCCGGGATAGATCCCGCGCTTGGCCGACGGCAACCCGAGCGTCACCATTCCCGCTTTCAAGATCGCGTACGAGGTGTTGTTGAGGACGACGTAGGTGATGGGCAGGCGGTACCGCGCCGCCGTCCACAGCGCCTGCGGTGCGTACATCACCGATCCGTCGCCGAGCGTCGCCACCACGGCGCGCTCGGGCCAGGCGAGCTGCACGCCCACGGCGGCGCCCATGGCCCAGCCGAGCGTGCCCGTCTTGCTGCCGAAGAACTCCGCCCGCGGCCCGAATGGCAGATGACGAAGGACGTGCGGCAGTGACGAGGCCGACTCGTCGACGACGACGGCATCGGCCGGCAGCAGCCGGCCAAGGGTGTGCATGACAAACGCCGGCGCGATCGGCGTGCGCCCGGCGGCCGCCTCGGCGTCGGCCGCCAGCCGTCTGACGTACTCCTGGCGCGCGCGGCCCAGCGCCGCGGCGCGTTCGGCCGCCGCCGCGCGCTCGGCGGGGCCGAGCCGCGCGTCCAGGACCGCATGCAGCGCACGGAGCGCGGCGCGGACGTCGGCGACGATCCCGAGGCGGACGGGATACGTCTTGCCCACTTCGCGCGGGTCGTCGTCGAGCTGCACGACCGGCAGGCCCGGCCGAAGCGGTGGTCCCGGCGTGTGAAAGAGCCACGTGAAGACGCTCGCGCCGACGATCAGGACGCAGTCGGCACGCTCGAGCGACTTGCGGACGCTGGCCGCGGCCGGAAACAGCCCGCCGCGCCACAGCGGGTGGTCGGCGGGAAAGCTCGCGCGCCGCTGGATCGGCTCGCCGTACACGGCCGCGCCGAGAAGCTCGGCCAGCGCCGTGAGCTCGGCGCGAGCCCCGGAGCGCCCCACGCCGTCGCCGACCACGATGACCGGCGACCTCGCGGCCGCCAGCAGCGTCGCCGCCTCGGCGATCGCATCGGGCGGCGGCTCGGGACGCGCGCATACCGCGGACGCCGGCGCGGCGACCGGATCGGCCGCCTCGGCCATGAGATCCATCGGAAGCGCGAGGAACACCGGCCCCGTCGGCGGTGTCAGCGCGAGCTCGATCGCGCGGCGGAGCGCGGCCGGCGCCTCGGCGGCGGAGCGGATCTCGTGCGACCACTTCGTGAACTGCTCGGTCAGCTGGACCAGATCGGCGGCCAGGATCGGGTCGCCGAGCAGCAGTCGCGTGTCCTGCTGCCCGGCCGTGACGAGCAGCGGCGAGCGCGCGCGGCTCGCATTGTGGAGGATGGAGAGACCGTTGCCGACGCCGGGCGCCACGTGAAGGTTGACCACGCCGAGCCGGCCGCTCGCCTGGGCGTAGCCGTCGGCGGCGGCCACCGCCGTCGCCTCCTGCAGCGCCACGATGTAGTCGATGCCGGAGCCGTCGAGCGCGTCGAGGAACGGCAGCTCCGTCGTGCCGGGATTGCCGAAGAGATAGTCGACCCCGGCGGCGCGGAGCGAGCGCATCAACAGCGCGGCGACCTGCATGCCGGTCAGGATACTACCGCGCGGTCAGGAGGCGCGGGCGAGCGGGTACTCGCGCCCGCCGAGACGGAGCGCGCCGCGCCCCGATGCCTCGTCGTACTCGGCGAGCGCCCAGAGCTGGAAGGTGGCGGCGCGCGAGAGCCGAGCCTCGAAGGCGCCCGCCTTCACCGCGCAGTACGGCACGTCACCGGCGCCCACCCGGAACGTCGCGGGATCGATCCTCTCCTCGCTGCCGTCGTTCAGAAGCACGTGAAGGCGGTCGCCCCGGCGCTCGAGCCGTGCCACCAGCCACGGCACGTCGTCCACGCGCACGGGGATCCGGACGCGTGTCTGGATGAAATATCCCTGGGCGTCCTTGCGGAGGTTGCCGCGGAGGTTCGCCAGGATCCCGGGATGCGTCACCTGGACGTCGTCGTCGAACCATTCGCCGTCGACGTCGACGCGCAGGTCGGGCAGCTTCCAGTCGGCGGGGGGCGTTGCCATCAGAACACCACGCTCGCGAAGGTGACCACCGCCTGCGGGTCGGGCCACTGAGCGTAGTGGCGCAGCACACCGGCGCGCTGGCCGTGAGCCCGCAGCAGCGTCCAGATCGGCGAGAGGCCGCAGATGCGACGTCGATCGCCGTCGCGGACGGCGTCGTCGAAGAACGCGTCGGCGTCACCGGCTTCGACGGCCTTCAGCGTGACCCGGTCGTCGGCGCCGAGCCGCGCGAGCGCGTCCGCCGAGATCGGGTCCGGGTCGCCGAAGCGCGGACCGACGTGGGCGAGATCGGCGCCGGCCACGAAGGCCACCCGCCGGCCGCAGGTGGCCGCGGTCTCCCCGAGCGCCTCGACGAAGCGCGCCACCCGGGAATCGTCTTCGGGCCGCTTGCCCTGCACGAGCGCCTCGTGCGCGAAGGAGGTGAGGATCGGCACCACCGTGATGTCGCGCCGTCCCGCGAAGAGATAGCGCAGGAACACCGCCTGGAACTCGATGGAGTGCTCCGCGCGGTGGGCGAGCTCGGAGGCGAAGCAGTCCTGCCCGGAGCGCGCCGCCAGCGACTCCACGAAGTCGCGATCGACGGCGGCCGCGCCGAGCGGCGTGTCGTAGTCCTTGCGGGTGAGCGCGAACGCATCGGCCATCCCGGCGTGACAGGTCCCGAAGATCACGAACAGGTCGGCGTCGCAGCGTTCGGCGAGGTCCCGGTAGCCCCACGCGTAGGCGGGCCCACCGCGGTGGTAGTCGATGTGCGGCGCGACGAGCGCCGTCACCCTGGGGCCCGCGCCGTCGGTGCCAACGGCGCCGGGGCCGGATGGCGGTTCGAAGAAGCCGTCCATCATGGCGCGCAGCGCGGCGGGGTCGTCGGGATAGGCGCCGCCGGCGTGCGAGGCCGGCCGGCGCGCGAGGTCGAGGAACTCGCCGTCGATGCGCGAGCGCCGCGCCTCGAACGCCGCGCCCTCGAGGAAGCCGTGGGCATCGAGCGCGGCGGCCAGCTCACGGATATGGGCGGAGTCGATCAGCTCGCCGCGACGCCGCATGACGGCGGCCTGGATCTCGGCCATGTCGTGCTCGCCGTCGAACAGCGAGACGACCTCCAGCAGCTCGACGGGAACCATGACCAACGACTCCGTGTACCCGGCGGGATCACGCAGCGCCAGGAACCGCTCGCCCTCGTGCTCGACCGGAAAGACCTCGACGCGACGCAGCCGCGGCGCCGGCTCGCTCACGAGGCGAGATAGGCGAGCGCAGTGGCGACGTAGATGCGGGCGGCGTCGATGAGCTGGCCCACCTCGACGTGCTCGTCGACCTGATGCGGAATCAGGCGATTGCCCGGACCGCAGGTGACGATCGGGATTCCGAGCTCCATCCGGAGGATCGTCCCGTCGGTCGAGCCGGGCACGCCGCCATACCGCGGCGGGTTGCCGGTGGCCCGTCGCACGGCGCGCGCCATGGCACGCACGAGCGGCTCCGTCCGCTCGACCTGGGTGGCCATCCGGAAGCCGTTGATCGGCTCCCACTGCACTGTCGCGCCCGGGCAGGCGTCGGCCGCACGGCGGCAGGCCTCGTCGATCTCCTTGGCGACGGCATCCTCGTCGGGGCCCGGCGTGAGCCGCACGTCGAGCGTGGCCTGAGCGAGCGCGGGAATCACGTTCGACTGCGGCACGCCTTTCACGGGCGCCGCCATGACCGTCGGTGTCACCGTGGGCGGGCGCAGATAGCGGCTGCGCGCGCACAGGAGCCGCAGACGGCGCTCGAGCCGCGGCGCCTCCCGGACCAGCGCGGACAGCGCCACGATCGGATTCACGCCGGCCTCCGGCATGGCCCCGTGAGCCATGCGGCCGCGGGCGGTGACACGCGCCCACAGCACGCCGCGCTGCTCGAGGCAGAGCTCGTTCTGCTCCGGCTCGCAGATGATGGCCGCCGTCAGCTCCCGACCGAGCGGGGTCCGGACCAGGTGCTTCACGCCGAGCATGTCGGCTTCCTCGTCGACCAGCGCGCCCACCACCAGCCGGCCGCGGAAGCGCGCGCCGCTGCGCTTGAGGGCGGCGGCGGCGAGCATGGCGGCGGCGAGCCCGCTCTTCATGTCGGCGGCGCCGCGGCCGTAGATCCGACCGTCGATCACGTCGGCACCGAACGGCGGATGGCTCCACTGCCCCGGGTCGCCCTCGGTCACGACGTCGGTGTGGCCCTCCAGCAGCAGCGTCGGTCCCGGCCCCCGCCCGGCGAGGACGGCCAGGACGTTGGGCCGCCCCGGCGCGACGGGCTGTACCTCGACGTCGAACCCTTCCTGGCGACACCACTGCTCGACGTGCGCGGCCACCGCCGCCTCCGTCGCCGTCGGGTCGCCGGGCCGGACGACGCTCGGAATGCGGATGAGGTCGCGCGTGAGCGCGATCAGCTCATCGGGATCGACGCGGGCGAGCGCGGATTTCAGCGCGGACACCGGGCAACCGCCGTGTCCGGCGACTACTCGTGCGGGAAGGACAGGATGACGGAGTCGAGCCGGATCACGCGGTACTCCTCGAGGGCGATGTAGAAGTAGTGTCCCTCGACCTCCTCCGCGCTCTCCTCGAACGCGACCACCGTTTTCAGCTCCGGCATCTCGCGAAAGGCATTGGCGCCTTCGTCGAACCCATCGCCCCGGGCCATCACCGCGCCGTACCGGATCGGCGAGCCCTTCGGACAGTTCACCCGGATGTCGGCAGGCGCTTCGGCCATCATCTTGACGAGGAGATTGATGCCGTAGACCTGGATGGGGATGTTCGTCATATCGCGACTATACCACGCAGCATCTCGCGGCTTGACGCCGGGCTCCCCGCGCCATAGCCTGCCGGCAGCGATGGCTCTGCGCCGGCGCCTGACGGCATTCCTCCTCGCGGCCTGTCTGGCGCTCGTCGTCGGCGGCTGCGGCCGCGGCCCGGGCGACGGCAAGTCCCTCAAGGTCGTCATCGCGGACTACAGCAAGGACCACACGAAGTCGTTCTGGCAGTCGCTGGCCGACGACTACACGAAGCGGACCGGCGTGAAGGTCGACCTGCAGGTGATCGACTGGAACTCGATCGATCAGCAGGTGACGACCATGATCCAGAACAACCAGCCGCCCGATGTGCTGAACCTCAACTCCTTCTCGAGCTATGCGCGGGACGGTCTGCTCTATTCCGCCGACGAGGTGCTGTCGCCGCAGACGCGCGCGGACTTCCTGCCCTCGTTCGCGCAGGGCGGCGAGTTCCGCGGCACGCTGTACGGCTTTCCGATCCTGGCCAGCGCGCGCGCCTTCTTCTACAACAAGCAGCTCCTCGCCACCGCGGGCGTGGCGGCGCCACCGCGGACGTGGAACGAGCTCGTCACCTCGGCCGCGAGGATCCGCGACAGCGGTCCGGGCCTGATCGGCTACGCGCTGCCGCTCGGCCCCGAAGAGGCCCAGGCGGAGTGGTCCATCTGGATGTGGAACAACGGTGGCGACTGGAAGACGGGGGACCGCTGGACCATCAACAGCGACCGGAACGTGCAGACGCTCCAGTTCCTCGCCGATCTGGCCAACCGCCACCGGGTCACGCAGGTCAACCCGGGCAAGACGAACCGGACCGACGGCGCCTTCCAGCTCTTCAAGGATGGCAAGGTCGGGATGGTGATCGGCTTCAGCCCGCTCGCGGCGCAGCTCGACGCCGAGGGCAAGGTCGACTACGGCGTCACGTCCATGCCGACGAACGAGCGCGATGCGGTCACGCTCGGCGTCGAGGACTACCTCATGGCGTTCAAGAAGAAGGAGAACCGGGAGGCCGTTCGCCAGTTCCTCGACCTTTACTACCAGCCCGACAACATCACGCGCTGGATCACGGCCGAGGGGTTCCTGCCGGTGACGAAGGCCGGAGTCGAGCGCATGAGCGCCAACGCGAAGCTGCGCCCCTACCTCGACGCGCTGCCGAGGGCGAGACTCGCCCCCACCACGGATCCCGTCTGGGACAAGGTGAAGCTCGACGTCCAGCAGAACATCGGGCTGGCCGTGCAGCCGGGCGGCAATCCACGACAGGTCCTCGACGGCCTCCAGCAGCGGGCGATGGCGGCGGCGGAGGAACGCCGGTAGAGAGCCGACGGACAGGCAGCGGATGGCGCGCGCTCCTGTGGCTCGGCCCCGCGCTCGCGCTGATCGCCGCCGTCGTCCTGTACCCGGCCGCCGAGCTCGTCCGGGCCTCCCTGAGTCGGTACTCGATCACCGGCCTTTACCAGACCGGCGTCGGGAGCCTGAACTACCGCCGCCTGTTCGAGCAGGACGCGCTGGCGACGGTCGTGGCGAACACGCTGGTGTGGGTGACGGCCGTGGTCGCGATCACCGTCGTCATCTCGCTGGTGCTGGCGCAGCTGCTCGACGCGAGCTTCCCGGGCCGGCGCGTCGTCCGGTGGGCCGTGATCGTGCCGTGGGCGGCGTCGCTCATCGTGACGGCCAAGCTCTTCGTGTGGGTCTACGACTATTACTTCGGCGCGCTCAATCACGTGCTGCTCTCGCTGCGGCTCGCCCACGAACCGGTCGACTGGCTCGGGAACGACGCGACGGTCATGGGGGCGATGATCGCCGTCGGCGTCTTCGTCTCGCTCCCGTTCACGACGTACGTCCTGCTGGCCGGGCTCGCCACCATCCCCGGCGACGTCTACGAGGCGGCGCGGCTCGATGGCGCCTCGGCGTGGCAGAGCTATCGGTCGGTGACGCTGCCGCTGCTCGCCCCCGCCCTGCTGGTGGCGACGGTCCTGAACCTGATCTACGTCTTCAACTCGTTCCTGATCGTGTGGACGCTGAACGACCGTAACCCGGGTTTCGGCCACGACACGATGGTCACGTACCTATACAAGGTCGCCTTCAAGAGCGCGCTCCGCGACGTGGGTCTGGCCGCCGCGCTCGGCGTGCTCAACGTGGCGCTGGTGCTGCTGGCCGTCCTGGTCTACCTGCGCACCGTGCGCTGGCAGGACGCCGAGGAGTGAGGCCGGCGCGCCGGCTGCGCCGGGCCGCGCTCACCGGCGCCGGCATCGCCGTCGCCGTCGGGTTCGTGGCGCCCTACGTCGTGATGCTGCTCGACGCGCTCAAGCCGGCCGCCGAGCTGCGCGCCTCGCCGCCGAGGTTCCTGCCCATCGACTGGCAGCCCGGGAACTTCCTCGAGGTCGTGCGCGATCCGGCCTTTCGCTCGGCGCTCCGGGTCTCCCTCACCGTCGCGCTCGCCTCGACCGCGCTGGCGGTGGTCGCCGCCGTCCCCGCCGCCTACCACACGGCGCGCCGCCGCTTCCGCGGCCGCAACGCGTTCCTGTTCCTCGTGCTCGTGACCCAGATGTTCTCGCCCACCACGCTGGTGGTCGGGCTCTATCGCGAGTTCTTCGAGCTCGGCCTCGTCAACACGTCGGCCGCGCTGATCCTCACCAATGCCGCCTTCAACCTGGCCTTCGCGGTGTGGATCCTGCGCGCGTTCTTTGCCTCGATTCCGCGCGAGATCGAGGAGGCGGCCGAGGTCGACGGCTGCAGCCGCCTCGGCGCGCTCGTGCGCGTCGTCTTGCCGCTCGCCCGCCCCGCCATCGTCACCGCCGCCATCTTCGCCTTCATCGCCGCCTGGAACGAGTACATCGTGGCGCTGACGCTCATGACCGACGCCGACATGAAGCCGCTGACGGTGGGGATCACGTCCTACGTGACCGCGTACGTGCAGCACTGGAACCTGCTCTTCGCCGCGTCGATCCTGGCCATCGTGCCGGTGATCGTGCTGTTCGCGGTGATCGAGCCCTATCTGGTGAGCGGGCTCACTGCGGGCAGCGTGAAATAATCGGCGGGGGCCTCGACGGCCCCCTCCGAACCTCCCCCTGAACCGGATTGCGGCGGCAAAGCCGCCGCTCGAACTGCGTGGACCGAATCGTTGTCCTTGTTCGAGGCTGTCCTAAGTCCCTGGCAGCTCCGGCTGCGGCGGGCCGTGACCGCCGCCCTTCCGGCCGATCGCCTCCAGGCGCGTGTCGAAGCGCTCCATGGCGCGCTGCGTCTCCTCGAACTGCTTCTGGGCGTTGCCGAGGTGGGTCCCGACCTTGCCGAGGGGCTCGCGCACCTTGGCGAGGTCGCCGCCGAGCCGCGCCAGGTCGTTCTGGATCTCGCGCGCGTTGGCCTCGATGCGCAGTCCGCGCAGCCCGAGGATGATGACTTGAAGATAGGCGAAGAGCGTATTCGGCGACACCGGCACCACGCGACGCGACAGCGCGTAGGCGGCGATCGCCTCCTCGTCGTCTTCCTGCTGCACGGTGATCTCGTAGTAGACGTTCTCGGCGGGCACGTACATGAGCGCGAAGTCGTACGTCGCCTCGTCCGGAAGGATGTACTTCTTGGCGACCTCGTCCACGCGGAGCTTGACGTCGCGCGCGAACGCGCGGCGAAGCGGCCGCCGGCGCTCCTCCTCGGGCTCCTCCAGAACGCGCCGGAAATTCTCGAGCGGGAACTTGGCGTCGACGGGCACCAGGCGCTCGCCGATGCGGATGACGGCGTCCACCTTCTCGCCGCTGCGGAAGCCGTGCTGCATGGCCCAGTGCTCGCGCGGCAGCATCTGCGCCAGCAGCTGCTCGAGCAGCGTCTCCCCGAGGCCCCCGCGGACCTTCGGCGACTTGAGCACGTGCTCCAGCCCCTGGATGTCGCGGCCGATCTCGACCACGCGCTGCGTGGCCTCGCTCAGCTTGCCGAGGCTGCCCTGGACGTCGCCCACTACCCGCGCGGTGGCGTCGAGCCGCTGACCCATCATCGTTTGAGCGCCCTGGATGAGGGTCATGCCCTCCTGGAGCTGGCGCGTCACCTCGCCCGTGACCGACTTCAGCTCCGCGGCGACCTGCCGCTGCAGCACGTTGAGCTCGTCCTTGACCGTGACGGCCATGGCGCCCACCTCACGCCGGAGGCCGTCCTGACCGTCGCGCCCTTCCTTGCGCACGGCCTCGATCTGCTGCTGGAGCATCGGGGCGGTCGTATCCGGCGCGGCCGCGCGAGCGCGCAGCTCGCCGAGCTCGCGCCGCGTGGACAGGAGGCTCCATGCCACCACGGCCAGGACGACGATCAGAGCGCCGAGCAGGACGCCGGTGATCTCTGTCACGCGCGCCTTCTATGGCGCCAGTGACGGCAGACGGCGCGCAGGCCGCACGGGGCGCAGACGGCTGCGTCGCGGCGATCCAGGCAGTCGCCCGACATGCGCTTGTGGCAGAGCGCGAAGTCGTACTTCACGGGGTCGGCCGCATCGACGGCGGCGAGGCGCGCGGTGATCTCCTCCGCCATCCGCCAGGTACGCGAGCGGCGACGCGTGAGGCCGATGGCGCGGCTCATGTTCTCGACGTGCGTGTCGACCGGCATCAGCAGCCGCGCCGGCGAGACCTCACGCCAGAGGCCGAGGTCCGGCGCCTCGCGGCGGACCATCCAGCGCATATAAAGGAGGAGGCGCTTGCACGGCCCGCCCCCAGAGGGCAGCGGGAACAGATGACGGTAGCCGCGGGAGCGCCGGCCGCGTGGAAAGACGTCACGGAGATCGGCGTCGAGGAACGCCCGCGCGAACCGCTCGAGCGGCGGCCCGATCGGCCCGCGGCGCTCGGGGTCGCCCGCCAGGAAACATCGCTCGAGCGTGCCGTGTCGCGCCAGCACGGCGCGCGCGGCCACGCAGAAGGCCACCAGATCGCGCGGACGGTTGAACCGGTAGAGGAATCCGTCGAAGGCGCGGGCCTGGCGGCGCGGATCGAATTCGCGGACGAACGTCGCGGGCGACGGCCCCATCACGTTCAGCGCCCGGTCCAGCTCCCGTCCGAAGAGATCGACGCGGCCGTAGGCCAGGCAGCATGTGAGGAGTGAGACCAGCTCGCGGTCGGCGGCATCGGCGTAGCGAAGCGGGAACTGGATGGCGTCGCGCCCGAGGCGCGCGTCGTAATCGAACTCCCGGTAGAGCCGCTCGAGCGGCTGCCGCAACGCGCTCGCTGACGTCAACGTACCGCATGATACCATTCACGCCGCCATGAGCGCAGCCGCCAACGTGCGCGAACCGCTGCGCGTCGGCGTCGTCGGCCTCGGCGTGATCGGCCGCCACGTGTGCCGGGCGCTCGACGCCGGGCTGACCGGCGTCGTCCTTGCCGGGGCCACGACGCGCCGGAGAGACGCGGGCGAGGCGTTCCTCGCCACACTGAAGTCGCCCGTCCCCTTCCACACGCTCGACGATCTCATCGGGGCCTCGGATCTCGTCGTCGAGGCCTCCACGCAAGCGCACCTCGCCGAGATCGCGCCGAAGACCCTCGGCGCGGGACGCGACCTCGTGGTCCTGTCCTGCGGCGCGCTGCTCGGCCGCGACGACTGGGTGGCCCTCGCCGAGCGTCACGGCGCGCGCATCCTCGTGCCATCGGGGGCCATCGCGGGCCTCGACGGCGTCAAGGGCGGCGCCATCGGCGCCGTGACGTCCGTCACCATGGAGACGCGCAAGCCGCCGCAGGGCCTCGCCGGCGCGCCGTGGATCGTCCAGCAGCAGATCGACCTGGATGCCATCCGCGAGGAGACGCTGATCTTCGAGGGTCCCGCCACCCAGGCGTGCCGCGCGTTTCCCGCGAACGTGAACGTCCTCGCCGCGCTCTCGCTGGCCGGCATCGGACCGGAGCGCACGCGGACGAAGATCTACGCAGTGCCCGGCCTCACGCGCAACACGCACCGCATTCGCATCGACGGCGAGTTCGGCGCGCTCCGGATCGAGGTCGAGAACGTCCCGTCGGAGAACCCGCGCACGGGCCGCCTCTCCTATCTCTCCACGATCGCGCTGCTCCGCGACCTGGGTGCCTCGCTGCGCGTCGGAACTTGACTGACATGGGGGCCCCGAAATGGCCCCCAAGCCCCCAGCGTTCGCGGCACCCCGGCGAAGCCGTGGCGCCGCTCGTCAACCGGCGTGGATCACCTCGAGGTAGCGTTCGGCCTCGAGCGCGGCCATGCAACCGGTCCCGGCGGCGGTGACCGCCTGGCGGAACGTGAAGTCCTGGACGTCGCCGGCCGCGAAGACTCCCGGCACTGACGTCCGCGTCGTCCCCGGCTCCACCTTCACGTAGCCGTTCGGCAGCAGGTCGAGCTGGCCGCGGAAGAGCGCGGTGCTCGGCTCGTGGCCGATGGCGACGAACAGCCCGTCCACGGCCCGCTCGGTGAGCGCACCGCTCTTCGTGTCACGCAGGACCACCGAGGTGACCTTGTCGGCGGCGAGATCCTTGACCTCGGCCACCTCGCTGTTCCAGATGAACTCGATCTTCGGATTGCCGAGGGCGCGCTCCTGCATGATCTTCGAGGCGCGCAGCGTGTCGCGCCGGTGGACGACGCTGACCTTGCGGCCGAGACGGGCCAGGTAGAGCGCCTCCTCGATCGCCGTGTCGCCGCCCCCGACGACCATCACGTTCTGATCCTTGAAGAAGAACCCGTCGCAGGTGGCACACGTCGAGACGCCGCGCCCCAGCAGCGCGCGTTCGGAGGGCAGACCCAGGAGCTTGGCGGTGGCGCCGCTGGCGATGATCACCGTGTCGGCCTCCCACGACTGATCGGCGGTGCGAACGACGAACGGCCGGCGACTGAAGTCGACCGCGGTGACGTCGTCGGCGACCATCTCCGTCCCGAACCGCTCCGCCTGCTTGCGCATCGTCTCCATCAGGTCGGGACCGTCGATGCCGTCGGCAAACCCGGGGTAGTTCTCGACGAGCGTCGTCAGCATCAGCTGACCGCCGGACTGAACGCCCGAGATCATGAGCGGCGCCAGGTTCGCCCGGGCGGCATAGATCGCCGCCGTGTAGCCCGCGGGGCCGGAGCCAATGACAATGACCTTGCGCGTCGCGGACATATGACCTTCGCCCTCCCTCGCCACTTGAGATGCAGATCGCGTGCCCCTGGGTTCAAGCGTGGCCGTCGGCCAGGATGAGCTCGAGCTCGGCGAGGTCCTGGATCTCGTACTCCGGCGGCCGGACGCCCCGTGGCAACGGCTCGCGATCCGGATTGACCCACGCGGCGTCCATGCCGACGCGATGGGCGCCCGCCACGTCCAGCTCGGCCTTGTCGCCGACGAACAACGTCCGTGCGGGATCGGCACCGGCGGCGTCGAGGGCATAGCGGAAGATGTCCGGCCGTGGCTTGCGCCAGCCGACCTGGTCGGAGACGACGACGGCCGCGAAGAGCTCCCGGACGCCCGCCGCTTCCAGGATGGCCAGCGCCGTCGGGCTGTAGTCGAAGTTCGAGACGATGGCGAGGCGGTGACTGCGCGCCAGGCGGCGCAGCAGGGGACCATAGTGCGCCGGAAACGTGGCCGCCGCCGCCAGGGCCGCGCGATGCGCGTCGATCAGCGCCTGGGCCACCGCCGGCGCGGGCTCGAGCGCCAGGCGCGTGAAGAAGTCCCGGAAGCGCTCGGGCGCGGCCACCTCGCGGTGATCGATGGCGCGCTGCCGCTCGGCCTCCTGCCAGCTCGCCAGCAGGGCGTCGTAGCAGGCGGGCAGCGTGACGCCGGGCGCGTGCACGCGCAGCAGCTCGTGCAGGCAGCCGGCCGTCGAGCGGACGACCTTGCCGCCGATCTCGATGGTCGGGAGTTTTTGGCGGTCGAAGTGGACGAGCGTGTCGAAGAGATCGAAGAAGATGGCGGCGTACGGCGCGCTCAGAGCGGCCTCCGGCTCGCGTAGCCCTCGTCGAGCCCGTGCCAGTGGCGCACGGCATCCTCGCCGAATTTCCAGCAGAGGTTCACCTCCCGCCCCTCGCGAACGTGGCGAAAGTCCACGAGGCCGAGGGTGACGTCCTTGGTGACGCCACCCATCTCGGCGATCTCGGCGAGCGCCTGACGCACCGTCTCGGTCAGCGCCTCCAGACGTTCCGAGTCCGCCTGCCAGGCGCCGCGATCGATCAGGCCGCCGCCGGCGAGGCGGATGCGCTGGCGCTCCTGCTCGAGGCGCTCCGCGATCGCCGTGCCCGCGGCGTGCGCCGTCATTGCTCGCTCCATCACGCGCGTGAGCCGCGGGATCAACCGGTCGACGTCGGCGGGATGGAAGAGCTCACCCATGCGCGGCGGTCCCCAGCCCCGCCTCGACGAAGACGGCGTGGACCTCCTTCGGACCGTGAACGCCCCGCGTCAGCGTGAGCTCGATATCCGCGGTACGGCTCGGACCCGTGATGAGGTTGATGACGGCGCCCTCGTCGTCGGCCGCACGCCCCTCGTGCCACGCCTCGAGCGCCACGCCGACCTGCTCCAGCGTCTCGACGAGCGCCGATCGGTCGAAGAGCGCGACGTGGCACGCCGGCAGAAGCGACGTCGAGCGTGGCCGTCCCGCCGCCGAGCGCAGCACGAGCGTCCCCGTCTCCGCGACGGCAAGATCGGCGCCGGTCACGCCGACGTCCGCCCCCGCAACGACCTGACGCAGGCGAGACCGCTCCTCGGCCCGCGGCACCCTGCCCGGCATCGCCTGCACGGCGATGCCGGCGGCGCCCAGCATCGGCGCCGCGTCGACGCCGAGCGCGGGGATGGCCCACGTCACCACGCTGCGAGCACCGCCCTCGCGGCAGATGCGCTCGAGCACGGCCGGCACGTCGGCCGCGGTCGGTACGCGATGGAACACGCCGGCCACTCGCTCGAACTCGGCGCGAAATCGCTCGAGCGTTTGCGGCCAGCGCTCGATGAGCTCCCGGCGCAGGACGTCGAACCGCTCGCGCGGCAGCGCCGGACGCTCGGCCGGCGTCGCCGGGAACAATCCGCGCGTCTTCGTCATCTCTCCGCGGATGCGGGCCAGGAACGCCGCGCGCGTGGTCACCGCGTCTCCCGCTCGAGCGCCGCCCAGCGCTCCTGGAAGGTCTGGGCCGCCACCGGCGGCAGGTCGCGCGTCCGCGTCCAGTGGCCGAAGAACAGCGGCAGCGTGCGGATCCGTCCGCCCCGCACGAACGGTCGCTGGAGCAGGCGCCCGAGCGGCCCGCCCAGGCGGTAGACCCCGGGCCGTCGCAGCAGCCAGGCGAACGCCTTGAACAGGACGCGCTCGGGCCACGGCGCGAGCTGTTGCTCGTCGACCTCCTTGCGAAGCTCGATGAGCATCCGTGGAATGTCGATCCGCACCGGGCAGGCGTCGGCGCAGGCGCCGCAGAGCGACGAGGCGTGCGACAGCTCCTTCACCGAGCGCGGCCCGTTCAGCATCGCGGTGAGGAGGATCCCGATCGGGCCCGGATATGTGTAACCGTAGGCGTGACCGCCGATCTGCCGATAGACGGGACAGACGTTGAGGCAGGCGCCACAGCGCAGGCAGTAGAGCGCCTCGCGCAGGGTGCCACCGATCTGCGCGATCCGGCCGTTGTCGAGCAGCACCAGGTGGAACTCGTCGGGCCCTTCCAGCTCCCGCGCTCGGCGCGGCCCCTGGACGAGCGTCGTGTACACGGACAGCTTCTGCCCGGTCGCGCTCTTGGCGAGCACGCTCAGAAAGACCATCAGGTCGGTCATGGACGGCACGACCTTCTCGACCCCCATGACGGCCACGTGCACCCGCGGCAGCGAGGTGACCATGCGGCCGTTGCCCTCGTTGGTCACCAGCACGACCGTCCCCGTCTCGGCCACGGCGAAGTTCGCGCCCGTGATGCCCAAGTCCGCCTGCAGGAATTTTTCGCGCAGCTCGGCGCGGGCGATGCGCGTCAGCACCTCGGGGTCGGGCGCGACCTCGCGCTTGAGCTCGCGCGCGAAGAGCTCGGCCACCTGCCCTTTCGTCTTGTGGATGGCCGGCGCGATGATGTGTGAGGGCCGCTCGTGCGCCAGCTGGATGATGTACTCGCCGAGGTCGGTCTCCACCGGCGTCACGCCGGCGGCCGCCAGCGCGTCGTTCAGGTGAATCTCCTCGGTGGCCATCGATTTGGACTTCACCGCCATCCGGGCGCCGGTACGGCGGGCGATGTCGAGGACGATGTCGCGAGCCTCGTCCGCGGTGGTGGCGAAGTGCACGCGTCCGCCGAGACGCTCGACGTTGTCGATCAGACGCTCCAGATGCTCGTCGAGCCGCTGGAGCGTGGCCTCCTTGATCGCGCGCGCGCGATCGCGCAGCTGCTCGCCCTGCGGAAAGTCGCCGAACGCCTCGCGGCGCAGTCCGATGAACTTCGTGGTCGCGATGTCGAGCGCCTCGTGCAGGAAGCGGTCGCCGAGCGCCTGCTGCGCCCGATCGCGCAGCGGCGTGGTGATCAGCGGCTCGCTCACCGGACGCCCCCCCGCTCGCGATCGAGCAGCTCGGCCAGGTGGACGGCGCGTACGCTCGACTCGCGGCGCTCGAGGCCGCCCTTCATCTGCATGAGACAGCCGGCGTCGCAGGCGACGACGCAGCTCGCGCCGGAGGCGTCGACGTTGGCGAGCTTCCGGTCGAGGATGGCCGTCGAGACCTCGGGCAAGCGGACGGAGAAGGAGCCGCCGAAGCCGCAGCATTCATCGCTCCCCGGCAGCTCCACGACCTCCACGCCCCGCAAATTGCGCAGGAGCGTCCGCGGCGACTCCGACTCGTGCAGGCCGCGCAGCAGGTGACACGAGTCGTGGTACGTCACGCGCCCGCTCGCGTCCGTCTCGAACTCCGTCCGGCCGAGCGCGCGAACGAGGTACTGGGAGAACTCGTACGTGCGGCCGGCGAGCTGCCGTGCGGCCGCGGCCTCCGGACCGTTGCCGAGCAGGCCGGGGTACTCGTGCTTCACCATCCACGCGCAGGATCCGGACGGTACCACCACCGCCTCCGCGTCCGCGAACACGGCCACCGTGCGGCGCGCCACGGCGGCGGCCTCGGAGTGGTAGCCGGAGTTGAACAGGGGCAGACCGCAGCACGTTTGGCCGCCCGGAAGCGTCACCGTCACGCCGAGCCGCCGCAGCAGACGCACGATGCGCTCGCCGACCTCGGGATAGAACAGGTCGGCTAAGCACGTGATCATCAGCGCGGCGCGCGCCGGACCGGTCATGCGTGCGGCGGCGGCGGACTGACGAAGACGAGCAGGAGCAGCCGCGCGCCGGAATCGTTGGTCACGCCGTGCGGCGCGCCGGCCGTCGCGACGACCGCCTCGCCCGGCGCGAGCGCGTACTGCTCGGCACCGACCGTGAAGCGGCCCCGGCCCTCGAGCACCACGTACACCTTGTCCTGATCGTCGTGGCTGTGGACCTTCTGGCTCTGGCCCGACTCGAGGCAGTACAGATCCAGCTGGGCGCGCGGGGTGGTCGCGAGCGCGATCTTCGCCATCTTGTCGGCCTGGAATTTCGCGTGCTCTGCGAGTCGGATCTTCATGGCGCCTCCCATCGCACCGCGCGGGCCACCAGCGTCACCGGATGGATCACCTCGATCTCCACTCCCCGCCGCCGGCAGCCGCTCGCGATCTGCAAGAGGCAGCCGGGATTGCCGGTGACCACCGTGCGGGCCCCGCTCTCGACGATGCGGTCGATCTTCCGCGACAGCAGCTGCTCGGCCATCTCCGGCTCCAGGATGTTGTACACGCCGGCGCTGCCGCAGCAGAGCTCGCTGTCGGCGAGCGGCACCACGCTGAGGCCCGGGACCTTCGCCAGCAGCGCACGCGGCGCGGCGCGGATCTTCTGGCCGTGGGCGAGATGGCAGGGATCATGGTACGTCACCGTGAGCGGCAACGGCTCGAGCGGCAGCTCGGTGTCGGCCAGGAGCTCGGTGACGTCTCGCGTGCGGCTCGCCAGACGAATGGCCGCCTCGTCCGTCGTCCAGTGCCCGTATTCCCGCATGGCCGCGCCGCAGCCGGCCGCGTTGGTCACCACCCAGTCGACGTCCGAGGGAAATACCGACCCGAGCGCGGCCGCACGGCGGCGCAGCGCGTCCGGGCGGCCGGCGTGGAGCTCGAGCGCGCCACAACAGCCTTGCCCGCGCGGCACGACGACGTCCCAGCCGGCGAGGGCGAGCAGACGGGCGGTGTCGCGGTTGACGTCGGCATAGACATGACGCTGGACGCACCCGGTCAGCAGCGCGACCCGGCCGCGTGACCGGCCGCGTGCCGGCACGACCTCGGGCAGCGGTGCCGCGGCGGGGACGGCGGGCACCAGCCGGTCCATCGCGGCCAGGCGCGGGAAGCTCCGGAGAATCCCCGTGCGGCGAACCAACGCCTGCAGTCCCGAGCGGCGGTACAGCCGACCCGCCGCGAGCAGCGCCCGCAGCCGCCCCGGATATGGGAACACGGCGAAGATCAGCGAGGAGAGCACTCGCTCGCGGAGCGGCCGTCCGTGACGCTCGATCTGGGCGCGCGAGGTCTCGAGGAGAGAGCCGAAGGGGACGCCGGCGGGACACGCCGTCTCGCAGGCGCGACAGCCGAGGCACAGATCCAAGTGGCGGCGGAAGCCGTCGGTCATGTCGAGCCGTTTCTCGGCGACGGCGCGCATCAGGTAGACGCGCCCGCGCGGCGAATCCATCTCCTGGCCCAGCACGCGGTAGGTCGGGCACTGGGGAAGGCAGATGCCGCAGTGAACGCAGGAGCGGATCGCCGCGAGCGTCTGCGGGGCGTCAAGCGCGTCGACCGTCTCGCCCGCCATCAGAGTCCGTCCACGAAACGGCCGGGATTCAGCACGCCGGCCGGATCGAACTCCCGCTTGATCGCGCGCATCACGGCGAGTGCCGGCGCCGCGACCGGGCCCCACGGATCGACGGCCTCACGCAGCGCTCGCGGCGCGCGCTCGATGATCACGCCGCCGTCGACCTCGGACACGAATGCGCGCAGCCGCTCGATGCCACGCGAGAGGGCGGGCACGTCGCCGCCCTCGACGCGCGCCCGCAGCGCGCCCAGCCCCGCGCAGCCGGCGACCGCCACCGTGTCGAGCGCGCTTCGCGTCTCGGCGAAGGTCGCCGCGAGCCGGAAGGGCACGGTACCGATGCGCAGCGTCACGCCGCCGGGGGCGGCGAGCATTCGATCGTAAGCGTTCCAGATGCTCGCGTCGATCGTCTCGATGCCGCCGCCGACACGCCGGACGAACTCGGCCACGGCCGCTCCCTGCGCGCGCACCGCCGGCTCGACGGTGGCGATGGAGACGGCGAGGGCGGCGGCGGCCACGGGCAGGCCGCAGCCGGCGAGCGCCCGGTCATCGAGCATTTCCAGGCGGCTCGGCTGCACCGCGGAGTCGAGCAGCATCGCGACACACTCCTGGGCCTGCGCCGTCGAGGGAAACGTCGCCAGCCAGGTCGCCTCGACGTCGGGCGCCGGATGCAGGCGGAGTGTCAGCTCCACGAGGACGCCGAGCGTGCCGAGGGCGCCGACCATGAGCTTGGGGACGTCGTAGCCGGTCACGGACTTCACCACCCGCGCGCCGCCCCAGGTCAGGACTCCGTCGGCCTGGACGAAGCGGACGCCCAGGAGCAGATCGCGCATCGTGCCGTAGCGCATCCGGAGCGGTCCGCTCGCCTGGGTGGCGGCGATGCCGCCGAGCGTGCGCGCGCTCCAGCCGGGCGGGTCGAGCGGCAACGTCTGGCGATGCGGCGCGAGGCGAGCGGCCAGCGCCCCCGCCGTCATCCCCGCCTGCACGCTGATCGTGAGGTCGTCGGGATTGTGCTCCACCATCGCGTCGAGGCGGCGCAGATCGACGACGAGATCGACGCGGCGCGGCGGGGCTCCCTGCTCGAGGTTGACCCCGCTGCCGCGGGGCACCACTGCGAGCTCCTCCGCCCGCGCCAGCGCGAGCACCTGCGCGAGCTGCTCCGGCGTCGCCGGGGAGACCACCGAGCGCGGCGTCAGCCCGTCGACGGCGGCCTGGGAGAGCGTCGCGGCGTCGTCGCGGACTCCGTCGGCGCCGACCACGGCCGCGAGCGCGCCGGCCAGCGAGCGCGTCGTGACGCTCACGCCGTCACACCCACGCGCCGTCCGGGAGCTTCGGCCGCGTCGGACGGAAGCCCTCGCCGCAGGCCGGATGCGACGGCAAGAGCTTGGCGGGATTCATGAGGCCGTCGGGATCGAACACGCGCCGCAGCCGGTACATGAAGTTGAGATCCGCGTCGGCGTATTGCAGCGGCAGGTTCTTCGCCTTGTCCATCCCGACCCCATGCTCCCCGGTGACACTGCCGCCCAGCGCGATGCAGGCGCGGAGCAGCTCTTCGTTGGCTTCCTGCGCGCGCGCCAGCTCCTCGGGCTTGCGATCGTCGTAGCAGATCATCGGGTGCAAGTTGCCGTCGCCGGCGTGGAACACGTTGGCGATCATGAGGCCGTAGCGCCGGCCGATGGCGACCATCTCGCGCATGATCTGTGGCAGCTTCGAGCGCGGCACGACGGCATCCTGCAACAGGTACGCGGAGGCGATCCGTCCGATGGCGCCCGCCGCCTCCTTGCGGCCCTTCCACAGGAGCGCGCGCTCGAGCTCGTCACGGGCGACGGTGACGAACAGCGCCTGCCGCTCGCGGCAGATCGCGGCGATACGCTCGCCCTGAGCGTCGACCTCGGCGCGCGGCCCGTCGAGCTCGATCAGGAGCACGGCGCCGGCGCCGTCGGGATAGACCTTGCCCACGGCGGCGTTGATGGCGCCGACCATGGCCTCGTCGAGCATCTCGAGCGCGGCGGGGACGATGCCGGCCGCGATGATGGCCGAGACGGCCTCCGAGGCATCCACGACGGTGGCGAAGGCCGCCAGCACCGTCTTCACCGCCTCGGGGACATGGAGCAGCCGCACCGTCACCGCCGTCACGAGCCCGAACGTGCCCTCGGCGCCGACCATCGTGCCGGGCAGATCGTAGCCCGGCCGATCGGCGGCCTTGCCGCCGACGCGGATGACCTCGCCGGTGCCCGTGACGAACTCGAGCCCCAGCACGTGGTTCGTCGTGATCCCGTACTTCAGGCAGTGCGGGCCCCCGGCGTTCGTCGAGACGTTGCCGCCGATCGACGACACCATCTGGCTCGACGGGTCGGGCGCGAAGAAGTACCCGCGGTCGCGCACGGCGTTGGTGAGCCACAGATTGACGAGGCCGGGCTGCACGGTCGCCGTCCGATTGGTCAGGTCCACCTCGAGGATCTCGGTCATGCGGGTCATGGAGACCATCACGCCGCCTCGCGGCGCCATGGCGCCGCCGATGAGGCCGGTGCCCGAGCCGCGGGGCACGACCGGAATGCGCTCGCGGCGGCAGAGGCGCACGACGTCGCGGACCTGCTCGGTGGAGCGCGGAAGCACGACCGCGTCGGGCTCACCTTTGTAGAGCGTGTGCATGTCCGCGTCGTAGGTCAGCCGCGCCTCGCGCGACGTGAACACGCCGTCGGCGCCGACGATCCGCTGAAGCTCGGTTGCGACGATGCCGCTGAGTGCCATCACTCGATCCCTGCGTCGCCCAAAAGCAACTTGCCGGTCCCGACGCGGCGGACCGGCAAGTGGGGGGATCGCCTGCCCGGGAGGGTCAGCCGATCTTCCAGGTATCTCCCGAGGTGAGCAGCTTGGCGATGCTGCCCGGTCCGCGCTCCGAGATCGCGCGCTGCTCCTGCTGCAACATGACGTCCTCGTAGATCGGCGCCTCGATGTCCGTCAGCACGCCGATCGGCACCGGAAAGCTCGGGGCGAAGAGGTCGGCCAGGACCTTGGCGGCGTTCACGTTGCGCTCGTCGTGGACCCAGAGCGCGCTCTCGGCCACGCTCTTGGCGTCGACGACCTTCGGGATGACGCCGTCCATGATCACCGCCTTGCGCGCGTCGGGCGGACCGAACACGAGCGGCTTGCCGTGCTCGAGTCGAAGCTCGTGGAGCGCCCGCGACTCCTTGTCGTAGATCACGTTCCAGGCGAGATCGTTGTACACGTTGCAGTTCTGGAGGATCTCGACGAACCCGGTGCCGCGGTGCGCGGCCGCGCGCTTGAGCATCTCGTCCATGTGGGGGATGTTGCGATCCACGGTGCGCGCCACGAAGGTGGCGCCGCAACCCAGGGCGAAGGCCAGCGGGTTGACCGGCCGGTCCGCCGAACCCAGCGGCGTGGACTTCGTCACCTTGCCGAACTCGCTGGTCGGCGAGTACTGCCCCTTGGTGAGGCCGTAGATCCGGTTGTTGAAGAGCAGGATCGTGATGTTCACGTTGCGCCGCAGCACGTGGAGCATGTGGTTGCCGCCGATCGACAGCCCATCGCCGTCGCCGGTGACGAGGAAGACCTTCAGATCGGGCCGGGCCACCCGCAGACCGGTGGCGATGGCCGGCGCGCGCCCGTGGATCGTGTGGAAGCCGTACGTGTTCATGTAGTACGGAAAGCGGCTCGAGCAGCCGATCCCGGAGATGAACACGATGTTCTCGCGCGGGATCCCGAGATCGGGCATCGACTTCTGCACCGCGCTCAGGATCGCGTAGTCGCCGCAGCCCGGGCACCAGCGGACGTCCTGGTCGGACTCGAAATCCTTCTTCGTGTACTTCGGCGCCGGCGTGGCAGCCGCCCCTGTCCCCGGGGCGCTCATGCTGGGCTCCCGATGAGTTGGTTGATCGCCTCGAAGATCTCCTCGCTCGCCAGGGGCAGCCCGCGCACGCGGTTGAAACCGACGGCGTCCACGAGGTACTCCGCGCGCAGCACGCGCACCAGCTGCCCGCTGTTGATCTCCGGCACGAGCACCTTGCGGTACTCACGGAGGATGTGACCGAGATCGGGCGGCAGCGGATTCAGGTGGCGCAGGTGGATCGACGCCACCGAGCGCCCTGCCGCCTGCGCGCGCTCCACGGCGGCCGTGATCGACCCGTAGGTCCCGCCCCAGCCGACGACGAGCAGGTCACCGGTGGCCGGCCCGTTGATCGTGGTCGGCGGGATCTCCTGGGCCACCCGTCGCACTTTCTCGGCGCGGGTGCGGACCATGTGATCGTGGTTGTCCGGATCGTAGGAGATGTTGCCGGTCACGTCCTGTTTCTCGATGCCGCCGATGCGGTGCTCGAGGCCCGGCGTCCCGGGACGAACCCATGGCCGCGACAGGGTCGCCGGATCGCGCAGGTAGGGGAAGAATCCCTCCTTCTCCGTCCGGAACTGGATGTCGATCGGCGGCAGCGTGTCGGGGTCGGGAATGAGCCACGGCTCCGAGCCGTTGGCGAGGAACCCGTCGCTGAGCACGAAGACCGGGCACATGTACTTGGCGGCGATCCGCACCGCCTCGTACGCGACGTAGAAGCAGTCGCCCGGCGTCGCCGGCGCCAGCACGACCACCGGGGACTCGCTGTTGCGGCCGTACATGGCCTGCATGAGATCCGCCTGCTCGGTCTTGGTGGGCAGGCCGGTCGACGGCCCGCCGCGCTGGATATCGAAGACCACGAGCGGCAGCTCCGCCGTCACCGCCAGGCCGATCGCCTCGCCCTTGAGCGCGATACCCGGGCCGCTCGACCCCGTCACGCCGATGGCGCCGCCGAACGATGCTCCGATGGCGGCGGTCGCGGCCGCGATCTCGTCTTCCGCCTGGATGGTGCGGATGCGGAAGCGCTTGTGCATCGCGAGCTCTTCGAGAATGCTCGATGCGGGTGTGATCGGATAGGCGCCGTAGATGATCGGCACCTTCGAGCGCTCCGCGGCCGCCAGCAGACCCCAGGCGAGCGCGCGATTGCCGGTCATGGCGCGGTAGACGCCGGCCGGCATCTCGGCGGGCTCGATCTCGTAATGCTCGGAGAAGATCTCCGCCGTCTCGCCGTAGGCGTGGCCGGACTTCAGCACGCGCGTGTTGGCCTCGGCGAACTGGGGATTCTTCGCGAACTTCTTGCCGATCCAGTCGAGCGTCGGCTCGAGCGGCCGCGTGTAGATCCAGGAGACCAGCCCGAGCGCGAAGAAGTTCTTCGTCCGGTCTTTTTCCTTGGTGTTCAGCGGCAGGTCCTTGATCGCCTCGTGGGTGAGGCCGGTCATGTCGACCTTGTGCAGGCGGTACCGCTCGGCCAGCGCCGGATCCTCGAGCGGATTGGCGTTGTAGCCGGCCTTGTCGAGGTTGCGCTTGTCGTAGGCCGCCGTGTTGACGATGAGCAGGCCGCCGGTCTTCAGGTCGCGAAGATGCACCTTGAGCGCGGCCGGGTTCATGGCCACCAGACAATCGAGCCGGTCGCCCGGCGTGTAGACGCGCTGGCTGCCGAACTGGAGCTGAAAGCTCGAGACACCGAAGAGCGTCCCGGCGGGAGCCCGGATCTCGGCGGGAAAGTTCGGGAGGGTCGCGAGGTCGTTGCCGGCCCAGGCCGACTCGGTGGTGAACTGCTCGCCGGTCAGCTGCATGCCGTCGCCGGAATCGCCGGCGAACCGGATGACGGCGCGATCGAGCTCTCGCCGTGTCTTCGCCCCGGTCGCGGGCGCCGCCGTCTCGCTCATCGAGCTATTCTCTCCCCTCTGGTTCGCGTCGGCCGTGTCCAGGCCAGACGCATACGCCGTCCGCGATCGACCGGACGGGGATTCACGCCGAGGCCGCCCCGTTCGACGGGGCGTGGTTCATGTTAGCGAAGCCCCCCGCTTTCGGCAAGGTTAATGAGTGGTTACGCAGGGAACGCCCCTACCCCGCGTCAATGGCGTGGGGGTTCTTCAGAACGTCGCCCGGAGGAAGGTTCAGAACGGCCTCCGGGTAGAGGTGCGCGAGCCACCGGATGACGTCACTCACCGTCACCACGCCGACGGCACGGCGGTCGGCGTCGACCAGCGGCACCGTGCGATAGCCGGCCACGCTCATCGAGTGGACCGCGTACGCGATCCGGTCCGTGGCCGACAGCGCCTCCGGGTTTGGCGTCATCACGTCGCCGAGCGCGGTGCGTGACGCCTCTCGCCCGGCGCCGGCGACACGCGTCAGGACGTCGCGCTCGGTGAAGATGCCGGTCAGGCGGCCTGCGTCGTCGACGATGAGGACGCCGGCCTGCCGCCGCTCCAGCATGCGCGCGATGGCGTCGGCCACGGTCGCTGACTCGCGCAGGCAGATCGGCTCCGCCGGCTCGAGCGTGGCGATCGTATCGTTCAGGAACGCGCCGCGGATCTCCTGCAGCTCGTCGTCATCGAGCATCGGGTCGTGATCGTCCTCGAGATGGTCCATCACCGGGCCTCCTGCGCTCGAGCGCCTGGCGCGCTCTCGTCCTTCAGCATCTCGATGAACCGGGTCGCCGTCGGTGTCAGGGGCTTCTGCCGTCGATGGATGATCCCCACCGGCCGCGCCAGGTCCGGCACGCTCAAGCCTACCGCCGCCAGCGTCCGGACGCCGGCCTCTTTCTGGACGGTGTGGCGAGGCAGGATGCTGACGCCGGCGTCGATGATGATCGCCTGCTTGATCGTCTCGATGTTGTCGAACTCCATGACGATATTCGGACGCGCGCCGTGCTGGCGGAGGATCCGGTCGATCGCCTTGCGGATCGGCAGCGCCCGGTCGAAGGCGACGTAGGGGACGCCATGGAGATCGGAGGGATCGAGCACCCGTCGACGGGCGAAGCGATGATTCGGATGGCAGACGACCGCCATCGGCTCCTTCCGCAGCGGCACGACGGTGAGCGCGCGGTCCGACGGCGGATAGGACATGATGCCGATGTCGACTTCGCCGCTCATCACGGCCTCGACCACCTTGTGGGGATGCAGGCACTCGAGCTGCACGCGCGCGTCGGGGTACAGCGACGAGAACTGCTGCATCGGGCGGCTGACGTCGTGCAGACCGACCGAGTAGATGGCGGCCACCCGGACCGTGCCGTCGACGCGCGCCTTCACCGCCGCCAGGTCGGACTTGGCCTTCTCCCAGGCCTCGAGCATCGAGCGGCACGCCTCGTAGAGGGAGCGCCCCCCGGGGGTGACCACGAACGGCCGCTGCGTCCGGTCGATCAGGGCGGCCCCGACCTGGCTCTCGAGCTGCTGGACCGCCTGGCTGGCCGCCGATTGTGAAACGAAGTTCTCCTCGGCGCCTTTCGAGAAGGACCGCAGGCGGACGACGTCGCAGTAGAGTCGCAGCGTTTCCAGATGCACGCTGTCACTCTACACCATTAGTCCGGCTGATACCTACCATCCGTCTTTTCCCTGATGACTAATACTGGTGAGGCGAGTACTATCGTGCAACTCTTCACAAAGGGGTAAGAGCATGAAGGAGCAGGCGCCGCCACCGTTCGTCGGCCCGCCTCCCGCGCAGGGCCTCTACGATCCCGCTCACGAGCACGACGCGTGCGGCGTCGGCTTCGTCGTGAACATCAAGGGTGTGCGCTCCCACGGCATCGTGCGCCAGGCGCTGCAGGTCCTGATCAACCTCCTGCACCGCGGCGCCTGTGGCTGCGAGGCCAACACCGGCGACGGCGCCGGCATCCTCCTGCAGATGCCGGACAAGTTCCTCCGCAAGCAGTGCGGGCGCATCGGTGTGCCTCTCCCCGGCCCGAAGGACTACGGCGCCGGCATGGTCTTCCTGCCCCGCGACGTCGTGCAGCGCGAGAAGGTCCAGGGACTGATCTCCGCCATCGTCGCCGAAGAGGGACAGCGGCTGCTCGGCTGGCGCGACGTCCCGAGCAACGACGGCCATCTGGGCGCCAGCGCCGTGGGCGTGGAACCGCACATCGAGCAGGTCTTCATCGGCCGCGGCGACGGCACGCGCGACCACGCGCACTTCGAGCGGAAGCTCTACGTCGTTCGCAAGCGCATCGAGCATGCCGTCGAGGCCATGGACTTTTCCGAGAAGCGACTGACGTACATCCCGAGCCTCAGCAGCAACACGCTGATCTACAAGGGCATGCTCTCGGCCGATCAGATCGAGGCGATGTTCCCCGATCTGCTGGATCCCGACGTGGAGTCCGCGCTGGCGCTCGTGCACCAGCGGTTCAGCACCAACACCTTCCCGTCGTGGCCGCTGGCTCATCCGTATCGCTACATCGCCCACAACGGGGAGATCAACACGCTGCGCGGCAATATCAACTGGATGCGCGCGCGCGAGGCACTGTGCAAGTCCGACGTGCTGGGCGACGACCTCGCCAAGGTGCTTCCGGTCACGCGTGAGGGTCTCTCCGACTCGGCGACCTTCGACAACGTGCTCGAGTTCCTCGTGATGAACGGCCGCTCGCTGCCGCACGCGATCCTCATGATGATCCCGGAGCCGTGGCAGCACCACGAGTCGATGAGCCCCGAGCGCCGGGCGTTCTACGACTATCACTCGTCGCTGATGGAGCCCTGGGACGGGCCGGCCTCGATCGCCTTCACGGACGGCGCCGTGATCGGGGCCGTGCTCGATCGCAACGGGCTGCGGCCGTCGCGGTACTACGTGACGAAGGACGACCTGGTGATCATGGCCTCGGAGGTGGGCGTGCTCGACATCCCGCCCGAGCAGATCCTCGTCAAGGAGCGCCTGCACCCCGGCAAGATCTTCCTCGTCGACACCGCCCAGGGCCGCATCATCGACGACGACGAGATCAAGGCCCAGCTGGCGGCCGAGCATCCGTACGGCGACTGGCTGCGCCAGAACCAGGTGCATCTCGGGGACGTGGCGGCGGCGCCGATGGCGGAGTCCGATCACGCCACCGTGCTGACGCGGCAGATGGCCTTCGGCTACACGCACGAGGACCTGCGTCTGCTGCTGGCGCCGATGGCGAAGAACGGCGAGGAGCCGATCGGCTCCATGGGCACGGACACCGCGCTGGCCGTCCTCTCCGATCGGCCGCGTCCCCTCTACGATTACTTCAAGCAGCTCTTCGCACAGGTCACGAACCCGCCGCTCGACCAGATCCGCGAGGAGCTGGTGACGGCGATGGAGTCGACGGTCGGTCCCGAGGGCAATCTCCTGAAGGCCGAGCCGGGCTCGTGCCGGCAGATCGTGCTGAAGGATCCCATCCTCTCCAACGAGGATCTGGCCAAGCTCGCGCACGTTCGCGAGCTCGGATTCAAGGCGATCACGCTGCCGATGCTCTACCCGGTGGCCGACGGACCGGCAGGTCTCGAGCGCGCGCTCGAAGAAGTCCAGCGGCGCGCGAGCGCCGCCATCGCCGACGGCCACAACATCGTGGTGCTCTCCGACCGCGGCGTCAGCCGCGAGCTGGCGGCCATCCCGAGCCTGCTCGCGACCGCCGCCGTGCACCATCACCTGGTGCGCCACGGCGAGCGGACGCGGTGCGGCCTCGTCATCGAGACCGGTGACGCGCGCGAGGTCCACCACATGTGCCTCCTGATCGGCTACGGCGCCGGCGCCGTGAACCCGTGGGTGGCCTTCGAGAGCATCGACGACCTGATCCGCCACGGCGTCCTGACCGGACTGGACCACGCCAAGGCGGTGCGCAACTACATCAAGGCGCTGAACAAGGGCATCCTCAAGGTCATGGCGAAGATGGGGATCTCGACACTCCAGAGCTACTGCGGCGCGCAGATCTTCGAGGCGGTGGGCCTCAACCGCGCCGTCGTGAACCGCTACTTCGCCGGCACGGCCTCGCGCGTGGGCGGCATCGGTCTCGACGTCATCGCCGAGGAGGCGCGACGCCGTCACGCAGAGGCCTATCCCGAGCGGCCGGTCGAGCGGCCGGATCTCGACTGGGGCGGCGAGTACCAGTGGCGCCGCGACGGCGAGCACCATCAGGTCAATCCCGACATGATCGCCAGGCTCCAGGCCTCCACGCGCGCCGGCAGCTACGCCGCCTTCAAGGAATACTCGAGGATTGTCGACGACCAGAGCCGGCAGCGCGCGACGCTGCGCGGCCTCTTCACGCTGAAGCCGGCCGGTCCGCCGGTGCCGCTGGCCGACGTGGAGTCCGTCGAGTCCATCCTCAAGCACTTCGCCACCGGCGCCATGTCGTATGGCTCCATCAGCCAGGAGGCGCACGAGACGCTGGCCATCGCCATGAACCGCATTGGCGGCCGCTCCAACACCGGCGAAGGCGGCGAGGATCCGGCGCGCTACGTGCGCGATCCGAACGGTGACTGGCGACGCAGCGCCGTGAAGCAGGTCGCGTCGGGGCGATTCGGCGTCACCAGCGAGTATCTCGTCAACGCCGACGACATCCAGATCAAGATGGCCCAGGGCGCCAAGCCCGGTGAAGGCGGTCAGCTTCCCGGCCACAAGGTCTATCCGTGGATCGCCAAGGTGCGCTACGCCACCCCGGGCGTGGGATTGATCTCCCCGCCCCCGCACCACGACATCTACTCGATCGAGGACCTGGCCCAGCTCATCCACGATCTGAAGAACGCCAACCCAAAGGCCCGAATTCACGTCAAGCTCGTGGCGGAAGTCGGCGTCGGCACGGTCGCCGCCGGCGTGGCCAAGGCGCACGCCGACGTCGTGCTGATCTCCGGTCACGACGGCGGCACCGGCGCCTCGCCGCTGACCTCGATCAAGCACGGGGGCGTTCCGTGGGAGCTCGGGCTCGCCGAGACGCAGCAGGTGCTCGTGCTGAACAAGCTCCGCGACCGGATCGTCGTGCAGACCGACGGGCAGATGAAGAGCGGACGCGACGTCGTCATCGCCGCCCTCCTCGGCGCCGAGGAGTACGGCTTCTCGACGGCGCCCCTGGTGGTGCTCGGCTGCATCATGATGCGCGTCTGTCACCTGAACACCTGCCCCGTCGGCGTGGCCACCCAGGATCCCGAGCTGCGCAAGCGCTTCACCGGGCGGCCGGAGCACGTCGTCAACTTTTTCCGCTTCGTGGCCCAGGAGGTGCGCGAGCTGATGGCCGAGCTCGGCTTCCGCAAGATGGAGGAGATGATCGGCCGCGCCGACTGCCTGGACGTGAGGGCCGCCATCGATCACTGGAAGGCACGCGGCCTCGACCTCGGCTCGATCCTCTATCAACCGGCCATGCCGCCCGACGTCGCGCGCCGTTGCGTGATCGCTCAGGACCACGGGCTCGAGAAGTCGCTCGACCATACGACGCTCATCCCTGCCTGCCGTGACGCGATCGATCACGGCGCACGCGTCGAGATGGCGCTGCCGATCCGCAACGTCAATCGCACCGTCGGCACCACGCTCGGCTACGAGGTCACCCTCCGCCACGGCGCGGCCGGGCTTCCCGACGACACCATCAAGGTCCACTTCACGGGCTCGGCCGGCCAGTCGTTCGGCGCCTTCGTGCCGCGCGGCATCACCTTCACGCTCGAGGGCGACGCCAACGACTACTGGGGCAAGGGACTCTCCGGCGGACGGCTGATCGTGCACCCGCCGGGACGCTCGACGTTCGTGCCGGAGGACAACATCATCATCGGCAACGTCGCCCTCTACGGCGCCACCAGCGGTGAGGCGTACGTGCGCGGCGTGGCCGGCGAGCGCTTCGCCGTGCGCAACAGCGGCGCCCACACCGTCGTCGAGGGCGTGGGCGACCACGGCTGCGAATACATGACGGGCGGCCGCGTGGTGGTCATCGGACGCACCGGACGGAACTTCGCGGCCGGCATGTCGGGCGGGCTCGCCTTCGTGCTCGATCTCGACGGCGACTTCCACCGCCTCTGCAACCGCGACATGGTGGATCTGGAGGCGCTCGATCAGCCGGCCGACGTGCAGCTCGTCGGCGACCTCATCGACCGCCACGTCACCTACACCCACTCCGCCTACGCCGCGACGATCCTCGCCAGGTGGCGGGCCATGCGGCCGCGCTTCGTGAAGGTCATGCCCAAGGACGAGAAACGCGTGCAAGCGGCACGCAACCGCGCGCGCACGGAGGGGCGCGAGCCGACGTTCGCCGAGCTCGTCGGAGCCACGAGTGGGTAAGACCACCGGCTTTCTCGAAATCCAGCGCAAGAAGTGGCCGACCCGGCCCGTGGCCGAGCGCCTGCGCGACTGGAAGGAAGTCTACCTCCCGTACCCCGACGCCGAGCTTTCGAAGCAGGGCGCGCGATGCATGGACTGCGGCGTGCCCTTCTGCCATCAGGGCTGTCCGCTCGGCAACCTGATCCCGGACTGGAACGACCTCGTCTACAAGGACCGCTGGCGCGACGCCATCGAGCGGCTGCACGCGACCAACAACTTTCCGGAGTTCACCGGCCGGCTCTGCCCGGCGCCGTGCGAGGGCTCGTGCGTGCTCGGCATCAACGACGACGCCGTCACCATCAAGGCGGTCGAGGTGTCGATCATCGAGCACGCGTTCGAGCGTGGCTGGGTCACTCCCGAGATGCCGGCCGCGCGCACCGGCAAGAAGGTCGCGGTGGTCGGCTCCGGGCCGGCCGGGCTCGCCGCCGCCGAGCAGCTCAACCGCGCCGGCCATTCGGTCATGGTCTTCGAGCGGGCCGATCGCATCGGCGGCCTGCTCCGCTACGGCATCCCCGAGTTCAAGATGGAGAAGCGCTTCCTCGACCGCCGCCTCGAGCTCCTGCAAAAGCAGGGCGTAGTGTTCCAGACCAATGCGCACGTCGGCGTCGACGTGCCCGTGGCCGATCTGCGGCGCGAGTTCGATGCCATCGTCCTCGCCGGGGGCGCCTGCGCGCCGCGCGACCTGCCGATCCCGGGCCGCGAGCTCGGCGGCATCCACTTCGCGATGGACTACCTCACGCTGCAGAACAAGCGCTGCGAGGGCGATAGCATCGCGGACGAGGCGTTCATCAGTGCCGAGGGCAAGCGCGTGGTCATCATCGGTGGCGGCGACACCGGCGCAGACTGCCTCGGCACCGTCCACCGCCAGGGGGCTCAGTCCGTCCATCAGTTCGAGCTGCTGCCGCGGCCGCCCGACACGCGCGCCCCCGACAACCCCTGGCCCCAGTGGCCGAACATCTTCCGCGTGTCCGGCGCGCACGAGGAGGGCGGCGAGCGCGTCTACGCGGTGTCGACGCAGCGCTTCCTCGGCGACGGCGGGCGCCTCGAGCGCCTGGAGGCCGTGAGGGTCGACATGATCCGCGAGGGCGGCCGTCTCGACTTCCGCCCCGTGCCGGGCAGCGAGTTCACGCTGGACGTCGACCTCGTCCTGCTGGCCATGGGTTTCGTCGGCCCCGAGAGGCCCGGCATGCTCACCGACCTCGGCGTCAGGCTCACCGAGCGTGGCAACGTGTGGCGCGACGCGAGTTGGATGACGAGCGTGCCCGGCGTGTTCGCGTGCGGCGACATGCAGCGCGGTCAGTCACTGATCGTGTGGGCGATCGCCGAAGGCCGCTCCGCCGCGCGCGGCGTCGACGCCTACCTGATGGGCGGCTCCGACCTCCCGGCGCCGCTCTAAGTTCGGAGGGGCCTCGGCGGCCCCCTCCTACGCGCGGAGCGGGCTCTGCCAGCCGACGTGGCCGATGAAGAAGGGGCCGAGCGTCTGGAGGTACTGCGAGGTCTGGGCGGTCTTGCGCATCGTCTGCACCAGGTGCGACAGCGGGTGCAGCTCCTTGCCGATCAGGCCGATGACGAAGTCATTGTCGTGGACGTCGAGACCGTGGCAGGCAAGGCGGACGTCATGGGCGAGGTCGGCGTCGCCGTAGGCGCGGCCGAGCACGCTGTGCTCGCGGATCACTTCGCCCTGTTCTTTCGCCGACAGCCGCGCGAAGGCGCCCGTGCGCCGGAGCGGATACCAGATCGCCCACGGCCACCCCGGATTCAACACCGTGCGCCGCGGCCGTCGCAGGAGCCAATCCTCGAGGTCGGCCTCGAAGCCCGACGAGTACGTCCGTCCGAGCATCGTGAACTCGGGGCGGATCGGCAGCCCGACGAAGGCTTCGGTGTTGAGGAGATCGCGGAACGGCCCCACGAGCGACACCGGATCCTCGCTCATGCCGAGAATGCCGACGCCGCGCGGATCGTTCACGTCCTGGTAGAGCACGCCCTCTTGGCGGCTCGCTTCGAGGCCGCGGACGAGCGGCTTGACGTCGGCGCAGCCCGTCAGGACTTGCAGCTGCATGAAGAGCCGGCGCTCGCACTGCTGCTGGTTCGCCCCCCGCTCGCGAACGTCGACCTTGCCCTCGTCGGCGGCGGCCACGCTAACCTCCCCGGGTATGCATCTCGAGGTGGGGATCTCGCTTGAGGCCCCCGATCTGGATGAGCGGGCGACGATCGCGGAGCGCGAGCCGCTCCTCTGCGCCGCGGTCGGCACGACGCTCCCAGCCGCCGGCGATCAATTCCGCCAGCTCGGCGGCCGGGGCGCCGGCGCGCAGCGGTCCGCGCAGGTCGACGCCGGTGAGCGCATAGAGGCAGAGATACCACATGCCGTCCGCAGTGAGCCGGCTGCGATCGCAGTCCGCGCAGAAGGGCGCCGTGGTCGAGGCGATGATGCCGAAGACGGTGCCGTCCGGAAGCGCGTAGCGGTCGGCGGGCGCCGTGCTCTCCTCGATCACGGGCGTGATCCGTCCGTAGCGTCGCTCGAGCCGCTCGAGCATCTCCTTGCCGCTGACGACCTGGTCCATCGCCCAGCGGGTGGCGCCGCCGACGTCCATGTACTCGATGAACCGCACCTCGGCCGGCACCGTCTTGCCGAACTCGATCAGATCGGCGAGCTCGTCGTCGTTGACGCCGCGAATCACGACCGTGTCGAGCTTGGTTCCCGTGAAGCCCGCGCGCGGGACGCTCCGGATGCCCTCGAGGACCTGCGCGTGGCTGGTGCGCCGCGTGAGGGCCGCGAAGCGATCGGCGTGCAAGGTATCGAGGCTCACCGTCACCCGGTGCAGACCGGCGGCGCGGAGGGCCGCGGCGTGCTCGGCGAGCAAGACGCCGTTGGTCGTGATGGCGAGATCACGCAGGGCCGGCTTGGCGGCGAGCAGCCGGATGAGCGCCGGCACGTCACGGCGGAGCAGCGGCTCGCCGCCGGTCAGCCGGACCTTGTCGACGCCGAGCGTGGTGAAGACATCCACCAGTCGGCTGATCTCCTCGAAGTGAAGGATCGCCTCGCGCGGCAGCCAGACGTACTCCTCCTCGGGCATGCAGTAGCCGCAGCGGAGGTTGCAGCGATCCGTGATGGAGACCCGGAGATTCCGCAGCAGGCGACCGTACGTGTCGGGGGTCGCCATCACGCCACACCCGCCGGCGCGGCATCGGCCTGCGCGCGCTCCCATTCCCGCACCAGCCCGGCCTTCTTGACCCCCACGTCGAAATGATCCCATGGAAAGCGCTCGTCGAGGGCGCGGACGCGCGTGGTGTAGAACTCCGGATCGCCGGCCCACTCGCGCAGGGCCCGCCGCCAGTCGCCGTCGAGGCGGGCCGCCATCTCGAGGAAGTCGCCGACACGACGATCGCCGCGCGCCAGCAGCGCCTGCAGCGCCGCCTCGCGCGGGTTCTCGTGGAGCACGCGGACGTTGGAGAAGCTCCGCACCCCGCGCTTGATCACCTCCAGCTTCGCCGACAAGGAGGCGGCCCCGTCGAACGGCGCCCACTGGAACGGCGTCCATGGCTTGGGCACGAACGAGGAGATCGACAGCGTGAGCTTGCCGAAGGGGCGGCCGTTCGGATCGAGCACCCGTAGCCGGTCCAGCATGCGTCGCGCGAGGTCCGGAATGGCGGCCACGTCCTCCGCCGTCTCCGTCGGCTGGCCGATCATGAAATAGGTCTTCAGATTGGGAATCCCGCGCGCGCGCACCAGGTCGCACGCCGCCAGCAGCTGCTCATCGGTGATGGTCTTGCGGATGGCCCGGCGCAGACGCTCGGTGCCCGCCTCCGGCGCCATGGTGAGCGTCCGGTGACCGCCGCGCGCCAGCGAGGCGACGAGGTGGTCGGTGAGGCTGTCGGCGCGAAGCGACGAGATCGACAGCTCCATGCCGTTGTCCTCGACGACCTTGAGGAGATCGCCGATCCAGGGATAGTCGGACACGCAGGCGCCGACGAGGCCGATGCGCTTCTCCCCTTGCGCCGCCAGCTGCTCCACCGTCTCGCGCAGCGCGGCGACGCTGCGGTGCCGGACGGGACGGTAGACCTGGCCTTCGAGGCAGAAGCGACAGCCCCGGCCGCAGCCCTTGCCGACCTCGAGCAGAGCCATGTGCCCGTACTCGGCGTTCGGCGTCTTGACGGCGGCGATCGTGCGGAACTGGTCCACCTGCTTGAGGCGGCGCTTGACCACGACGGCGGGGGCGCCACGGGCCGGCTTCACGTCGGCGAGCCCGCCATCACCGTCATAGCTGACCTCGTGCCGTTCCGGGATGTAGATGCCGGGGAGCGCTCCCAGACCGTCAAGGAACGTCTCGCGGTCCCGATAGCCGTCGCGATACGCCTGCATCAGCTCGCCGACGAGCTCCTCGCCCTCGCCGACGACGATGAAGTCCATGAACGGCGCGACCGGCTCGGGATTCGAGAACGCGCACACGCCACCCATGAGCACCAGCGGATCGTGCGGCCGCCGCTCGACCGCTCGCAACGGGATGCCGGCCATGTCCAGCAGGCGCAGGACGTTGACGTAGTCGCCCTCGTAGGTCACCGAGAAGCCGACCAGCTGGAAGTCGGTCAGCGGCCGCTGTGATTCGAGCGACAGCGGCGGCGTCGATGTCCGGCGCATCTCGTCGAGGTCGGCGGGCTCGGGAAGGAAGACGCGCTCGCAGACGACGTCGGGGAGCGCGTTCAGGTGGCGATAGATCGTCTGGAAGCCGAGGTTCGACATGCCGACCGGATAGGTGTTCGGGTAGACCAGGGCGATCGACACGCGGCCGCCCCAGTCCTTGCGGACGGTCCCCTGCTCGGCGGCAAGCAGCGCGAGAGCTTTGTCCTTTATTCTTCGCGACATCCGGATAAGTCTACCACGCTGCGGAAGGTCACCCTTTGATCACGCCGAGCGGGCGCAGGCGGGCGACGCGCGAGGAGATGCCGAAGCGGTGGACGACCTCCACGACGTCCTTCACGTCCTTGTAGGCCTCCGGCATCTCCTCCGCGAGCGCCTGGTGACCGGCCGCGCGCGCCACCACGCCACGCTCGCGTAGCTCCTCGCCGATCCGGCGCCCGCGCGCGGCCTTCACCGCCGCCGTGCGGCTCATCACGCGCCCCGCCCCGTGGCAGGTCGAGCCGAACGTCTCACGCATGGCAATGTCCGTTCCAACCAGCACGAACGAGTAACGCCCCATGTCGCCCGGCACGATCACCGGCTGGCCGGGGAAAGCGCGGGTCGCCCCCTTGCGGTGCACGAGCAGCCTGCGCGGTCGCCCGTCGACCTCGTGCTCCTCCTCCTTGGCGATGTTGTGGGCGACGTCGTACACCACCGACATGCGCAGCTCGGCGGGGCCGACGCCGAGCACGCGCTCGAACACGCGCCGCGCCGACTCGGCCAGCACCTGGCGATTCGCGAACGCGAAGTTGGCGGCCGCCCGCATGGCGCCCGGGTAGGCGGCCGCTTCCGGCGAGTCCACCGGGGCGCACGCGAGCTGGCGGTCGGGCACCGCGATGCCGTACCGCGCCAGCGCAGCGCCGGCGACCTTCAAGAAGTCGGTGCAGACCTGGTGGCCGAGCCCGCGCGAGCCCGTGTGGATCATCAGCGTGATCTGCCCCTCGCGCAGTCCAAACCGTGTCGCCGTGACCGGATCGTGGACCTCGTCGACGACCTGGACTTCGATGAAGTGGTTGCCGGAGCCGAGCGAGCCGAGCTGCCGCACGCCGCGCTCGATGGCGTGACCCGAGACGCTGTCCGGGACCGCGTCCGGCAGGCGGCCGCCGGATTCGATCGCGTCGAGGTCCTCTCGCCGGCCATGGCCAGCGCCGACGGCCCAGGCCGCGCCGCCCTCGAGCACGCGCGCGAGCCCGCGCGCATCGAGCGACACGCCGCCGCGCCCGCCGACGCCGGACGGAATCTCCGAATACAGCGCCTCGACCAGCGCACCGAGCCTGGGCGCGATCGACGGCGCCTCGAGGCCCGTGCGAAGCAGGCGGACGCCGCAGTTGATGTCGAACCCGATGGCGCCGGGGCTGACGACGCCGTCGGACAAATCGGTCGCCACCACGCCGCCCACCGGCAGGCCGTACCCTTGATGGATGTCGGGCATCGCGAGCGCCGCCCGCACGATCCCGGGCAGCGTCGCGCCATTCGCGAGCTGGGCGAGGGCGGCGTCGGTGCGGATCTGACGCATCAACGGCTCGTCGGCGACGACGAGGCCGGGCACCCGCATGCCGGGCGCCGCGTCAGCGGGGATGCGCCAGAGGTACGGGCCGACTTGCTCGACGTGCACGCGGCGCCACCCGGCGGCGACTCAGCTCGCCACGAGCCGCGTCGAGCGGCGGCGCGTCCACACGAGCCCCAGCGCAGCGATCAGGAGGCCCACGACGCTGGCGATCTGCGGCACCCGGAAGGAGCCGAGCCAGAAGCTGTCGAGCCGCAGCGCCTCGATCGCGAAGCGTCCGATCGAGTAGAGGCCGACGTAGCAGAAGAACAGCGCGCCAGGACGATTGCGCAGCTTGGGACGCAGCCAGAGCACGAGGGCGAGGAACACGCCGAAGTCCCAGATCGACTCGTAGAGGAACGTGGGATGGAAGTAGTCGAATTGCGCGAAGCCCGGAGGTCGATGCGGCGGCGAGATGTAGAGCTTCCACGGCAGATCGGTGGGACGACCGAACGCTTCCTCGTTGAAGAAGTTCCCCCACCGGCCAATCGCCTGCCCGATCGCCAGCGAGGGCGCCGCCACGTCGAGCCCGCGGGAGACCGGCAGCCGCCATTTCCACGCCAGCCAGGCGCCGACGAGCGGCCCGACGATGAGCCCGCCGTGGATGGCGAGGCCCCCTTCCCACACTGCCAGGATCTTGGACGGGTACTGACCGTAGTAGTCCCAGTTGAAGACCACCTCGTACAGGCGCGCCCCGACGAGCCCGGCGAGGATCGCCCACTGCCCGGCGCTGATGATGTCGTCGGCCGGCAGGCCGTCCTTCCGCGCCTGGCGATGGCCGAGCCACAGACCGATGACGATGGCCGCCGCCATGAGGATGCCGTACCAGCGCACGACGACCGGACCGATCTGGAGAGCGACCGACCCCGGCGAGGCGAACATGGGCATCTACGATAACAGGGATTTGGTAGGGGCGGCAGGATTCGAACCTGCACGTCCTTGCGGACAGAGGATTTTAAGTCCTCGGCGGCTGCCAGTTACGCCACGCCCCCGCGCTGAACAACGCCAAGTATACGATCGGGCGCGGCGGCCGGCCGCTCAGAACCGGTAGGACACGCCCAGCAGGAAATGGCTCGTGTTGAACGTCGTGTCCGCCGACGTCCGCGCGTCGAACGCGTTCACGTCGAACGACGGGGATACGTGAGTGAAGCGGTACTCGGCGAAGATGGCCCAGTTGGACTCGACCCGGTAGGACGCGCCAAGGCGCGTGTCGAGGCCGAAGTCGACGCTCGTGTCCGAGGACTGGAGTCGACCGATGAAGCCATCCACGTTGGAGATGAAGAGGCCGCCGCCCAGGCCGGCGTAGACGTGCAGGCGCCCTTCCTTGAATTCTTCGTCCGGCAGGAAGCCGTAGCGGGCCATCACCAGCGCCGTGATCGGAAAGACCTGGATGTCGGCGCTGGGCCGGAAGTACGAAAGGTCCACGGCCACGCCGAGCCAGGGCAGCGGGTCGAGCCACTTGCCGCCGCGCACGCCGAACACGGCCGAGCTGCGGAACTCCGCGTCCCGCTCCTGCTCGGCGCCGAAGGCTTCGAAGGTGACGTCGCCTCGGTGGGTGAGTGAGGCGCCGACGTACCCGTCCGCGAACCACTCGGCCGAGGCCGTCGAGGCGAGCGTGAGCACGGCGAAGAGCAGCGAGAGCGTCAGGAGCGAGCGCCGCATGGACGCCTCCTTGGGAAGGATGCGCAGCCGGGGTCGTTGCAGCGCCATGGAACCACGCTCGCGCGCAAAGCTCAAGCGCTGGTCCGAGGATTGAAAGCTTTACCGGGACCTGGAAATCTCTTTCCCGTTGGCGAGCGACCGCCTGTCGGCTACACTCCGCCCCTCTCGAGGAGGGGCCGATGAAGATAGAGCTTCGACCTGCCGGACACGAGTGGACGTGGATCGTGCGCGACGGCAATCTCACGAGCCTCTCCGGCAAGCGCTTCAGCTCCGTGCACGATGCGCTGCGCGACGTCCGCTCGGGCCACGAGAGCAATACCGACGACGACGATCCGCCGCCGCTCGTCGCGTGACGACGATCGCCGGCGTTTCCTGGTAGCATCTGGTCTCCACGCGCGCGCGGCATGAGCGCAGGAATACCATCACTGCCGCCGCGATCGACGTAAAATCCCCCTCGCGTACGACGTCGATTCTGAGACGGAGGTCCCTCCATGACCCGACGCGATCTCATCGGTACGGTGCTCGCCCTAGCGATCGTGGCGATTCTGACGAGTGCCACAGAGGTGAGCCACGCGCACACGGAGGCAGGTAGTTCCCAGGCGGGAGCTCCGCACTACCCCGACCTTCTCACACGGGAACCAGCAGACCTCGCCGTTCGCATCGAGAACGGCCGGAAGCTGCTGCGGTTCTCTAACACCGTTTACAACTGGGGCGACGGCCCTCTCGAACTTAGGCCAAAGCAGAGGACCAAGAACCAGACCGAAGCCTATCAGCGAATGTACTCGCACGCCGCAGATGGCACGCCAGCCTTGTTCTCAGAGACCCTCGTCGGCACGTTCGTCTTCCATCGGACGCACCACCATTGGCATTTCGACGCTTTCGCGCTCTACGAAATCCTCACCGCCAGCGGTGGTCCCATCGCAGCGAGCCAGAAGACGACGGTGTGCATCCGCGATAACGTCAATCCCGAGGACGGTGGCGCGAGCTTGCCGCACTTCGGATGGGGCGACAACGGCCGGTGCGATAAGAATGCGATCGAGGGGCTGTCGGTCGGTTATGGCGACACGTACCCCTGGAATATCGACGGCCAAAGCCTCGATATCACGGGCCTGAGTGACGGCTGTTACTGGTTCCGATCGACGGCGAACCCCAATCGGAACATCATCGAGAGCAACTACGATAACAACTCCGCTGCAGTGATCTTTTATCTCTCTGGGACCACGGTTTCAATCAACGACCCTCGCTGCGGCGGGTAAGCGCGCACTCCCCCCGGAAACGCGCCGCCGCGTGGCAGCCGGCCCGGGCTGGGTCCGCCACGAGCGCGTAAGGATGGAGGCGGCGGCCGGATTCGAACCGGCGCATAACGGATTTGCAGCCCGAAACAATAGGTGTGGCTTCTCTGAAAGCCCCACTTTCTGGTTATTTTAAGCCGGCGAGGCTGCGCTCTGTCGCCGTTCGCGCACGACCCGCGCACACTTCGGCGCACACTGCCTATCCTGTGTGCCGCTCGCCGATCACCTCACCTGCTACCGACGGCGCCGCCGCTTGACGGAAGGCTTGCGGGTATTCAGCCCGTTCGATCGACCGCGGATCAGCCCCTCGATGTGCGCGCTTCCAGGCGGCAAAATCGCGGCGGTGTTCTTGGTGGTCGAGAACTCCAACATCC
>JBIOXS010000188.1:0-3847 GCA_044869815.1 Candidatus Rokuibacteriota bacterium | reverse complement strand
TCATCGCGATGCCGCTGACCTGCGTGATCGTCGCGGTCGCCACCCACGTCCTCACGAACCTCGGCTGGACGGAGAGCTTCCTCGTCGGCGCCCTGCTCTCGCCCACCGACCCCGTGCTGTCGTCGTCAGTGGTCACCAACGCGCGCGTGCCGCGCGTCGTGCGCCACTCGCTCAACCTCGAGTCCGGCATGAACGACGGGCTCGCGCTGCCCGCCGTGCTCGCCTTCAGTGCGGCGCTGAGCGGCGACGACGACTTCGTCTGGTGGCACTTTGTGCTCCAGGACGTGACGCTCGGGTTCGCATTCGGGATCGCGATGGGGCTGCTGGCGGCGGCGCTGATCCCGCGCGAGTGGAGCATCCCAGCGCATCAGCAGTCGCTGTACGCACTCGGCGCGGCGTTCGCGACCTACGGCGTCACGGTCGGCCTACCGCCCGAGGGCAACGGGCTGATCGCCGTGTTCGTGTGCGCGATCACGCTCGGCATCCGCCGCCACGACCTCCGGCACACGTTCGAGGACCGCGCCGACGACATCGTCGAGATCGTCAAGCTCGGCGTGTTCGTCGTCTTCGGCTCGCTGCTGACGCTCGACGGCCTCTTCGGCGACGGCTGGGCGGCGGTCGCGGTGGTCGTCGTCACGCTGGTGATCGCACGGCCGGCGGCGATCGCGGTCGCGCTGATCGGGACGAGGCTCCCGCTCTACCTGCAGGTGTTCATGGCCTGGTTCGGTCCCAAGGGCGTCGCCACGATGGCGTTCTCGCTGCTCGTGCTGGCCGAGGGCTTCCCCGGCTCCGAGCGGATCTTCAACCTCGCGGCGCTGTGCGTGTTCACGTCGATCCTCGCCCATGGGCTGACCGACACGCCCGGCTCCAACTGGGTCAGCCGTGCAGCCGAGCCTGCTCCTCAGCCGTAGGGAACGCCCACGCGGCCTGGCGCCGGCGCTCCTGGCGGAAGACGAAGCGCAGCTGGGTCGGGGGCCGCAGCCCGTCGGGATGATCGGGCCGGAACGTCGCGCACGGCTCGTCGAGATCCAGCGCACAGAGGCCGTGACGCGAGAAGAAGCACTCCTCGCACGTGACCTTCTTCGCCCTCTTGGCACGCGGCGACGCGGCAACTGCAGACACGACCTCGATGACCCCTTCGTTCACGACTCCGTCACAGGACGTGGGCGATCAAAGCGAAGCGAGGCGGGCCGCGCAAGGGCCGCCGGCGCGCCGGATCCGCAAAACGGTCACTTCTTCGTGTGCTCCCCGCAAATAGCCCGCGTTCGGGCGTTTTCCTCCCCCTTTGCGAGAAGCCGATGCCGGAACCTGCGGGGTTTTCGGTCCGTGCCAGCCTGGGAAGCATGGCTCGCTTGAAGACCCTCGTCACCGGCGTCTCCGGCTATGCCGGCGCGGCGCTCGTGCCGCGGCTCGTCCGCGACGGGCACGCCGTGCGCGGCTTCGCCCGCTCGCGCGAGCGCGTGCTGGCGACCGGCGTGCGCCTCGACGACCTCGTGCTCGGCGACGCCACGACGGGCCGGGGTCTCGAGCGGGCGCTGGACGGGATCGACGTCGCCTACTACCTGATCCACTCGATGGAGGGACCCGCCGGGACCGGATTCGTGGACCTCGAGCACCGGCAGGCGGGCGCGTTCGCGACGGCGGCGAGCGCCGCGGGCGTGCGGCGGATCGTCTACCTCGGCGGACTGGTGCCGTCCGACGGCGCGCTCTCGCGCCATCTCGGCTCGCGGCTGGCGGTCGAGCGCACGCTGCTCGCGGCCGCGCCGGAGTCGATCGCGCTGCGGGCGTCGATCGTCGTCGCCGCCCGCTCGCGCTCGTTCCGGTTCCTCGTGCGGCTGATCGAGCGCCTGCCGGTGCTGGCGCTGCCCGCGTGGCGCTCGAACCGCACGCAGCCTGTCGACGGCCGCGACGTGCTCGAGTTCCTGGCCGCCGCGGCCACGCTGCCGGCGCGTCACGCCGGTCGCGCCTGGGACATCGGCGGGCCGGATGCGATGAGCTACCAGGAGATGCTCGAGCGGATCGCGGCCGTGATGCTGATCGAGCGCCCCGCGATCAACCTGCCCTTCAACCTCACACCGGTCGCGTCCGTCCTCGCCGCGGCCGTGGCCGAGGAGGACGCGGGCCTGATCGAACCCCTGATGGAGTCCCTGGAGCACGACCTGCTGCCACGCGACGGTGACGCGGCCGGCGCCTTCGGCGTGCGCCTGCACCGCTTCGAAGCCGCGGTCGAACGGGCTCTGCGTGATATGGAGGCTTCCGCATGAGTGAAGTCCGAGCCAAGATCGACATCGCCGCGCCGCCCGAGGTGGTCTATGACCTGATGCTCGACCCGGGACGGCTGCACGAGTGGGTCACGATCCACCGCAAGGTCAATCGCGCCGACTCCGGTGAACCGCGCACGGGGTTCGAGATGGATCAGACACTGTGTCTGCGGCACGCCAACTTCAAGGTCCACTGGACCCTCACCGAGGCACAGCGCCCCGACCACGCGACCTGGGAGGGCCGGGGGCCCGCCGGTTCCTACGCACGCACCAGTTACCGCCTGACACCGAACCGCGACGGCACGCATTTCGAGTACGAGAACGAGTTCAAGGCGCCGGGCGGACTGCTGGGCAAGGCGGCCAGCCGTTTCCTCGTGGGCGGCGTGCCCGAGCGCGAGGCGCAACGTTCACTTCAGCAACTCAAAGCGCTGCTGGAAACCTGATCGGCAACGCTCCATGCGTCGCTTTTGGCGCAGTTGGGTACATTTGCGGCGACAAATTAACTCTCTTCCCCGGAGTCACACTCAGATGGCCGATTTTCTCGACGAGAAGCGCAAGGAAATCCAGGCGCGCATGAAGGAACTCAAGCCGGCCGTCGAGGAGTACAACCTGCTCCAGGCCGCCGAGCAGGCGCTCGGCGGCCTGTCGAACGGCGCCACCAAGCCGGCAGCCGCGCCGTCGGCCGCACCCGCCCGCCGCGCCCGCCGCCCGCGCGCCGCCACCGGCGGCCGGCGCGGCCGTCCGAAGGGTGGAGGCACGCGCGCCGCCCAGGCGCTGCAGCTCGTGACCGAGCGCCCGGGCATCACCATCCCCGAGCTCGCGGAGGCGATGGGAATCCAACAGAACTACCTCTACCGCGTCATGCCCGGACTCGCCGAGGAGGGCAAGGTGACGAAGTCCGGGCGCGGGTGGCACCTGCGCGAGAGCTAGCTCACGAGACCGAGCTTGGCGACGGCCTCGCGCTCCTCCAGGAGCTCGTTGACCGTGTTGGTGATCCGCTCGCGCGAGAACTCGGGGACGTCGAGGCCATGCACGATCTTCCACTCACCGTTCTTGGTCGTCACCGGGAACGAGGTGATGATGCCCTCGGGCACGTCGTAGGAGCCGTCGGACGGCACTGCCATCGAGACCCAGTCACCGTCGGCGGTGCCGTTCACCCAGTCATACACGTGGTCGATCGCGGCGCTGGCGGCGGAGGCGGCGCTGGACGCGCCGCGGGCCTCGATGATCTCCGCGCCCCGCTTGCCCACGCGCGGGATGTACTCGTCGGCGACCCACGCCTCGTCGCCGACCACGTCCCACGCCCGCTCGCCCCTCACCTTGGCGTTGAACAGGTCGGGGTACATCGTGGGTGAGTGATTGCCCCAGATCGCCATGTTGGTGATCTCGGACACCGCGGCGCCCGTCCGCTGCGCGAGCTGCGCGATCGCGCGATTGTGATCGAGCCGCGTCATCGCGGTGAAGCGCTCCGGCGGGACGCCGTCGGCGTTGGACATCGCGATCAGCGCGTTGGTGTTCGCCGGGTTGCCGACGACGAGGACTTTGACGTCGCTCGCCGCGCCGGCGGCGATCGCTTCACCCTGGGG
>JBIOXS010000187.1:0-2301 GCA_044869815.1 Candidatus Rokuibacteriota bacterium | reverse complement strand
TCGCCGTGGCGGCCGGAGAAAGCAAGGCCGGCGCGATCGTGGGGGTCGCCCGCAGCGGCCTTATCGATGTCCTGGTAATCGACGCGAGCGCCGCGGCCGCCGCGCTGGCGATCGCCGAGGAGAGCTCGCGATGATCGTGGCGCAGCGCCGATGTCCTGGTGGAGCTGCGGTGTACCTACGGCGCTCGAGCACGTTCGACCCTGGCCGGCGGAACGGACCGCTCAACAGCGGCGCACGGGCGATCTTCACTTCCGTCGCCGGGACACGCGTCAAGGGCAGCCTTGACGGGCAGCGGCCGTCAGGGGTAATCCGTTCGACCTCTGGCCAGCTCAGACGATCGACGCCAGCTGAAGCCGTGCAAGCTCGTGCGAATTGATGTCGTTTCCCCTCAGCTCACCGGCAATCCGCCCGTCGCGTACGACGAGCACGCGGTCGCAGCATTCGCACAGCTCCTCGTCGTCCGAGGATGCGATGACCACCGCGGCACCGCCGGACGCCGCTTCGCGGGCCAGGTGATGGATGATCGCCTTGGCGTGCACGTCGACACCCTGCGTCGGCTCGTCGAGCAGCAGTACCCGGGGTCGCACGCGCAGCCACTTGGCCAGGACGATCTTCTGCTGGTTGCCGCCCGAAAGGCTCATGAACGGGGCGTCCGGCTCCGGTGGGCGGACGTCGAGCGAGGTGATCCAGCGCCGGCTCTCAGCCCGCTCGGCCTTGCGCCGCAGCGCTCCAAGGGGGGTCGCATGACGGCGTAGATCGGTGAGGACGAGGTTCTCTCGCACCGACAGAGACGTCACGCTCCCGGCCGTGTGGCGGTCTCCGGGCACTAGCGCCATGCCGGCGGCGATCGCCGCCGACGGCCGTCCCGACGCCAGCGCCGTCCCGGCCACACGGACGTCGCCGCCATTGCGTTCGCGAGCGCCGAACAGGAGCGGCAGCAGCTCGTCGCGCCCCGAGCCGGTCAGCCCCGCGACGCCGAGGACCTCGCCGCCGTGAGCGCGCAGGCTCACGTCACTCAGGACCGTGCCGTGCAGGCCGTCCACGGCCAGCAGCCCGTCCTCGCGCTCGTCCGTACGCGCGTCCGCCCGCGCCGTGAGGGACTCGCCGCCGGTCATCAACTCGACGAGGCGCCGCTCGTCGAGCTCATCGACGGCGAATGTCCCGACCCGGTGCCCGTCGCGCAGCACGGTGACGCGACTGGCGATCGAGAACACCTCGTCGAGACGATGCGAGACGTAGATCACGCCGACGCCACGCTCGCGGACCCGCCGGATGGCGTCGAAGAGCACCGCAACCTCGTGCCGCGGCAGCATCGCGGTGGGCTCGTCGATGACCAGGACGCGCGCCTGCTCGGCGTCCCGCAACGCGCGGGCCATCGCGACCCCGGTCCGTTCGGCGGCGGCAAGTTCGCCCACGGGCCGGCGCGGGTCAATGTCATAGCCGAGTTCCCGCATCCTGCGCCGCGCGGAGCGTCGTTCGGCGCTCCAGCGGATGTGCCCGCCGCGGCCGGTCTCGAAGCCGACACCCAACGCGAGGTTCTCCGTCGTGCTCAGCGTGTGGACGAGGCCGAGATCCTGGTGCACGAAATCGCAGTCCGGCGGCAAGCGCTGCCGCGGCGCTGCCAAAGGCCAGCGGCACCCCACCCAGCGTGATCGCCGAGCCGGGGTCCGGCCGGTGGTATCCGGCGAGGATCTTGATCAGGGTGGACTTCCCCGATCCATTGTGACCAACGAGCGCGTGAACCTCTCCCGGGTGGACGTCGAGGTCGACGGCGTCCAGCGCCAACGTCGCGTCGAACCGCTTGGTGAGTCCCGTGATTCTCAGCAGGCCGGAGTTGCTCATGAGACCTTCGCCTTCGCGCGGCGACGACGGATCGCCGGCACGCTGACGATCGCGACCGCGACGATCAGGGCGACCCCCTGGAAGAGCGGCTGGCTCCATACCGCGGCGGACGAGGACGTCAGTGCGAGCCCCTGAATGCCGAACGCCAGCGCGAAGTAGGCGATCAGCGTGCCCCAGACGTTCGGACGCCGCGAGAGCTGCGACGCGCCGAGGAACACAGCGGCGACGGCGGGGAAGAGGTAGCCCGGCCCGACCGTCTGATCGAACGTCCCGACCCGCATGCCGTAGATGACGCCGGCGATCCCGGCGATCGCGCCGGAGCCGGCCAGGGCTCCCCAGACCAGCCGATCGGTCGGCACGCCGGAGAGCCGGGCCGCCTCGCTGTTGCCGCCGGTGGCGAACAGGTAGCGGCCGATGCGCGTGTGCTCGAGCACGTACCAGAGCAGCACGGCGATCGCG
>JBIOXS010000186.1:0-9685 GCA_044869815.1 Candidatus Rokuibacteriota bacterium | reverse complement strand
GCACCCGGCGCCACCCGCCCCCCGGGAACGGTCGCGGTTCACGATTTCTCCTAGGAGGCGGCGGCAATGGCGAGCGTTGGGCTGATCGAGTATGCGGCGGCGTCGGCGGAGGTGCGGGCGGTCTTTGACGACATCAAGGCGGCGCGGAAGATCGAGGACGTCAATAATTTCTGGAAGGCGCTGGCGAGTCACCCGCCGACGCTGCGGCGGACCTGGGAGACCCTCAAGTCGGTCATGGCGCCGGGGGCGCTCGACGTGCTCACCAAGGAGATGATCTATCTGGCGGTCAGCACGACGAACGGGTGCGAGTACTGCATCGCCTCGCACACGGCCTCTGCGCGCAAGCAGGGCATGACCGACGAGATGCTCGGCGAGCTCATGGCCGTCGTCGGCATGGCCAACAAAACCAACCGACTGTCGGACGGCTACCAGGTCGAGATCGATCCGATGTATCGCGAGCCGCGCCGCTAGCAGCAGCCGCCCGATGGCGTCTTTCGCTCCACGAGCTCGAGACGCGTGTCGTCGGGCCCCTGCATGAACGCGATGCGCGCGCCTCCGGGAATCTGGATCGGCCCCTCGAGCAGCGCGGCGCCCAGACCCTGCAGCCGCTGGATGTCGCCCTCGATGTCCTGCGAGTCGAAGCCGAAATGCTCGAGCCCGAAGTGCGCGCGGGCGTCGCCGGGCCGCAACTGCTCGCCGGTGCGGGCGCCCGAGATGTTCACGGCGAGACCGCCGTCCTCGCTGAGGCAGCGCACGAAGCGATCGCCGAACACGCGCGTCTCGTCATTGACGATCTTGAAGCCGAACGCCGTGGTGTACCACTCCGCCGTCTTGCGGGGATCCGGCGCCTTCAGATGGATGTGATTGATGCGGTAGGCCATCGATGCTCCTCCTCGTGGAACAGGTGAGCGCGATGATAGCGCACGCGGCCTGCGTGAACGCCGCCCGGCCGCGCTGGCGCGAGCCGAGGGCGAGAGAGCTGCGATGACGACGATCCGGGCGCGACCCATCGAGCGCGGAGACGCGCGGCCGGGGTAGACTCGCCGGGTGAAGCCCGCGCCGTTCGAGTACGTGCGTGCGCGCACGCTGGACGACGCGCTGGCGGCGCTGGACGCGGACAGCAAGATCCTGGCGGGCGGGCAGAGCCTCGTGCCGATGCTCAACATGCGCCTCGTCCGCCCGGCGCGCGTGGTCGACATCAACGCGATCCCGGGCCTCGACGGCGTGCGCCCCCGGCGGGATGGCGGTCTCGACATCGGAGCCCTCACGCGCCACACGGAGCTGCTCACGACACCGCTGGTGAAGGAGCGAGCGCCGCTCCTGGCGGCCGCGGCGGCGCACGTCGGCCACCGCGCGATCCGGAATCGTGGCACCGTGGGCGGCAGCCTCGCCCACGCCGATCCGGCCGCCGAGCTGCCGGCCGCGCTGCTCGCCCTCGAGGCGAGCGTCATCCTCGCCGGCCGCGGCGGCCGCCGGCGCGTCGCCCTCGACGATTTTTTCGTCGGCATGCTGACGACCTCGCTCGCCCCCGGCGAGATTCTCATCCAGGTCGAGCTTCCCGGCCCCCGTCGCACCGGCTGGGGCTTCGGGGAGGTCGCACGACGTCCCGGGGACTTTGCCATCGCCGGCGTGGCCGCCGTCATTCGCGCAGCGCGCGATCGCTGCGACGAGGTGCGTCTGGTCGCCTTCGGCGCCCATGATCGACCGGTGCGCCTGCGAGCGGCGGAAGCGGCCATCGCCGGCAGCGCGCCGTCACCCGAGCTGGGGGCGGCGGCGGCGGCCCACGCGTCGGCGGACTGTCGGCCACCCGCCGACGTGCATGCCTCCACGGAGTACCGCGCTCATCTCGTCCGCGTGCTCACCGAGCAGGCGGTGCGCGAGGCCGTCGCGCGTGTGGCCGGATGAGCTCGGCGTCCGTGCGTCTGCGCGTGAACGGGCGAACGGTCGAGCGGACCGTCTTCGCGCGGCGCTCGCTCGCCGATCTGCTGCGCGAGGACCTCGGGTTGACGGGCACGCACGTGGGCTGCGAGCACGGCGTGTGCGGCACCTGCACGGTGCTGGTGGACGGCCGCACCGCCCGCAGCTGCCTGCTGCTCGCCGTTCAGCTCGACGGCGCCGAGGTCGTCACCGTCGAAGGCCTCACCCCGGCCGATGGACTGAGCGCGCTGCAGGAGTCGTTCCGCGAGTGCCACGCGCTCCAGTGCGGATTCTGCACGCCCGGCATGCTCGCGACGGCCCACGAGCTTCTCGCCGAGAACGAGGCGCCCACGCGTGACGAGATCCGCGCCGCCATCGCCGGCAACCTGTGCATGTGCACGGGCTACGTCAACATCGTGCGGGCCATCGAGCTCGCGGCCCGGCGCCTTCGCGCATGACCCGGTGGGTCGGCAGACCGCTCGCGCGAACGGAGGACGCTCGCCTCCTCTCGGGCCGCGGCCTCTATCTCGACGACCTCACACGGCCGGGACAGCTGCACGCGGCGATGCTGCGCAGTCCGCACGCGCACGCTCGCATCGTCGGCCTCGACGCCGGCGAGGCGGCGGCCGTCCCCGGCGTGCACGCGGTCCTCACCGGCGCCGAGGCGGCCCGGGCCTCGCACCCGATCCGTCCGTTGATCCCGACCGCCGTTCCCCTCGATGACTGGTGCCTCGCCGTCGACCGCGTGCGCTACGCCGGCGAGCCGGTGGCGGCCGTGGCCGCCGTCGACCGCGCGACCGCTGAGGACGCGCTGGAGCGGATCCGCGTCGACTACGAGCCGCTGCCGGCCGTCGTCGATGCCGAAGCCGCGCTGCGCGCCGACAGCATCCTCCTCTATCCCGAGCTCGGAACGAACGTGCTCTGGCGGGACGTGCTGACCTACGGCGACGTGACCGGCGCCTTTGGCAAGGCCGACGGCGTGCTGCGCGAGCGCTTCGAGATCCAGCGCTACGCCTCCACGCCGCTCGAGACGTTCGGGGCCGTCGCCGAGTACGACGCGGGCCTCGACGCCTACACGTTCTGGACGAACGACCAGCGGCCGGGGCTGACGCTCGCGATCCTGGCCGAGTCGCTCGGCGTGCCTCAATCGCGCCTGCGCCTCATCACGCCCGACATCGGCGGCGCCTTCGGCAACAAGCGGCGGCCCGCGTATCTGCTCGCGTGCGCGCTGCTGGCGCGGCACGCCGGGCGCCCGGTGAAGTACGTGGAGGACCGCCTCGAGAATCTGAGCGCGCTCATGCATGCCTGCAACGGCGTGATGGACGTGGAGCTGGCGTACCGCGCCGACGGCGTCGTGCTGGCGCTGCGGGTGCGCGACGTCGCCGACGAGGGCAAGAACCTCGTGTCGCCGGCGCAGCACAACCTGATCAAGCTCGGCACCATCGTCAACGGCTATCGCATCGGCGCCGTCTCGTACGAGGCTTACTCCGTGCTGACGACGAAGTGCCCGAGCGGCGCCAACCGTGGCATCGGCAAGCCGTTCATGTGCTTCGCCGTCGAGCGCGCGATGGCGTTGCTGGCGCGCCGCCTGGGTCTCGATCCGGCCGAGCTGCGACTGCGGAACTACGTCAGGCGCGAGGAGATGCCGTACACGACGCCGCCGGGCGCGCAGTACGACAGCGGCGACTACACGGCAACGCTGCGCCGCGCGCTCGAGCGCTTCGACTACCGCGGCTGGCGAGAGCGGCAGGCCCGGGCGCGCGCGGAGGGACGGCTGCTCGGCATCGGCATCGCCACCTCGGTCGAGCCGGCGGGGACCAACCTCGCCTCCTACGAGCTGATCACGGGCCGGCGCGCGGCGTCGGGCTCGGCCGAGGCGGCCATGGTCCGCGTCGAGCCCGACGGCCGCGTGCGCGCCGCCCTCGGCGATCCGGCCTGCGGCCAGGGCTATGAGACCGTCGTGGCCCAGATCGTGGCCGACGAGCTCGGCCTGACGCCGGCCGACGTCCAGGTCGAGCGTGGCTTCGATTCGTCGACGACGCCGTGGCTCTATCTCTCCGGCAACTACTCCAACAAGTTCTCGGTGACCGACGTCGGGGCGGTGCTCGGCGCGGCGCGGGCCGTGCGCGACAAGCTCCTTCGCATCGCGGCGCATCGGCTCGAGAGCGCCGTCGACGACCTGGAGCTCGCGGACGGCGAGGCGCGCGTGCGCGGCGTCCCCGGGCGCGGGCTGGCCCTGCGCGAGCTCGCGCGCACCGCCTACGCCGACGTGCTCGGACTGCCGGCCGGCGTGCCGCCGGGGCTCGAGGCACGTCACGCGCACCAGAACCCGCTCGCGCAGCCTGTTGGCCGCGACCGCACGGTCCGCTCGCAGCTCGTCTTCTCCAACGCGGCGCACTGCTGTCTGGTGGAGATCGACCGCCGCACGGGCGTGGTGCGGATCCTGAAATACGTCGTCGTCCACGACTGCGGGCGCGAGCTGAACCCGCTGATCGTCGAGGGCATGGTGCACGGCTCCACCGTGCACGGCCTCGGCGCCGCGCTGCTCGAGGAGTTCCGCTACGACCCCGGCGGGCAGCTGCTCACGGCGACGCTCATGGATTACCTGAAGCCGACGGCGCTCGACGTGCCCGAGATCGAGGTCGACCGGCTCGAGCATCCCTCGCCGTTCACGCCGCTCGGCGCCAAGGGCGTCGGCGAGGGTGGCTCGATCCCCGCCCCCGCCGCCGTCGCCAGCGCCGTCGAGGACGCGCTTGCGGAATCGGACGTCACCGTGCGGTCGCTGCCGATCACGCCCGAGCGCGTGTGGCGATGGATTTACAAGGAGGCCTAGCGAGAATCGCGCTCGGGCGCCGTGAGCGTCGTTCCACCGTCCACGACGAGGACCTGGCCGGTGATGTACCTCGCGTGGTCGGACAGGAGAAAGCGCACGGCGTGGCCGATGTCCCAGCCGGTCCCTTCGCGCTGGAGCGCCGAGGCCATGCGTCGGCGCTCGCGTGCGGCATCGGTCATTCCGCCCGCGTAGACCATCGGCGTGTAGACCGGGCCGGGCGCCACGCAGTTGACGCGGATGCCCTCCCGGCCGTGATCGACTGCCATCGCCCGCGTGAGGGCGATCACCGCGCCCTTCGAGACGGTGTAGGCGGTGAGGCCGCGCGGCCGCAGCGCGGAGATGGACGAGACGTTGACGATGGCGCCGCCGCCGGCGCGGCGCATGGCCGGGATCGCGTGCTTGGCGGCCAGGAACATGGTCTCCACGTTGACCTGCATGACGCGACGCCACTCGTCCTCGCCGAGGTCGACGACGGAGCCGCGGCTGCCGATGCCGACGTTGTTGTCGAGAAAATCCAGCCGACCGAAGCGCTCGACGGCGGCCTCGACCATGGCCCCACAGTCGGCGGCACGCGTCACGTCGGCCTCGAGGGCGATGGCGTGGCCGCCGGCCTCGCCGACCATCTCGACCGTGCGCTTGGCGAGGCCGCCGTCGCGGTCGACGACCACCACGCGGACGCCGGCCGTGCCCAGGAGAATGGCCGCCGCGCGGCCGTTGCCGATGCCGTCACCGGCGGCGCCGCCGCCGGTGACGATCGCCACCTTGCCGGCGAGACCCGCGTCGTCCGGAACGTGCAGGGCCACCGACGCGGCTACCGGGAGACGGGCGCCTCGCGCGCGAGCGCGGTGCCCTCGGGGACGAACGACAGCGACGCGGAGTTGAGGCAATAGCGCTGGCCCGTCGGCGGCGGGCCGTCGGGAAAGACGTGGCCGAGGTGCCCGTCGCAGCGCCGGCACCGGATCTCCACGCGCTCCATGCCGTAGCTGCGGTCACGCAGCGCGGTCAGGTGGTCGCGATCAAAGGGCTCGAAGAAGCTCGGCCACCCCGTGCCGGACTCGAACTTCGTGGCGGAGCGGAACAGGGGCAGCTCGCAGAGCCGGCAGACATAGGTACCGGCTCGCTTGTTCTCCAGCAGGCCGCCGCAGAACGGCGGTTCGGTGCCGTGATGGAGAAGCACGCGCCGCTCCTCCGCCGAGAGATCCTTGGCCAGGCGGTCGCGCTGCGCGTCGGACAACGGGCCGAGGTCGAATCCGGAGGCGGATTGATTGCCCACGGGGGAAGTGTACGTCATCGCCCTTACTCTGTCGCGCGCCGGGGCTCCGCTTCACCGCCGCCGCCTCGAATCGAGACGGTCTTCACGTTGACGAAGGCGCGCAGGCCGTAGGCGGCGAGCTCGCGCCCGTAGCCGGAGCGCTTGATGCCGCCGAACGGCAGCCGCGGATCCGAGGCGACGATCGCGTTCACGAATACCAGGCCGCTCTCGATCTCGTCGACGAAGCGCGCGCGCTCGGCCTCGTCGTTCGTCCACACGCTGGCGCCGAGTCCGAAGCTCGTGTCGTTTGCGACGCGGATGGCCGCGTCCGTGTCGGGTGCGCGGAAGAGGACGGCGACCGGGCCGAACAGCTCCTCACGGTACGCCGGGCTCTCGCGGGGAGCATCCGCCAGCACCGTCGGCGCGTAATAGGCGCCGGGCCACTCGAGCGCGTGGCCGCCGGTGAGGACGCGCGCGCCCTGGCGGACCGACTTCCGCACCTGCGCGTCCAGGATGTCGCGCTGGGCGATCGACGCCAGCGGCCCGAGCTGCGTGGCCGGGTCGAGCGGGTCGCCGACGCGGAGGCTGCGCATGCCTCCCACGAAGCGTCGCGCGAACTCGTCGTACACGGCCGTGTGAACGATGAACCGCTTGGCGGCGATGCACGACTGCCCGTTGTTGACGGTCCGGGCGCTGACGGCCGTCTTCGCCGCCTCCTCGATGTCCGCGCTCGGCATGACGATGAAGGGGTCGCTCCCGCCGAGCTCGAGCACGGTGGGCTTGATGCGGCTGCCGGCACGGCCGGCCACGGCGCTGCCGGCCGCCTCGCTGCCGGTCACGCTGGCGGCGGCCACGCGGTCGTCGTCGAGGAGCGCGTTCACGCGCGCCGACGGGATCAGCAGGGTCTGGAAGACGCCGGGAGGAAAGCCGGCCGCGGTGAAGACGTCCTCGATGGCGAGCGCGCACTGCGGGACGTTGGAGGCGTGCTTGAGGAGGACGGCGTTGCCGGCCATCAGCGCCGGGGTGGCGAAGCGGAACACCTGCCAGAACGGAAAGTTCCACGGCATCACGCCGAGCACCACGCCGAGCGGCTGGAACCGGACGAAGCTGCGGGTCGGAGGCGTGGCGACCGCTTCGTCGGCCAGCATCGCCCCCCCATGCTCGGCGTAGTAGCGGCACCCGCGCGCGCATTTCAGGATCTCTTCGACGGCGGCGCCGATCGGCTTGCCCATCTCGAGCGTCATCAGCCGCGCGTAGTGGTCCTGCTTGCTCTCGAGCATCTCGGCCGCCCGGCGCATCCACCGCTCGCGATCGGCGAGCGCCGTACGCCGGTAGGCGCGGAACGCCGTCACCGCGCGGGCAAGCCGCTGATCGATCTGATGCTCGGTGAGCGTGTCGAACGTGCCCAGCGTCTCGCCGGTGGCGGGATTGACGCTCGCCATCCCCGGCGGCGCGCTGCGGCGCATCGTCGTGGCGCCGCGCTCGCGGCCGAAGGCCCCGGGAACCTTCCGCGTGGCCGGCGCCGCGGTGGCGCCGTGGCGGGTGCGGGCGCGCTTGCGGGCCGTGGACTGCAGTCCGGACTTTCGCGACGTCTGCCGTGCCATGCGACACCTCCTCAAACCGGACAGACGCAATGTCAGTGCAAACGCGAGGCCTACGCGGGCGCGAACATGGGCACCGGCGGACCGCCGTCGGTGGGCACGAACCGCACCCGCACGCGCTGCCCGATGCGGATCGCGTCCAGATCGCCGTCGACGATGTTCGTCATCATCGTCGGGCCTTCCTCGAGGCTGACATAGGCGATCGCGTACGGCACGGGCGCGCGCCGGAAGACGCTGTAGGAGTAAATCGTGCCACGACCCGACGCCGCCTCCCATGACGTGCGGTCGCTGCCGCAGAAGGGGCAGGCCAGCCGGGGATAGTAGTGGAGCTCCCCGCAGCCGTCGCAACGCTTGAGCAGCAGCGTGCCCTCGGCGGCGGCGTCCCAGAAGGGCTTCGTCTCCGGGTTCACCGGGGGCGCCGGGATGGTACGTGTCGAGGCGCTCATGACTCACGCTCCATGATCACGGTCGCGCTGGCGTGACGTGTGGCGAGCGATCCCCCGGTGCCGTGCGCCAGCGCGACGTCGCAGTTCTTCACCTGCACGCCGGGATGGGCCTCGCCGCGGAGCTGCCGCACCGCTTCGACGACCTTGGTGAGCCCGCCCCGGTTGGCGGGGTGGTTGTTGCAGAGGCCACCGCCGTCGGTGTTGAAGGGCAGCCGGCCCACGCCGGAGATGAGATTGCCGTCGGCCACGAACTTGCCGCCCTGCCCCTTGTCGCAGAAGCCGAGATCCTCGAGCGTGATGAGCACCGTGATGGTGAAGCTGTCGTAGATCGACACGTACTTGACGTCGCCGGGCCTTACGCCGGCCTCGGCGAATGCGGCCGGACCCGACGACACCGCGCCCGTATAGGTCAGGTCGATCTTGCCGCCGGCCTGATGCTTCACCGCCTCGCCCGCGCCGAGCAGGCGCACGCGCGGCCGCCTCAGCGCCTTCGCCACCTCGGGCCGCGTCACCACGATGGCGCCACCGCCGTCGGTGATGACGCAGCAATCGAGCCGATGGAGCGGATCGGCCACCAGCGGCGAGCTCACGACCTCGTCCACGGTGACGACGTCGCGCAGCAGCGCGCGCGGATTGTGCTGCGCATGCTGCGAGGCCGCCACCTTGACCCACGCCAGCTGCGCGCTCGTCGTGCCGTACTGATGCATGTGCCGCATGGCCGCCATCGCATACTGGTTGACCACGGTCGGCCCGAACGGAAACTCGAACGCCACGTCCGGCGCCGCCGCCCCATAGTTCCGCGGCGCCGTCCCCGTCGCCATCCCCTCCGCCCGCGGCCGCCCCGCCAGCGTGATCAGCGCGACGTTGCACTTACCGGCGACGATCGCTTCGGCCGCATGGCCGACATGAACGACGTACGACGACCCGCCGGTCTCAGTGGTGTCGATGTGCCGGAGCTTGAGACCCATGTAGTCCGCCATCGAAAGCCCGCCCAGCCCCGGCGCGTCCCCCGCGCAGAAATACCCGTCGACATCCGCGAACGTAAGTCCCGCGTCCAAAAGCGCGCCACGCGCACTCTCGGCATGTAACTGCGCCACCGACGTATCGTCCGCCTTGCGAGTCGGATGCTCGAACACGCCTGCGATATACGCCTTGCCCTTGATCGACATGGAACCTCCGGCGCGTATCGTACACCGGCGCGTGATATCCGGCCGCGACAGCGCCCGCGGGCGGGGCTGGCGCCGGTGCGGCCCCCACCGCCGCGGCGAAAGTGGCCGCACTTCCGAAGGAAGTGCGTGTGGGTGGCGTGGGTGACGGAGCCGCGCGGGCTCCGCCACATCCGGCGACAGGACCCGCCCGCCGAGCGTTGCCTTAGCTGAAGCGCGCTTTGACGAACGTGCCGATCTCGTTGATGGCCTCGTCGGCTTCGTCGAGCATCGGCAGGAACCAGTGCCAGACGTGAATCATGGCCGGCCACTCGCGGACGGTGACATCCACGCTGGCCGCGTCTGCGCGCGCGCCGAGTGCCACTGCGTCGTCGAGGAGAACTTCGTCGCTGCCGACGTGGACGAGCAGCGGCGGAAGCCCGCGGAGATCAGCGTAGAGCGGTGACACGAAGGGCTGCTTCGGATCGCCG
>JBIOXS010000185.1:0-2260 GCA_044869815.1 Candidatus Rokuibacteriota bacterium | reverse complement strand
GACAAGGACGCGCGCTGGTACGTCGACCGTCTCGATGCCGCCCTCACTGCTCGCCTCGAACACCACCAGCACGTCGACCTGCGTCACGCGCTCGCGGCGGCGATCGGCGAGGTCCAGGAGAGCCACGCGGCGAGCTGCCAGGATCCGACTAGTGGCCGGGGGCCATCGAGCACGGTGGCCATCGCGCGCCGCGACGCGAGCTGGCTCGATCTGCTCGTGCTCGGTGACAGCGCGATCCTCCTGGACCACGGCGACCACGTGACCACGATCACAGACACACGACTCGCGTCCGTCGCGCCCGAGCTCCGCCGCGAGATCGAGACCGCGCTCGCCAACGGACGCGGATATCGGGATCCCGACCACCAACGGCGTCGCGCCCGGCTGGTCGCAGCCGAACGGCTCAGCAGAAACGGCCACGGTGGCTACTGGATCGCCGCCGACCAACCGCAGGCGGCCGACCACGCGCTCACCGCTCGGCACCGGATCGGAACCGAACCGCCCAGCGTCAGCCGGGTTCTAGTGATGAGCGACGGCATGCAGCGCGCAGCGTCGGTGCTCGCGTTGGTGGCGGCGCGGCGGTCTGTGGATCGCTGGGTGAGCGTCGTCGCGGGCGGGCCGCCGGGCGTGTTTTCGGGGGGTTTGCGCCGTTTTTGGGCACGCCGCGACGTCGTGCGCCCCGCCGATGTTCGAAGATCGGGGGGCGCGTGCGGCCTGGTTTAGGTCAGGCGGACGGCGTGCGTGTCGAGGTTGTAGGCCAGGATCGCCCAGCCGCACCAGGCGCGTTGGCCGTCGTGGCCTTTGAGGCGGCTGCGGCGCATGCCGTAGCGGCGCTTGAGGTGGCTGATGCGGCCCTCGGCGCCGGCGCGGTAGCAGTACAGGCGCCGGCGGGTGCGCGGCGAGTCGGGCTCCTGGGTGCCGGCGATCGCGACGGTCTTGGGGGCTTGGACGGACTCGGCGAGCGCGTCGCTGGTCGCGGTGACGCGGAAGCCGCCGTCCAGCGCGATCTCGCTGATGCTCAGGCCGAGCGCGTCGAGTCCGGCCAGCGTGTCCGGCAGCAGCAGGTTCTCGCCGGGGTTGCCCGGCGCGGTCGCGGGCGGCAGGATGTAGCCGCGGCCGCCGGTCGTGTTCTCGGTGACCTCGCAGATCTGCTGGACGTAGCCGAACTCGGTGCGCCTTGAGAGCTTGCCCTTGCAGATCGGGCGCGCGTCGGGGTCATGCAGGCTGACGAGCCGGTCGCTGATCGGCTCGCCCGCCAGGCGCTTGTCGATCTGCTCGCAGACACGCGCGCAGAGGCCGATGATCTCGTGCAGTCGCCTGGCGGCAGCCTGCCGGGCGTCGCTGCCGGCGTCCAGGTGCGCGGCCAGTCGCCGCGCCTCACGCAGCGACGTTCCCAGCAGCTCGCCAAGCTCGCACGTGATCTTCGAAACCTCGGCTTTCGCCTCACCGTTTCGGCGTTTGAGCGTGCGCCCCAGGCGCCGCATCCGGCCGTTGGCCGAGCGGCCGCGGTCACGCACCCGTGGCGCCCCGGCGCCCGCCACGCCGGCCAGCTCGCGCGCCACGCGCGCCAGCAGCAGCACGCCGTCGGCGGCCAGCCCGGCGTCGGTCGGGAACTTCACGTCAGCCTCGATCACGGTGCTGTCGACCCTCGCCGCACGCGCGCGAAACGCGGTCTGGCCGGCCGAGCGCGCGATCACCTCACGCGTCAGCGCGTCGACGGTGTCGGCGCCCAGACGCCGGCAGAGCTTGCGCAGCGTGGACTCATCAGCGACGCTGTCCGCCAGGCCGATCAGGCAGAAGCGCCGCAGGTGGATCGAGTCTGCGACCTCGCGCACGAGCGTCTCATAGCCCCAGCCCGTCCGCGCCTTGAGCACCATCAACCGCACGAACGTCGCCATCGCCGTCGTCGGGCGGCCCTCCGTCAGCGCGAACGTCCCGCGCTGCGCGTCGACGCGGCACCACAAGTCCCGGATCGGCTCAAAGACGCCCGGGTCACCCAGCAGCGCGTCGATCGCCGCCAGGTCGGCCGGCAGCGCCCGCACGCCCGTCCACGCCGGCAGCAGCGCCTCCAAGAGGCACCCCTGATCATCCGCCGCGACCCTCAGCACCGAACTACCCGAATCCATATCATCGTCATTAGCAGGCATTTTCTCAGCCTGACCGGACGACAAGACGGTTTTTCCGGGGGAACTAGACTAGTGGACGCGTCCGCTAGTTCGTTGGGTTATCCGTGACAAACACATGCTGCTGGTGCTTGATAATT
>JBIOXS010000184.1:0-18002 GCA_044869815.1 Candidatus Rokuibacteriota bacterium | reverse complement strand
GGAAGAAGCGTCCGACCTCCCACGCCCATTCCTCGAGATAAGCGCGAAGGATCGGTGGCACACTCGCCGCGCGGCGCAACGAGATAGCGCTGGGGCCCCAGGTCAGAGGATTCACCGGGACGCTTCGCCACTCGCCGGTCTTGCGACCTTGGACCGACAGCACCTGCGCGCCCCGCAGACTGACGCCGAGCCGACCGGCGAGCAGCTTCACGATCGGATTGAAGACGCTCGCCGTGAAGAATCCCGGCTTGGCGTACGTCACGCTTATTTGCCTTCTCCCTTGCGCGCGTCGCTTTGCGCGGGCTGCACGGCGACGCGGACGCCGTCCCTCAGCCCGTCCGGCGGACTCACCACCAGGCGCTCCTGCCCCGTCAGCCCGGAGACGATCTCGACCGATTGCCCGAGATCGCGCCCGAGCTGCACCGGGACATACCGCACGGCGCCGTCGGCGCCCACGGCCAGAACCTGCGAGCCGGCGGCGCGGGTGACGAGCGCCGTGGCCGGCACGACCCAGACGTCGTCCGCCGGCGGAACGCTGAACTTCACCTGCGCGTACATCCCGGGCATCAGTGCGCGGTCGTCGTTGCGCAAGCGTACCTCGGTGAGCAGCGTGCGTGAAGCCGCATCGAGCGCGCCCGCGGTGCTGGCGATGGTCCCCGCGAACGTGCGCTGCGGAAATTCGGGCACCAGGACGGTGGCTGCGCGCCCGGGTGTGATGGAGCGGACATAGGTCTGCGGCACGTTGACGAAGATACGCAGGGTGTCGATGCGCGCGATGCGGAACAGCGGGCTGGCGCCGTTGCCGCTGCCGGCGGCGATCAGCGCGCCGCGATCGATTCCGCGCATGGTGATGATGCCGCCGAAGGGCGCTTCCACGCGCTGGAAGGATTGCAGCGCCAGCAGCCGCTGGACGTTCGCCTCGTTGGCCGCGACGTTGGCGCGCGCGGCGCTCACGCTGGCCTCCAGCACGTTGACGTTGGCCTGCATGGCATCGACGTTGGCGTGGGCGGCGGCCGTCGTCGCCCGCGCAGCGGCAAGCGCCGTGCGCTTCTCGTCGGCATCCTGGTGCGCGATCAGCTCCGCCTGCTCGAGCCGGTTGAAGCGATCCGACGTGGCGGCGGCGAAGCCCTCATTGGCCGTCGACTGCTCGACGCTCGCCCGCGCCTGCTGCAGATTCGCCTTGGCCTGGCTGACGCTCGCCTCCGCCTGGGCGAACGCCGAGCGGGTCTGGGCCAGGGCCGCGCGCGCCTGGCTGAGCTCCTGGTCGAGCTCGGGCGTGTCGATCTGCGCGAGCACGCGACCGGCGGCCACGTGATCGCCGATGTCCACATAGCGATCGCGCACGTAGCCATTCGTGCGCGCGTAGATGGCGGTCTCCTCGATCGCCTGGATGTTGCTGGGCAGCAGCAGCTCGCTCGGCCCGTCGGCGCGCCGAGGCGCCGCCACGCTCACCGGCACGAGCCCGGCATCCGGCGCCGTGGCGGCCGCCACGCGCTCCGCGCGATCGCGCACGCGCGGTATGACACCGATCACCACCAGCGCGACGGCAACCGCCACCCCGATGAGCACACCCCACCCGCGTTTCGACTCAGGCATGGCTCGACTCCTCCTCGAGAAAGTCCTCGCGCGGCGGGCGCCGGCGCAGGACGCTGTAGACCACGGGAACGAGGAACAGCGTGGCGAATGTCGCCACCGAGAGGCCACCGATGACCGCGCGCCCCAGCGGCGCGTTCTGCTCGCCGCCCTCGCCGAGGCCCAGCGACATCGGCAGCATGCCGATGATCATGGCGAGCGCGGTCATCAACACCGGGCGCAGCCGCGTGGCGCCGGCGGCGAGCGCGGCGGCGCGCGCGTCGCGGCCTTCCAGCATCTGGTCGTTCGCGAACGTGACCATGAGGATGCTGTTGGCGGTGGCGACGCCGACGCTCATGATGGCACCCATCAACGCGGGCACGCTGAACGTCGTGTGCGTCGCGAAGAGCATCCACACGATGCCGGCGAAGCCGGCCGGCAGTGCGGTGATGATGATGAACGGGTCCAGCCACGACTGGAAGTTCACGACCATGAGCAGGTACACGAGCAGGACGGCGAAGATCAGCCCGACACCGAGCCGCAGGAATGCGGAGTTCATGCTCTCCACCTGACCGCGCACCACGATCGAGTGCCCGGGCGGCAGCTTGCCGCGAGACTCGGCCACGATCTTCTGGACCTCGGCGGCGACGCCACCCAGATCGCGCCCCTGGACGTTGGCGTAGACGTCGAAGACCGGCTGGACGTTCGAATGGCTGACGACAGCGGGCACCTCGCGCCGCTCGAGGGTGGCGACATTGCTCAACAGCTGCGAGCGCCCGCTGGCACCCGGGGTGACGGCGGTGTTCATCAGCGTGTTCACGGAGTCCACGCGGCTCTGCGGCGTCTGCACGGCGACCACGTAGTTGATGCCGGTGCGCGGATCCGACCAGTAGTTCGGCGTCACCACCGAGCTCGAGCTGAGCGAGACGAGCATGCTGTTGGCGACGTCGCGCTGCGTGAGGCCGAGCTCGGCGGCGCGCGAGCGGTCGACGTTGACCTGCAGCGACGGCGCGTTCGTGACCTGGTGCAGATGCACGTCCACGGCCCCCGGAATGCGCGCCATCCGGTCGGCCACCTGGCGGGCGATGGCGTGCGTGGCCTGCTGGTTGTAGCCGGCCACCTGCACGTCGATCGGCGCCGGCAGCCCGAAGTTGAGGATCTGGCCGACGATGTCCGCGGGCTGGAAAAAGAAGGTCACGCCGGGAAATTCGCGCGGCAGCGTCTCCCGCAGCGCCTTCATCCAGCGCTCGGTCGGTGCGTGATGCTCGGGGTTCAGCGAGACGAGGATCTCGCCGTCGGAGGCGCCGAGGGTCACGCTGTCCGTGAAGGCGAGGTTGATCGGCTGGGGCTGGCCGATGTTGTCGATCACCGAGGCGATCTCACCCTTCGGAATGATCCGGCGGATGGCCGCCTCCACGTCGGCGAAGATCTGTTCGGTCTGCTCGATCCGGGTGCCCGCGGGCGCTCGCACGTGCAGCCGGAACTGGCCGGTATCGACCTCGGGGAAGAAGTCCCGGCCGACGAAGGGCAGCAGCACCAGCCCCGCGACGATGACCACCGCGAAGGTGCCGAGCACGCGGGCGCGCCGGGCGAGCGCGCGCTCCAGCGTGCGGACGTATGCCGCGCGCAACCGCTCGAACCGCCGCTGGAATGCGTCGTGGATGCGCGCGAAAAATCCGGCCGTTGCGTGACCGGACTCGCCGTGCGTCTCACCGGCCAGCAGGTAGCGGACCAGCGTCGGCACGATCGTGCGCGACAGGAGATACGACGCCAGCATGGCGAACACGACGGCCATCGCCAGCGGCGTGAACAGATACTTCGCCGGTCCGGTGAGAAAGACCACCGGCACGAACACGATGCAGATCGACAGCGTCGATACGAAGGCGGGCGTGGCGATCTGCTGGGCGCCGTCGAGGATCGCCTGCACCAGGCGCGTGCCGAGGCCGAGATTGCGATGGATGTTCTCGATCTCCACCGTGGCGTCGTCGACCAGGATGCCGACCGCGAGGGCAAGGCCACCGAGCGTCATCACGTTCAGGGTCTGGCCGACGGCGCTCAGGATCGCCACCGAGGTCAGGATCGAGAGCGGGATGGACGTGACGACCACCAGCGTGCTCCGCCAGCTGCCGAGAAAGAGCAAGATCATCAGTCCCGTCAGGACGGCGGCGATGGCGCCCTCGACCAGCACGCCCGTGATCGCCGCGCGGACGAAGAGCGACTGGTCGAAGAGCTCCTTGACCTCGAGCCCGGGTGGCGCCGCGGCCCGGATCGCCGGCAGCATGTCCTTGAGCTGCTTCACGATGGAGAGCGTCGAGGCGCCACCCTTCTTGATGACCGTCAGCAGTACCGAGCGCCGGCCGTCCTGGCGAACGATGTTGGTCTGCACCGCGAAGCCGTCGCGGACGTGGGCCACGTCGCGCACGTAGACCGTGGCGCCGTTGACGTACTTCACCGGCAGGTCGTTCAGCGCGGCCACGGCGTCCGGGCTGCTGTTGAGGCTCACCCGATACTCCTGCGAGCCGAGCTTCACGCTGCCGGACGGCAGCGTGAGGTTCTGGAGGTTGACCGCGTTGCTGACGTCGGCGGCGGAGATGCCCTTGGCCAGCAACGCCTGCGGATCGAGGTCGACCATGATCTGGCGCGGCTTGCCCCCGTAGGGCAGCGGCAGCGTGATCCCCTGGATCGGCGCGATCTGCTGCCGGATGCGGTAGATGCCGTAATCGTAGAGCTCCGCCTCCGACAGCGTCTTGCCGCCGAGCGCCAGCTGGATGATCGGCACGCTGGAGGCGTTGTACTGGATGATGAGCGGCGGCACCGCTCCCGGCGGCATGCGGCGCAAGATCGTCTGCGACACGGCGGTCACCTGGGCCAGCGCCGCTTCCACGTTCACGTTGGGCTGGAAGTAGATCTTGATGACGCTGACGCCCGGGTACGTTTGCGACTCGATCGTGCGCACGTCGCTGACCGCCGAGGAGATCGTGTACTCCGAGAACGTCGTGATCCGGGACGCCATGTCGTCGGTGGTCAGACCTTCGTAGTTCCAGATCACCGAGACGACCGGAATCTCGATCTCGGGGAAGATGTCCGTGGGCGTGGTGACAATGGCGAACACACCGAGCAGCAGAATCGTCAGGCCCATCACGACGAACGTGTAAGGCCGGCGGAGCGCGAGTCGGACGATCCACATGCCCTGATGATGCCGGGATGACGCGGCGCGATTCGGGGCACACGAAGATGGTGCGTCCTTGCGCAGTCGATAGGCAGCAGGAGTGTGGTGCCGTCCCGTAATGTCGACGAGATGACGGACGCTTCAGGCGATATGCCCGATGCACGGCTCGCGCGCGGGTAATATTTGAGCCCTATGGCCGACGACAGGGTCTGCGTTCTGGTGGTCCAGGCGCAGCGGTCGGCGCTCCGGCGCGCTACCCACCGGAGCGCCGGCCAGTCGCGGGTTACTTCTTCGGCGTGCTCGGCTGCGGCTGGCCGGGCCTGTTCTGCCCGCCGCCGGGTTGCCACGGCTTCTGCTGGTTCGGCTTGTCACCCATTGCGAGCTCACCTCCTTTCACCGGGAAGGAAGATGCTCGTCGATCGCTCCCAGATCACAGTACTGAACGGGTGCCAGCCCTCCGATGGAAATAAGGACGGGACGCGGGCGGGTCAGAATGGCGGACACGCCGACACGGGCGTGTCAGCGCGTCGGGGATGATCTCGTAGGCCTGAACCAGTGAAGCGCGGTCTCGAGCAACTCATGAAGCCGCCTGCGGTATCGACCGGTTTCCTCGCGCCGCCTGCTTCTGTCGCGTCGATGCGGCTCTCGGAACCTCGCGGGGATGGCGGCGTCGATGTCGCTGAGAAGCGCCGACAGCTCGACTCCGAGACGGTCGAGCGTTTCTCTGGCCATGACGGCTTACGACCTCAAAAGCGCCTTGGCGGCGCTGACAGCGTGAAGTAGCTGGCAATGGCCCGCCGTGCCGGCTCGTAGCTGCCAGCCGGCGCGCGTGGGTCGTACTTGAGCTCGGCTTTGAATGCGCACGGCGGCTGATGCGCGAGGCCGTGCTGGCGCCACGGACGGAAGAGTGCTCCGAACTCCGCCACCGTGAGCGGAGTGCCGATCGCATCGACGCCGAGCGGTTGCCGGTGCTGAAGCTCTTCGGCGTCCCGTCCCGCCGCCACCGTGATCCTCCCCTGATGGTCGATCACCGCTTCGGCCACGACCATCTCGACGCCGGCCTGATTGCGGCACGGAGAATTACCCGGTCCTCTTCCCGCTTGCTTGTCACAGGCGGCGGACTTTGCGTCACAGGCGACCAGGTCGTCTTTGATCCTGTCGTACTTGCCCTTGATCTCGCTGACCTGCGCTCCCGCTTCACGGACGTTCCTGGGATCGACGTCGAAGATGCTGATCAGCGTCTTCCAGACCTCCGGTGTCACCCAGCCGCGCTCCTTGGGATCGCTCTCGATGGCGTCGGCGGAGATCAGGATGAGCGTGAAGACGAAGATGACCTGGACGAGCAGGTCGATCAGCGTCGTGAGCGCGATGTCGCGATTCCGTCCGGATCGGCCCTTGTCGATCATCTGCGGTATTCGACCTTGCTCAGGATGAACCGTGAGGCATCGATGAGATGATGATGGACCTTTCTCACCGCTTCCTCGGACGCGCGCAGGTCTTCCTGGAGCCGATCGGCGAGCGCGCCGGCGGCCTCACTGTGCTTGCGCAATTGATCGGCAAGCGGGCCGGATATCTGGGCGGAGAGCTGCGCTTGCGCGGTCACGGCATCGTTGCCCAGCCGGACGGCCCGCTCGGCGATCTCGGTGAGCGTCCCGAGCCCGATGGTGGCCTTCGTCAAGCCGCCGCTCCAGTTGAGTACCGACTGCTCCGCCGCCCGCGTCCCGTGCTCGAGTGTCGAGAAGGCGGCGCCCGCCTTGGCGATCGATTGCGTCGCGCCGTCGGTCGCCCCTGCCACCTCCGTCCAGGCACGGTTCGCCTCCTTGAGGCTGCTGCCCAGGCTGCCGAGCGCGGCCACCACGGTGGCCGCTTCCTGAGGGAAGGTCTCCAGGCCGGCCGCCAGCGGACCGACCTGGTTCAGCTGCGAGGCGAATTGGCTCACGTTCGTCTTCGCCGATGAGACGGCGGCCGTTGCCGCGTCGGCGGAGACGGCCAGGGCGCTGAACGCCCGGCTGCCATCTCGAGCGCCTTGCACCGCGTTGGCCAGGACCCCCTCGAGCTCGCTGTACGCGGCGCCCACGACGGACGTCGCCCGCCGGAGCAGCTCGGCGCGCTCGGTCAGCTCCGTCAATACGACCACCAGCTTCTGCCCGACATCCTCGGGTGGTAATCGGAGCGCGCCGATGCGTGCCTCGAACTCCTGCAGCGTGGCCGTCACGTTGCTGTTGGCGTGGCGCACGAACGCCGTCAACTCCGCCGCCGATTCTTGCGTGACGCGGGCGAAGTCCTGGACGACCCGCTCCGACACGGTGCGAACGGCACCGGCCGTCCCGGCCGCGAGGCCTTCGATCTGTTCCTTGACGACCTCGTGCGTCTTCACCACCTGCCTGGACGCGGTCTCGACGTCGCGTGCGGCACGGCTCCGGAGGTCGGCGAACGTGGATTCCGTCTCGGCGCTGATGCGGTCGACGACCGCGCCGAACCGCTTCAGGACCTCGGCGCTCATGGCGTCGAACTGCTCGGTGACCCGGGTCGACAGTGTGCGAATGGCGTCGACGGCGCCCGAATACGATTCGTTCAGATGGCCTTCGGCGCGCTGCTGTGCGTGCACGATCCGGACGGTGCTGCGCTCGATGGCGCGCGCCGCCTCCGCATACGCCTCTCCGAGCTTCTGCGCATTGTGCTCGGGGCTCCCGAGCGCTCCTGGCCCCGCCTGCGCGAACACGATGCGGCCGGCCAGGCCGACGAACGTCGTGCTGAGGCCAAGGCCGAACAGACCGAGCACCTGCCGGGTATCGGGCCGCTCCGCCGAGTTGAGGAGCGGCGCGAACGTGGCGACCAGCGTGGCGAGCGTATAGATGAAGCCGAGGTAATAGAACGTCTCGCCGTCGCCCTCGGATGCGTATTCCGTTCGCGACCTGATCCAGAGCACGACGCCGTACACGAGCATGAGCGCCACCACGAGCGCGATCATGGTCCAGTGCCACGGGCCGCCGGGCCGGCCGCGGTACGCCCAGCTGAACGTCAGAATGACGGTGACGCCGACGGCGATGAAGCCGATGAAGATGGACGGCAGGCTGGCCGCGAACCGCGCGGACATGATCAATCGACACCCGCCCAGCGGGTGACCTTCCCGCCGGCTTCATGGAAATACCGCTGCCAGAAGTCGACGTGCGGCCCTTGCTGGAGGTGTCGATCCCGGTACCGCCGCAGGGAGATCACGATGATGCTCCAGTCCCTGAAATCGGCCTTCACGTCGCTGGCGAATCCCGATCGCAGAAAGTCCTCGTAGCTCCGACGATCCCGGTAATGACTGAACCCGGCGGTGTTCTGGAGCATGTCCGACACGAGAATGAGCGTCTTCCGTCCGCCGTCCTCGATCTCCTGCGACCGCGAGATCATCTGCAGCGTCTCGAGGATCGGTGACCGCTCGCCGACGTCCTTCGTCAGGCTCTGCTCCAGCGCCGTGGTGACGGGAACCAGGAAGCGCAGGTAGAAGTCCTTCGTGATCTTGCGGTTGTTTTCGTAGAGCTCGTTGCCACGGGACGGCGGCCGGCACAGATCGGAGGTGGGCCGAAAGCTCGGGCTGTTCGGAGATTCGAAGTTGAGCTTGCTGAAGGTGAACAACGCGATGCGCGAGCGCACCGAGAATCGCGCGTCGTCGGCGACGTAGTCCTTGATGAAGCTGAGGGCGAAGCGCCGATGCGTGTCCGTCAAGGCCTCCGACTGATCGACGAGGATCACCGTCTGATCCGCCGGCGCCCGTCTGAGCAAGCGCTTGTCCTGGTAGACACAGTTGTCGGGGCCGATGATGGGCCGCGCCCTCATCACTCCGACCACGCTCAGCAACAACGTGACGGCGACACCGCCAACGCCGCACAGAATGACGATGCCTCGTCGATCCAGACGACTCAGCGGCACGGCCTCAGCTCTTGGCCTCCCAGTCCTCGCGAACGAGCTTCTCCCGGATGTCCCGCTCCAGCTTGCCGAAGTAATAGTCCCGGCGCCGGATCTCGGCCGTACGGAGGCTCTGGACGGTGGCGTCGTTCTGGCGCGCGATCTCGCTGAACTCTTTCATGGCGCTCTCGTACGACCGCGAGAGCCACTCCTCGCTTTCGCTGATTCCGGCCGGTGGCTTGACGAGCTGGAACCCGAAGGTGATCGTGTCGTTGAAATAGGTCGGCGCCGGCGACACCCGCACGCGGAGATTCGTCTGTCGATAGCCCTTCAGCACGATGTTGCATGCGTCCTGCATCTCGGCGGCGTCACGGATGAAGGTCCGGCGTTGCTCTTCCGTCCGGCTGCTCAGCTGCTGGTAGTACTCGACGTTCGACTTCACTTCCGAGAGCAGGTGCGCCTGCTCCTGGAGCGTCCGGTCGAAGACCTGATCGACGAGGCGGCAATATTCGCCCTTGGCCGCCTCGTACATCGCCCGTCGCCGCTTCAGCTCACGGTCGAGCTCGCCATAGCCGGGATAAGGATCATCGACCGCGTAGCCTTTGTACGAGGCGAAGATCCCGAAGACGACCGCCAGCACGACGAGCATCCACGAGAACACGTCCTCGAAGCCGACGGGATTCTTCGCGAACCGCTGCCATGCGAGTCTGGCGGCTTTCCACTGGTCCACGTCGGTGGCGACACTGGGCGGGATCGCGCTGGCCCCCGGCGCCGACAGCGTCGGCTGCGCCTGGGCGATGTCGTTGGTCGCCACGCGATAGTGCGCGGCGGCCAGCGTGACGAGCGCGAAACACGCGTAGAGAATGCTGGCCGCGGTCAGGGCGAGCCGCCGGCGTCGCGCGCTCTGATGGTTGACATACCGGAGCAGGCTCCCCGCCAGGATCGCCACGCTGATATTGACGACGGAAAGCGCCATGGCGATCAACACGCCGCCCAGCAGGCCGAAGTCACTTCCCTCGGCATAGAAGGTGGCGAGGGACACCCATTCGACCAGCGCCAGCGCGGCCACGATGGCGAAGTGGTAGATCGGCGATTCGGGATAGGTGGCGGCCCGGTAGTGAAGCCCGTGCTTTTGCTGGAACCATCGAAGATGCTTGAGCGCCCGCCCCTCGTTCTCCTTGGCCTGATAGAGCACGGCCGAATGGTCCGATTTGAGCTTTTCCAGTCCCGGCTCGATGGCGGTCAGGAGGCGGGCAAAGGAATCCTTCGTCTGCTGGATGTCGATCTTCGCCGCCGTCGCCTTGCGATCGAGCTGCAGGCGTCCGAGGCTGACTTCGCACGTCTCGCGCCGCTGCCGGGCCAGACCGGTGAAATACGTGCAAATCTCCGATTCGTTGGCATCGAGCGAGGTGCTCGCCGTCTTCGGATTGTCGTCGAGGCCTGCGTCCGCCGCCTTCTGATCGACGCGGAGCTTGCGCCGCGCGGTCTCGATGAGCTGCTGCATCTTGGGAACGCCCTCTGCGGTTCGCAACATCATCGGCGACAAGATCGTCCTCAGTGGTGAGGGTTGAGTGCCTGCGGTCAGCGGTGCATGGGCACGGACGGTCCGGCCTCTTACTTCCCCAGGTCGTCTGGTTTAGGACATCGCCGGCACTTCGGCAAGTCTTTTCTCGGAATGGTCAGTCCGTCGTCGCGCGATTGGTCGAACCGTTCGCATTCTGGCCTTGACGCCGATCACGAAAGAGTGGTTCGATGCTGCCCTCTCATCGGCGGCAGCGGCTGGTGGTGGAAGGGGACGGATGAGCGTGATGCACGGCACAGCGGCTGGCAACGCGGGAGAGTCGGCGGCGCCGCCGGAACGCGCCCGCGGTCTTGCCGGATCGATCATCAAGGCGCGGTACAGGGTCAGCGCGATCTCGTCGGTCAGTCGCGACGTGGTGTGCTACGCGGCCGAGGAGCTCCGTTACGGCCGACCGATCACGCTGAAGGTGTTGCGGGATGCCGTCGCCGACGACCCGGAGTTCGTGGCCGCGGTCCGGGATCAGGCCAGCACACTGGCCATCGCCGCGCACGTGCATCGCGGGGTGCCGCGGGTCTACGAATGCGGGACCACGGACACCGGCGACTTGTTCATCGCGCTCGAGCGCACCAAAGGGGTCACGCTTCGTGAAGTCCTCGACGCGCGCGGTCCGCTCGATCCGTCCACCGCGCTGCGCATCGCCAGCCAGGTCGGCGAGGCGCTCGAGACGCTGCATCACAACCGGATCGTGCATGGCCAGCTCGGACCGGAATCGATCGTTCTCGTCAAGGACGACGACGGGGTCGAGCATGCCATGCTCGTCGACGTCGAGCTGACCGCCGCGCACCGGACGATGCTCGGTCGCCGCCGTCGCGAGGCGTCGCCGCCCGCCTATCCCGCGCCCGAACAGATCGAAGCCGACGAGACCGCGGAAGCGACCGATCAGTACGCGCTGGGAATGCTGCTGCGGGAGCTGGTGACGGCAGGATCGAGCGACACGATCGAGCACACCGGATCCACGCCGCCGGACGTCACGCGCATCATCACGACGGCGCTCGAGGCGCGACCCGAGCGACGGTACCCGGACATCAGCGTGATGGTCAACGACATGTGGGGCGCGCAGACGGCGCGTGCCGAGCCCGCCCCTCGGCCGCGCTTCGTCGAGGCGCGGGCGCACACCCGCCGGCGACGGCGTCCGCGCCGGCCGGAGGTCACCCTTCGCATCGCGGCCGCTGTTGCCACGGCGGGCATCATCGCCGCGGTCGTCTGGTTCGCGCTGTCCGGCGCGATCGTTTCGCGCATGCGGGCCGTGCCGACGGCGCCGGCGGCCACCGCGGTCCCTGCCGTCCAGGATGCGACCCTTGCTCATCCCTCCGCCGCTCCGCGGCCCACGCCGGTCGTCGAGCGACAAGAGCCCGGAACGGCGGTGCCGGTCGTCGACCGCGCTCCACAACGGCCTGTCGAGGCCCGGACGGCGGCCGAGCGGCCGGCGACACCTGGCCGGGCGGCCACGGATGGGGGCGACGGCAGCGCCATCATCGATTGGCTGCTGAACGGTCGGCGCTAGCAGCCGCCGCCGCCCGGAGTCCGCTAGGGCCGCAGCCCCTTCCAGTCCCCCGCCTTCTCGAACGCCGAGGCTGCGCGGTAGATCGCGACCTCGTCGAAGTGCTTCGCGGTCAGCATCATCCCGGCCGGCAGGCCGTCGCTCATCCCGCACGGCACGCTCATGGACGGATGCCCGGTGACGTCGAAGGGCGCGGTGTTCGGGAGCATCTCGAATGCGCGCTGGATGATCTCCATGCGCGGCGCCTCCGGCTTCGGGATCGGCGTCGCCTTCAATGGCAGCGTCGGCATCAGCAGCAGGTCGTAGTCCTTCAGCACCGCGTCGTAGGCCGCGCGCAGCGAGCGCGCGAGGTTCTGGCACTTCGCGTAGTAGTGCCCGCGATACTTGTTGAGCGCGTACTGGCCGAACAGGATCGTCGTCTTCAGGGTGTCGGAGAACTCATCCGCGCGCTGGCGCCAGGCGGAATGCGCGTCGATGAGGCTGGTAACGTAGAGGCCCTTCCAGTTGAAGCCGAAGCCGTTGCCGTTCAGCATCTGCCACGTCGCGCCCTCGACGGCGATCGGCGTCCAGATGGCGGGGCCGGCCAGGTGCAGCGGGATGGAGACCTCGTCGACCTGCGCGCCGAGCTGCTTGAAGATCGCGGCGCCCTTGCGGACGAGCGTGTCGACGTCCGCCTCCGAGTTCGCGTGGCCGAAGCCCTCCTTCACCACCGCGATCTTGAGCCCGCGCGCGTCGCCGGTGAGCGCGTTCGTGTAGGCAGCCGTCTTCACGTTCACCTGGCGCGGGTCGAGGCCGTCCGGCCCAGCCAGCACCTCCAGGAGCAGCGCGTTGTCGGCCACCGTCGCCGTCATCGGACCCGTGTGATCCAGGGTCAGCTCGATCGGGAAGATGCCCGTGTACGGCACCAGGCCGTGCGTCGCCTTCATTCCGTACACGCCGCAGTAGGCGGACGGGATGCGAATCGAGCCGCCCTGGTCGCCGCCGATGGCCATCTCGACCTCGCCGGCCGCGACGACCGCCGCGCTGCCGGACGACGAGCCGCCGGCCGAGTAGCCTGGCTTGCGCGGGTTCTGCACGGCGCCGGCCGCGCTCGTGTGGCTGCCGCCGGAGAAACAGAAGTACTCGCAGTGGACCTTGCCCGCGATGGTGCCGCCGGCGTCGAGGATGCGCGTGACGATGGTCGCGTCGACGTCGGGCACATAGCCCTCGAGCGTGGAGGCGCCGTTCATCATCGGCACGCCGGCCAGGCATACGTTGTCCTTCAGCGCGACGCGCTTGCCGCGCAGCTTGCCCGTCGGCGCGCCCTGCACCTCGCTCTTGTAGTACCACGCGTTCAGCTTGTTCTCCGCGCCCTCAGGGCGATGGCCCGGCGTGCGCGGATACTTCACGGGCGGCATCGGATCGGCCATCGCCTCGATGGCGTGATAAGCCGCCACGCTGCCGCCCATGGTCTCCAGGAAGAACGTGACGTCGGCGTCGGAGAGGCTCATCCCCAGTTGTCGGCCGACCGCCTTGAGCTCGTCGGGAGTCGGAAGCTTCGCGCTGGCCATGGGTGACCTCCTTCCTGCTGTTGATCCGGCAAGGTATCACCCGTAGGCTGCCCATGCGATGCCTCACGTCCGGCCCAGCGCGTGGCGTGCCGTCGCGGCGGCCACCGCGCTCAACCTTCCCCTCGGCTCGCTGTACGCGTTCAGCGTCTTTCTGAAGCCGCTGGAAGCCTTGCTCGGGCTGAGCCGCGCCGACCTCGCACTCGTGTTCGCGGTCGCCTCCGCCGGCTTCGGCGTCGGCATGAACCTCGCGCCACAGGTCTTCGGTCTCGCGTCGCCAGCGGGGCTCGTGGTCGGCTGTGCGATGGCCAGCACGCTCGGCATCGCGATCGCCGCCACCGCCGGCGGCCTCGTCCAGCTCGGCATCGGCTATGGCCTCCTCTTCGGCCTCGGCGGCGGTGCGGCCTACATCCTCTCGCAGCAAGTCGTGAACCTCAGCCTCACGCGCCGGCACGGTCTGGTGAACGGCTACATCGTCAGCCTGTGGCCGGCGGGCGCAATGATCGCGGCCCCGGTCTTCGGCTGGTCCGTCGACGCACTCGGAGTTCGCGCCACACTCGGCGGCCTTGCTCTCGTCCTCGCCATGACCGGTGGGCTCAGCGCCTGGCTGATCTCGCAGCCGGGTCTCACGCTGCCGGCGGCGACGACGATCGTCCCCGATGAGACGGAGCGACGTCGCGCCGTCTTCTGGCGACTCTGGCTCAACTTCTTTTTTGCGGCGTCCGCGGGCCTCATGGTGCTGAGTCAGGCGGCCGGCATCATCGCCGCCTATGGTGGCCCGACCCCGCTCGCGGTCTACGGCACCACGTTCATCGCAGCGAGCATCGCCGTCGCGCGAGTGGGCGGCGGCTGGATGGTGGACTGGCTGACGATCCCCGGCGTGGCCGCCGGCGCCCACGCCGTCGCGCTCGCGGGCAACATCGCGCTGACGCTCTGGCCCGCCGCCGGCGTCTCGGTCCTCGCCCTGACCCTGATCGGCATGGGCTACGGCGTGATCTCCGGTCTCACGGCGGCCGCGGTGGCCGTGTACTGGCGGCGTGCGCTCTATGGCCGGATCGCGAGCCGCATCTACCTGGCGTGGTGTGCGGCCGCCATCGTCCTGCCCATCACGGCCGGGCGCCTGTTCGATCTGACGCAGGGCTACGGAATCGCCATCCTCATTGCCGCGGGCGGCAACACCGTGGGGATCGTGGTGGCGCTCGGATTGCCGCACCAGCGCGAAGCGCGCGCCGAGCCCGGCGTCCAATCGACCGCGAGCACGGTCACCGATTAAGCGAATACCACTATCCGTTGCACGGCGCCGTCGGCGTGTGCTACGCCAGCGTACCGGGAGTCGCCAATTGTCCCTGAGCGATGCGTGGGAGCGCGAGGCAGCGCAGTGGGTGGCCTGGGCGCGGGCGCCGGGGCACGACAGCTACTGGCGTTTTCATCGCGATCAGTTTCTCGAGCTGCTCCCCCCGCCGGGGCGTCTCACGCTCGATATCGGCTGCGGCGAAGGCCGGCTCACCCGCGACCTGACGGCGCGCGGCCATACCGTCGTCGGCCTCGACGCGTCGACGACGATGATCTCCGCCGCGCGCGCCGCCGACCCGGCCGGTGACTATCGCCTGGTCGACGCCGGCAAGCTACCCTTCGCCGACGCGTCGTGCGACGTCGCCGTTGCCTTCATGTCGCTCCAGGACGTCGACGATATGCGAGGCGCGGTGGCGCAGATCGGCCGGGTGCTCATGCCCGGCGCCTGCGCCTGCATCGCCGTCGTGCATCCGCTGAACTCGGCCGGCAAGTTCCTGGACGAGACGGCGGACAGCGCCTTCGTCGTCCGTGGCACCTATCTAGGAGAATTCAGGTACAGCGACGCCATGTCGCGCGACGGCCTGGACATGATGTTCCACAGCACGCACCGACCGATCGAGAGCTACAGTCGCGCCCTCGAGGCCGCGGGCCTCTACATCGACGCCATCCGCGAGCATCCGATGCCTGCATCGCCGCCGCTGTCGGAACGGTCCAAACGGTGGACCCGCGTCCCGTTGTTCCTGCACCTGCGCGCGCGGAAGCCGCCGATCCCCGCCTAGACCCTCGGCCGCTACCAGGGCAGGATGACCGGCTCGTACTTCTCCATCCGGTCCTTCACGATCATCAGCGGCTCGATGCCGTAGAGGCGGCGCGCGTTGTCGCCGAGCAGCTTGCGCTGCGCCTCGACGGGCACGTCCAGGTTCGCCATGTGGTGCAAGCTCTCCCAGGCATCTTCGGCGTCGTGGTGCGGATAGTCCGACGACCAGATGCCGACGTCCTGGAACACGTCCCACAGCCGATAGACGAGCGTCTCGTCGGACTCGAAGCCGATGAAGCAGCGCTCGTTGAAGACCTCCACCGGATCGCGGATGAGCCGGTTGTCGCGCTGGAACGCGAACAGGTTGGAGAAGTTCGAGCTCCGCGCCAGGACCAGCGGCAGCCACGACGCGTTCGACTCGAGCACGGCCGCCTTGAGCTTCGGAAATCTCTCGAGCCAGCCCGTCTGCACCACCACGGTAACCCACGTCATCGCCTCCATCAGGAAGCCGAGCGTCTCGGAGGCGTCGATGGCCGGGTCCATGGCCGCGGTGATGTTCGAGACGAACTGGCCGGGCGAGTAGACGACCGACTCGTCGGTGAACAGGAGCCCCTGCCCCGAGTGGCCGCGGGCCTGCGCCATGCGCTGGCCCCACTCGGGCGTCAGCGCCTCGCGCGACGGGAACGTGTGCATGGCCAGCACCACCCCTGTCGTCTCGAACTCGCGCCAGAGCGGATCGAACTCGGAAAGCGTCGGGTAGCGGCCGTTCCAGAAGCACGGGCGCACCGCCGCCGCCTTGAATCCGAGCGCGGCCACGCGCTTCAGCTCGGCGATCGACGCCTCCACGCTCTGCAGCGGCAACACGGCGCACGGAAAGAGCCGCCGGCGATCGGCGTTGCAGTAGTCGAGAACCCAGTTGTTGTAGGCCTGGGCCAGCACGGCCGCCGCCTCCGCGTTGCGGACGAGCGCCAGGCGCACGAACCACGTCGGGAACAGCATCACCTGGTCGGTCCCGAGCGCGTCCATGTCGCTGAGCCGCGCGTGCGGATCGCGACAGCCGAGCAGCCGTCCGAACTTCTCCTGCCAGGCCGGCGTGCCGGGTGTGAGCTTGCCGACCTCCTTCTTGTCCCAGCGCGCCCACCCGACCTCCGCCGCGTTCGAGCGCTCGCGCGCCGCCGGGACCACGCGGCCGTTGATGTGCAGAAGGTCCGTGTCGGTGTGAAAGCAGAACTGGGTCTTGATCCAGCTCCGGCTCTTCGCCGGCACGTACTCGTCCCACACCGCAGGCGGCTCGACCACGTGGCTGTCGCAATCGAACACCGGAAACTCCTTGCGTGCGTGGGCACCCATGACCGACCTCCTCGAGCGGCGGCTTTCGCTCGCGAGAAACGTGGCCTATTGTCCGGAACCGAGACGACGCCTGTCAATGCCGCGCGCTCGGTGGCACCTCCGGCAATTTCGCTCCGCGTGTCGCGCCGATGACGGAGACGTGACGCCGCTCGCCCTACGTTCGCCTGCATAGCGGATGGCTGTCCGGCAGGCGGACGGCGTCCCGCGCGCAGCGAACGCTCGATTCGTGGAGGGACAACCGATGAACCGCTCGTACCCGCTCCGTGCCGTGGTGATCTGCTCGCTCGTCCTGGTGCTCGCGTCGGTGCCGGCGGCGGCCGGACAGTTCACGAAGCTGGTGGTGCTCGGCGACAGCCTCTCGGATACCGGCAACCTCTTCGCCGCGACGAGCGGTGCGATCCCGCCCGGCCCGTACGATGAGGGACGATTCTCGAACGAGTCGGTATGGGTCGAATATCTCGCGGCGGCACTGGACGTCCCGTTCGAGAATTTCGCGTACGGTGGCGCGAAGACCGACCAGGGCAATCTCTTCGATGGGCTCTTCGGCCTGGACTTCCCCGGCCTCGCCGACCAGGTCGCCGTCGTCACGCAGGCCGGCGTGCTGGATCCGGACGCCGCCTACGTCGTCTGGGCCGGCGCCAACGACTTCCGCGCAGCGCTCACGACCGGCGGGACGCTCGACTTCGCAGCGATCATCGCTAACTTGATCAACGCCGTCGGCGCGTTGCAGGTCGCGGGCGCCCGGCACGTCGTCGTGCCGAACCTTCCCGATCTCGGTCTGACGCCCGAAGGCCGTGCCTCGGGCGCCCCCGAGCTTCTGACGTTGCTCAGCGCGACGTTCAACGCGCACCTGGAGGACCGGCTTGCCACGTACGCTCCGGGTGCAGTGCGCGTGGACATCTTCCGCCTGATGGCGCAGACGGTCAACGATCCGGCAGAATACGGGTTCACGAACGTGACCACGCCGTGTCTCGTCGACGGCGTCATATGCGCGACGCCGGACGCCTATCTCTTCTGGGATCCGATCCATCCGACCACGGCCGGCCACGCGCTGCTCGCCGACAAGTTCGCGAAGGCGATCAACCAGGGATTCGTGCGCCAGCACCAGCTTCGCTGACGAGCCGCTCGCGCCGAGCTGGCATCCGCGCGGCGCGAGCGTCTCTCGCTGTCCCGCCGTGCATTGACTTACGCCCGCCTCCCTCCTACGATTCGCCCGCTGCGTGGAACCGCACGAGGAGTAGACCTCTTACCGGAGGACGTCATGAAACTGCGCGCCATCGGAATCCGAGTCTTGATCGCCTCCCTCGTCGTGATCGCGGCGGCCGGCTGGCTCGGCG
>JBIOXS010000183.1:0-26738 GCA_044869815.1 Candidatus Rokuibacteriota bacterium | reverse complement strand
ATTCGTCGGGCCGACGATCTGCTACGCCTTCATGCAGGCGACCGGCATGGTGAACGACCACCTCGTCGACTGCTTCCGTCGCCGCGACATCGAGCGGCTTCCCGCGCCGTGATAGGCTGTCCGCAGTCACGATCCCAGGAGGGCGACGCATGCCGAACATCACCGTGCAGTGGTACGCGGGGCGCACCGATCAGCAGAAGCGCGAGCTCACGAGGGCCATCACCGACGCGATGGTGAAGATCGGCAAGACCACCGCCGACCAGGTCCACATCGTCTTCCAGGACGTCGAGAAGACGAACTGGGGGCACAACGGCAAGCTCGCCAGCGACGGCTGAGTCGTCGGCCGGCTCACGCGGCGCGGGCGCAGGCGGCGCTCGTGCTGCGCCCGGGGCTACGGACGCGATGATCGCCGACGCCCTCGTCCGACACATCGCGTCGTCGGATGCCGGATCGCAGGAAGCCGAGCCGCTGCTGACGCGCGAGTGGCTGGTCACCAACGCGCTCGGCGGGTACGCCTCCGGCACCGTCGCCGGCGTCGCCACGCGGCGTTATCACGGGCTCCTCATCGCCGCGCTGCCGGCGCCGCTCGGCCGGGTGGTGATGCTCAACCAGGTCGCGGAGTCGTTTCACGGCTGGGACGGCGTCGTCTACACCGTCGGCGGAGCCGGCGCGCGCGCCGCGCGCCTGAGCGACTACCGGCTCGAGAGCGGTCTGCCCGTGTGGCACTACCAGGTCGGCAACGCCGTCGTCGAGAAGCAGGTGCTGATGCCGCATCGCCAGAACACCGTGCATCTCCGCTACCGGCTCGTCTCCGGGGTCGGGCCGCTCCGTCTCGACCTGCGGCCGGCGCTGCACTTCCGGCTGCACGAGGCGCCGGTCAGCGTCGGCCACGAGGAGACCTACACGCTCAGCGTCACCGGCGACCGTTACGAGGTGCGGGGACCGGCGGCGCTGCCCTCGCTGCGGCTGTTCTTCGTCGGCGACCATGCGGCGTTCACCGTCGACGGGCGGCACATCGGGGAAGTCCTGTACGCGGTGGAGACCAGCCGCGGCTACGAAGACACGGGCTCGCTGTGGAGCCCCGGCGACTTCCATGCGGAGCTGGCGAGCGGTCGCGATGCGACCTTGATCGGCTCCACCGAGGATTGGCCCGTCATGCTGGCGCTCACGCCCGACGCGGCGCGCACGGCCGAGCGCGAGCGGCGGCGGCGGCTGCTCGCGGCGGCGCCGCCGGCCGCGCGGACCGGGCTCGCCGCCGACCTCGTGCTGGCCGCGGACCAGTTCGTGATCACGCCGAACGGGCGCGTCGAGGATGCCGCCCGGGCCCGCGCGGCCGGCGACGACGTGCGGACGGTCATCGCTGGATACCACTGGTTCACCGACTGGGGTCGCGACACGATGATCAGCCTCGAAGGGCTGACCCTCGCCACCGGACGTCATCTGGAGGCGGGGTACATCTTGCGGACGTTCGCGCACTCCGTGCGCGACGGGCTCATCCCGAACCTCTTCCCCGAGGGACGCAACGAGGGCGTCTATCACACGGCCGATGCCACGCTATGGCTCTTCCACGCGCTGGACCGCTACGTGGACGCGACAGGCGACGTCACCACGCTCGGGCTCCTCCTGCCCGTGCTCCGCGAGATCGTCGGCCACCACGTGCGCGGCACGCGGTTCGGGATCGGCGTGGATCCGGCCGACAGCCTGCTCCGCCAGGGCTTCGAGGCGCTTCCGCTGACGTGGATGGATGCGAAGGTCGGGGATTGGATCGTCACTCCGCGGCGCGGCAAGCCGGTGGAGATCAACGCGCTCTGGTACAACGCGCTCCGTCTGCTCGAGCGCTGGACGCGCGAGACCGACGGCGAGGCGGCCGCGCAGCCGTACGCCGACCTCGCGACACAAGTGGCGCGCGCCTTCAACGCGCGCTTCTGGCACAAGGACGGCGACTACCTCTACGACCTCATCGACGGCGAGCACGGCGACGACGCCGCCTGTCGGCCGAACCAGATCTTCGCCGTCTCGCTGCCGCATCCCGTGCTCGACGCCGCGCGCTGGGAGCGCGTCGTGGAGGTGGTGCGCGACCGGTTGCTGACGCCGGTCGGGCTACGCTCGCTCGCGCGCGATCATCCCGACTACAAGCCGCGCTACTTCGGCGATCTCCGCGCGCGCGACGCCGCCTATCACCAGGGCACCGTGTGGGCGTGGCTCATCGGCCCCTTCGTGGACGCGTGGCTGCGCGTGCATCCGGCCGATCGCGACGGGGCGCGGCGCTGGCTCGAAGGCTTCGGCAATCACCTGGGCGAGGCATGCGTGGGCAGCGTGAGCGAGATCTTCGACGCCGAGCCCCCCTTCACGCCGCGCGGTTGCGTGGCGCAAGCGTGGAGCGTGGCGGAGGTGCTCCGGGCGTGGCTGCGCTGCGCGACGCCCGCCTACCAGTGAATCGACTGGCCGGCGGACAGGATCGCGATGCGCTGTTCGAGGCCGCGCGCCACCGCCGCCTTGAGCAGGCGGGTGGGTGGCTCGGCGAAGGGCTCCCGATTCAGCTCGAAGGTGCCAAAGTGGATGGGGATCATCAACCGCGCGTTCTCCTCGAAGAGCTGCAGCGCCTCCTCGGGATTCACGTGGTTGGGGTGCCGGCCTTCGTAGGCGCTGTAGCCGCCGATGGGAATGGCCGCGAGATCGAACGGCCCCAGACGCTTGCCGATCTCCCGCAGGGATGGCGTGTACCCGGTGTCGCCCGCGAACCACAGCCTCTTGCCGCCACCGGCGACCACCCACGAGGACCAGAGCCGTAGATTCTGGTCCCGGAGCCCGCGGCCCGACGAATGCTGCGCGGGCGTGCAGGTGAGGGTGAGGCCGCGGAAGTCGGCCGCCTGCCACCAGTCGAGCTCGACGACGTCGCGCGCGCCGTGGTCGGCCAGCCATTCCTTCATTCCGAGCGGGACGAAGAAGCGAGGCTGGTGGACGCGCACCAGTCGCTCCACCGTCTCGACATCGAGATGGTCGTAGTGATCGTGCGAGATCACCACCGCGTGGATGGGCGGCAGGTCCTCGAACCGCATGCCGGGCGGCACCAGCCGGCGCGGACCGGCGAACGACACGGGGCTGGCGCGCTCGCTCCAGATCGGGTCGGTCAGCACGTTGACGCCGGCGAGCTGCACGAGCAGCGTCGCGTGACCGATCCAGGTGACGGTCGGCGACGTGCCGTTGGCGCGCAGCGCCGCGCCGTTGTTGGCAGCGACCCGCGGCGTCTCGCCGCGCGCCGGCCAGCCGTCGAACGTCCGGCGGACCAAGCGCTGGGCCCGCTCGAGCACGGTGTAGCGATACGCCCCGTCGAGGTTGCGGAAGCCACGCAGCAGATGATGCGCGGGCCGACTCGAGGCGGCCGGGTCGGCGTGGAGGACGGCGACGCCGAAGGCGAGGGCAGTCGCGACGGCGAGAAGCAGGGCGACGATGAGCGACAGTTGACGCGGGCGCAACATCGCCACGGTACCATGCGACCTCGCGTAGTGCGAGAACTTATTGCAGCTACAATGCTGTAATTCCTACATGTATGGAGTTACGTGACGATGGCCTCCAGCACGCAGACCGCCTCCGGGGCGACCGTCTGGGCGGCGATCGTCTCGGCGCAGAACAGATGGACGAGGTCACGGTCGTGAAGCCGGTAGCCCGCGGCCAGGTCGCCGCCGACGGTGAGGACGAAGTCGCCGCCGCGCGTCGAGAACACCGCGCCCGCGCCCGAGATCACCGGCGAACGGTGGACGTGGGCGAACACCTCGCGCAGCTGGCGAGCCGTCGGATAGCCGCTGTCGTCCACCGCCTGGAGATAGGCGTAGTAGCGCGCCGTCGGCAGCACGGCCTCGTACGGGCCGGGCACGCCGCGCTCGTCGAGCGTCTCGACGGCGCGCAGCAGATCGGCCAGCATCTCGGCGCCGCGCGACCAGTCCTGGGCCTTGACGCGCGGGCTCTCCTTGCCCGTCAGGAAACCGCCGCCGACGGGATCGCCGTAGAAGGCCAGGCGATCCTCGGCGAGCGCGGCCTCGCGCGCCGCGGCGTCCGCCGGGGCGGTGTCGAGCACGGGCGCGCCACGCTCGAAGACCTCGATCGACGACCACGGCAGCGAGAAATCCACGCGGATCTCGCAGAGCAGGACGACCTCGGGCACGCAGACGACGGCACGTCCGTCGGCGGCGCCGCACGGGGTCATGGATCCCGTGCGCGCGGCGACGTGATCCCAGCCGCGCGGGCCGTCGAAGGTGGCGATGCGGCGCGCGGCGAGGACGTGGCGCGCGGCCTGGGCGACCGCATCGTCGAGCGCCTTCCAGACGCGATCGGACACGGGGGCGGTGTGGCGGCGCAGATAGTCGGTCATCACGCGCCTCCTCGCAGAGAGCCGATCGACGCGCGCATCCCCAGGCGGACACCGGCGCCGTCGGACTTCTCGACCACGTCCTCGAGCTCGGTGATCGAGCCCTCGGTGAAGAGATAGGTCTTGAGGCTGCCCGAGAAGCGGTCGTCCCGACGGCGGATCCACTCGAGCACCATCGCCGCGTGCTCCTTCTCCTCGTCACGGTTGTGGCGCAGGATCTCCCGCAGCTCGCTGTCGTCGGTGGCGTCCATGCGCTGCTGATACCAGTCGATCGCCTCCAGCTCTTCCATCAGGCTGACGATCGCCCGGTGCATGTCTCGCGTGCGGGCGGACAGCCGCTCCTCCGACTCATGGAACGTGGTCGAACCTTGTGGCATCGCAAGCTCCTTGTCGTGCGGCGTGGCCCTCGACTCCGTGCATCAAGAACCGGGCCGTCGGCTGACCTTGACACCCTGTGCCGGGCCCGCTAGGACAGTCGGGGAGGTGGCGGAATGAGCGGCGCAGAGGGCGTACGCCTGGGGCGAGCGGCCGACGTTCCGGTCGGCACCGGGCGCGTGTTCGAGGCGGCCGGGCGGACGCTGGCCGTGTTCAACGTCAACGGGACCTTCTACGCGATCGACAACGAATGCAGTCATCGCGGCGGGCCGCTCGGCGAGGGTGATCTGGACGGACAGGTGGTCGTGTGCCCGTGGCACGCCTGGCGCTGGGACGTCAGCACGGGGGCGAACATCAATAATCCCGCCGTCAAGGTGGCGTGCTACCCGATCACGGAGCGAGACGGCGCCCTCTTCGTGGCGATCAGCGGCTGAGTTGCCGCTCGGCTCGTAATGGGCTCGCGTGTCCGGGGCCCCGTCGGCGCGGGGCCCCGGGGCGCGGGTCAGCGGTGGGCGAGGGACCTCAGGCGCTGCCGGCCGGCGCGCTCGGCCTCTTCGGGCGACTCGTAGGCCATCCACTCACGCGCCCAGCTGCTCTCGACGACCACGTCGCGCTCGGGATCACGGATCTCCCAGCGCCACAGACATGGCTCGGACATCAGCTGCACCTCGAGGGACAACCTCTGCGGCTGCGGGATCGCCTCCATACCCCTCCTCCTGCATGGTCTGGAGAAAAAACTGCAAGGCACGTGCCTCCGGCTGGCGCCGAGCCGGCGCGACGAAGTCCGCGTCACTGCACGCGGCGCCTTCGCGCCATCACCGGCGCTAGGTATTCTCGTTCCAGAATCTTCCCAGGAACGCAGTTCAGGGCTAGAGTGGCAGCCGTGGACGGCTGGCCGATCCCGCCGCTGGTCCTCGGAGCCGCGGTGGTCATTGGCGTGGCGCTGGCGTGGGGATGGCGCTTCTACCAGCGCTGTCCTCACTGCGGCCACCTGGCGTCACGAGTGTACGTCGGATGGAAGCGCTGCCGCCACTGCGGCCGCCAATACCGGAAGGGACTACGCCTGCGATGACGCTGCGACGCCTGTTCGAGCTTGCTGAGCATCGCCTCTCCCTCGGCGGTTCGAGAAGCGTTCATGACGAGACCACCGTCATCGGAGAAGGCGTCACGTTGAAGGGCGAGCTTCGCGGGGCGGGGCCGATCGTGATCCTCGGCCGCTTCGAGGGCGACATCGTCGTCGAGGGCACCATCACCGTCGGCGAGGGCGGGTACGTAGATGCCAACATCAGCGCAGGCACGATCGTAATCGACGGCGTCGTCCGCGGCAATCTCTCGGCCGATACCAAGGTCGAGATTGGTCCGACCGGTGCGCTGACGGGGAGCGTGAAGAGCGCGGCGCTGAGCGCGAGCGAGGGCGCGACGGTGAAGAGCGAGATCTGGGTCGAGCGCACCGCGAAGCCGGAACCGACGTCGTGAAGATCGACTGGCCAGCGCCCCGCACGCTGGTGGCCGTCGGGCTCGGAGTCGTGCTGGTGGCCGCCATCGCGGTCGGCGGCTGGTACTGGTATGACACGCAGCAACGGCGCGTCGGCGCCGCCTACGCCGAGGTCATGACGCGGGCCTACGCCGCGCAGACGCCACAGGCGGCGAGCGACACGCGCGCCCGCGTCGCGCGCGACCTCGAGGAGCTGATTGCGCAGCATCCCTCCGGACCTTCGGCACCGGAAGCGGCCTACGAGCTCGGCAACCTTCGCTACGCCGCGCAGCAGTATGGGGCGGCGCGCAGCGCTTACGAGCTGGCCCTCGCGCGCGGCGCCAGCCCCACCGTGCGGACGCTCGCCCGCGTTTCCATCGGCTACACCTGGGAGGCCGAGCGCAACTTCCCGAAGGCGGTCGAGGCCTATCAGCTCGTCGCCGGAGACCTCGGCCCGAAGGATTTTCTCTACGAGCAGACGCTGCTCGACCTGGCGCGCGCCCAAGAGCTCGCGGGCAAGCCGGCCGATGCCGTCGCCACCTACCAGCGTTTGCTGAAGGACTTTCCGGCAGCGCGCCGTGCCGACGAAGTCCGCGGCCGGCTCGTGAGCCTCGGCGCTCCCGCGCCCGCGCCTGCTCAAGAGACAGCCCCCACGACATCGTCCCCGGGGCGATGACGCCGGCCCGATCCCGCCGGGTGTGAGGGCGGTCGAAGTCTGACCGGCGACAGTGGCCGCGCCTGGTCTGAAACCCGCCACGCGAAGGGGATCCCGCAGCGTAAAATCAAGTAGTTAAGGTGGCTTCAAGCTGCGGCACAGCGCTTGCTCAGATAGCGGCCGTGCTCAACGAAAAGTCGTCACGCGGCGCGATCCTGATCGTCGACGACGAGCCCGCCGTCGCCGAGATGCTGCGGGACATCTTCCTGGCGCAGGGTTACGCCGTCGACGGCGCGTCCAACGGTGGCGACGCGGTGATGCTGGCCTCGCTCAGCCGCCCCGACGCGGTCATCCTCGATATCAAGCTGCCCGACACGACCGGCGCCGAGGTGCTCGCGCGCCTTCACGAGCTCGACGACTCGATCCCGGTTGTGATGTTGAGCGGCAGCGACGACGAGGAGATGGCGCGCGCGCTGCTGAAGGCGGGCGCGATGGACTACATCCGCAAGCCGTTCCAGTTCGACCAGCTGCTTCAGGCGGTGAGCCTCGCGGTGGAGGTCGGCAAGGGCCGTCCACGTCGGGGCGTCGTGCTGCCGTTCCATCCCGATCGCCGTCGCCGGCCCGCGCCGCCCACCGAGCCCGAGCCGATGCCCGTCGCGCCGCGCGTCGAAGCCCACGCGAGCCCGGCCCCGCGCCACTCGTAGCCGCCCTGTAGTGCCGATAAGCGGCATTATGTCAACTCGAGCCGCCGGCCTGGACGGACGACGGCTCGCCGTCAGCCTGGGATCTGGGCTTCTTCCGGCAGGTTCTCCCAGACCGGCTTCCAGCTGGGCACCTGGAGGCCGAACTTCTCGCAGAGGCCGGCGACTTCGGTGGCGAACGCCGCGCGCACCTCGTCGTTGTCACGGAGCTTGAGCTTCAACGTTCGATAGAGCTGATTCTTCGGCGATCCGGGACGGCCGAAGATGTTCATCGTGCGGATGTACCACTTGTTGAGCGTCGCCTGCGCCTCGTCCTTCGTGGCGGGATCCTCGGCCAGCTTCTTCACCCAGTACTCACCGTGGCGGATGTGGAACTTCTCCTCCTTGAAGATGCCCTCGATGGCCCGGACCCACGGGCCATAGGAGCAGTGCCGGACGTCCTCGAGCTGGTGTCCCGCGCCGCGGTCCATGCAGAAGTTGAAGAAGATGAAGTCCTGCCAGGTGTCGATCGGGTAATAGAAGATGTTGACGCGCTTGTCGGCGGTGATCCGCTGGGTGCCGATGTCGGCGGTGGCCTCGATGCGCATGGTGAAGGTGTCGTCGTGGCGCCGCACGTGGCTGTCGACGTCGAAGCCGAGGTCGGCCAGCAATCCGTACATCACCGCCGCGTGGCGGAGCTCGTCCTTCACGATCTGGGCGACCACGTGCTTTTCCTCGACGGTCGGCGCCTTGGCGATCCACGGCACGTAGCCATAGCCGCCGGCGAGCTCGGAGTCGGCCTGCATCGTCATGAGGTGGACGAGGTTGTCCCGGTATTCCGGGGTCATCTCGTCGGCGGATTCCAGACGGATGCCGCGCTCGATCTTGGCCATCATCTCCCGCTGCTCGCTCATGGCAGGCGCCTCCTCGCCTCCAGCATACCGCGGGACCTCAGCCTTTCTCGACCACCCGCACCGCCTTGCCCTCGGAGCGGGGCACCGTGCGCGGGGCCACGAGCGTGAGCGCCACCGTGAGCCCGATCGCGTTCGACAGCCGGTCGGCCACCCGCCGCTGAAGGTCGACGAGCACCGGATGGGCGGCATCGAATGCACCGCAGCGCGCCACCACCGCCGGCGCCGGCTCCACCTGCACCTCGAGGCGGGCGAGCGTGCTCGACCGGTCGACGATGAGCTGGTAGTGCGGAACGAGCTCTTCGATCCCGAGCAGCGTCGCCTCCACCGCCGAGGGATAGAGGTTCACGCCCTTGATGATCAGCATGTCGTCGGAGCGTCCCTTCAGTCGCGCGATGCGCGCGGTGGTGCGGCCGCAGCGGCACGGGCGGTCATCGAGGGCCGTGATGTCGCCCGTGCGGTAACGGATCATCGGGACGGCCCGCTTGGTGAGCGCCGTGAGCACGAGCTCCCCCTCGCGTCCGACGGGTAGCACCGCGCCGGTCTGGGGATCGATCACTTCCGGCAGGAAGTGATCGTCGGCGACGTGGAGCCCATCGCGGACCTCGCACTCGCCGGCCACGCCCGGACCGATGATCTCGGACAGGCCATAGACGTCGTAGGCGGGGCAGCCGAAAGCGCGCTCGAGCGCGGCCCGCATGCCTTCCGTCCACGGCTCGGCGCCATACATCCCGTAGCGGAGGCCGAGCGCGCGCGCGTCGCCGCCCTGCGCCTCGAGCGTCTCGGCCATGTGCAGCGCGAACGACGGCGTGGCGCAGATCCCGGCCGGCTGGAGATCCTGGAGCAGGAGGATCTGGCGTGCCGTGTTTCCTGACGACACGGGCACGACCGTCATGCCGAGACGCTCGGCGCCGTCGTGGAAGCCGAGGCCGCCGGTGAACAGCCCGTAGCCGAACGCGACGTGCAGCGTGTCGCCGCGCCGGCAGCCGGCCGCCGTCATCGCGCGCGCCATCACGTCCCGCCAGAGATCGAGGTCGCCCGCCGTGTAGCCCACCACCGTCGGCTTGCCCTTGGTGCCGGACGAGGCGTGAATGCGCGTGAGCTCGGTGCGGGGCACCGCGAAGAGACCGAATGGATAGTGCTCGCGCAGGTCGCCCTTGCCCATCAACGGCAGGCTCGCCAGGTCGTCCAGCGACTTGAGCCGCGCGCCGCCGAGACGCTCGCGGTGAAAGGCCACGCGCTCCACCGCCCACGTCACCGTCGCGCGCAGGCGCTCGAGCTGCAGCGTTTCCCGCGCGAAGCGATCGAGGGTCTCCGCACGCGGGTCGAACATCACGGCCGGCGCGGCGGCCTCGGGAACTGCTGGTCCACCGCCCGCTGATCACGCAGCCCGACCGCCTCGCGCTGGATCAGCAGGGCCAGGCGTGCGGCGTCGGCGGCGCGCCAGGCGAGGTCGTACTCGTGGCCGAGCCGCTCGCGCTCGCGTGCCTCCTCGGTCGCCCGCCAGGCGCCCGCGATCGCCCTCACGGCGGTGAGCGCGGCTTCCAGCCGCTCGCCGGCGCGGCCGAGCGCGGACGCCTTCTCGCGGACGATCTCGTCCTCGATGCGCTCGTGCGCCTCGGCGGTGCGGCGGGGCACTTACTCCACCGCCACCGCGGTCACCAGCCACTGCTGCCGCTCGAGAAACCTCACCACGGTCTCGATCGTCCGGGCGTCGGCGGTCGCGTCGAGGCTGATGCGATCGGGACGGATGTGGCGGACCTCCGGATAGCTGACGAGCACCTTGCGGAGCGTGCGTGCGCGCGGATCCTGGGCCAGGAGTCCCTGCCCTTCCGGCAGCGCGAACTCGCGGCGGCACTGCACCCGGATCGCGCGCCCGTCGCTCATCGGCGTCGCGCCCGCGCCACCGCCCCCGCGTAGACATCGAGCGTGCGATCGATCTGAAGACGGACGTCGAACTCCCGCTCGGCCACGTCGCGCGCGCGCACGGCCATGGCCGCGCGGCGGTCGCCGTCGAGCAGGAGGCCGATGGCCGCCTCCGCGAGCGCGGTGGGATCGCTCTTCGTCAGCAATCCGGTCTGTCCGTCGCGGACCACCTCGTCACAGCCCGACGCGTCGACCGCCACCGCCGGCAGGCCGCAGGCCGCCGCCTCGGCCAGCACCAGCCCCTGCGTCTCGGTCTCCGAGGCGAAGAGGAAAAGGTCGGCCGCCTGGTAGCAGATCGGCAGCGTGTCGTGCGCGCGCATGCCGAGAAACTGCACGCCCCCGGCTGCGGCCAGCGTCCGCGCCCGCCGGCGGAGCCGCTCCGCCTCCTTGCCGTGACCGACCACGACCAGGCGCGCGCGCGGCACCGTCGAGGCGACCCGCTCGAAGGCGAGCAGCACGCGGTCCACGGATTTCTCCCGATCCAGGCGGCCGACGTAGAGGAGCACCGGATCACCGTCCGGCAGCCCGAGCGCGCGGCGGGCGGCGCCGCGGTCGCCCGGGCGGAAGCGGGCGAGGTCGACGCCGGTCGGCACCACGGCCACCGGTGCGCGGACGCCGCGCCGCACGAGCTCGTCGCGGACCACGACTGAGGGGGCGATCACGGCGTCCACGCGCGCCGCGAAGCGCGTGCTCAGTCGCACGGCCGCCGCCTCCACGAGCGTGCGCGTGAGCGGCACGTAGTGCGCGTACTTTTCGTAGCGCGTGTGATACGTGAACACGAGCGGCCGCCCGGCGCGGCGGGCCAGCCGACCGGCCGCGGGCCCGAGCAGGAACGGATGGTGGGCGTGGAAGACGTCCACGTCGAGCGCGCGCACCCGCGCCGTCAGCGTCGGCGCGTACGGAATGGCCAGCGGGAACTCGGGATAGGTCGTGGCCGGGATCGACGGATAGCGGAGCACGCCGGGGGCGTCGCGGGCGCCACGGAAGCGCGGGGCCATGACCCAGACCTCGTGGCCGCGCCCCTCGAGACCGCGGCGGAGCGTCTCGACGGAGATGGTGACGCCCCCGCAGAACGGCAGATAGTTGTTGGTGAAGAGCGCGATGCGCACGGGCGGCTCGTCAGGCCTTGTTGTACTTCTCGAAATCCTCCGGCTTGATGTTCTGCAGCCACTCCCGCAGCTGCTCCGGATCGTCGGGCTTGACCGGCTCGGCCTCCTTGGCGACCTCCATCTTGCCGGCCTTCGGGAAGACCTCTTCCTCGACGTAGATGGGCGCGGCCACGCGGAGGGCGAGGGCGATGGCGTCGGACGGTCGCGAGTCGACCGTGTACTCCGCATCGCCGAGCTTGAGATGGAGCACCGCGAAGAACGTGTTCTCCTTCAGATCGGTCACCACGATCTTGACCACCTGAGCCTCGAGCGTCTCCAGAACGTTCTTGATGAGGTCGTGCGTCATCGGACGCGGGGTCGCGATCTTCTCCAGCTCGAGCGCGATGGCGTTGGCCTCGAAGATACCGACCCAGATCGGGAGCGATCGCTTGTCCTCTTCGTCTCTCAAGATGATGATGGGCATGTTCGAGACGGGATCGAGGGCCAGCCCACGCACCTTCATCTCGACGAGCATACGGCCTCCTCGGGCACTGTCGTCAGGGTGGCGCGCAGACTGTGCGGCATGACGTCGGTGACACGGGCGGTGACGACGTCGCCGACCGCCGTTCCTCCGCCGTCGAAGTTGACGACGCGGTTACAGCGCGTGCGGCCGGCGAGCTCGCCCGGATTGCGCTTCGAGACGCCGTCCACCAGCACCTCGACCTCCTGCCCGGCCAGACGCGCGCTGCGCGCGGCGGTGATGCGGTCGGCCACCGCCAGCAGCCGGGCGTTGCGGCCGGCCTTCACGTCGTCGGCGATCTGATCGTCCATCGCCGCCGCCGGCGTGCCCGGACGGCGCGAGTAGCGGAAGGCGAAGACGTTGTCGTACTGCACGCGCTCGACCATCTCGAGCGTCGCCTCGAAGTCGGCCTCCGTCTCTCCCGGGAAGCCGACGATGAGATCGGTCGACAGCGCGAGCTCGGGCACGGCGTCGCGGAGGGCGGCGACGAGATCCAGGTATTCCGCGCGCGTGTACCCGCGGTTCATGCGCGCCAGCACCCGGTCGGAGCCGGACTGGAGCGGCAGGTGGAACCACTCGCAGACCTTCGGCACGTCGCGCATGGCGGCGATGAGCTTCGGAGTCAGGTTGTAGGGATTCGACGTCGTGAACCTGATGCGCGCGAGATCCTCGACGTCGTTCACGCGGCGGAAGAGCTCCGCGAGGTCCGTCGGCGGCGTGAGATCGCGTCCGTAGGCGTTCACGGTCTGTCCGAGCAGCGTGACCTCGCGGCAGCCGTCGGCGACGAGGCCACGCACCTCGGCCACGATGGCTTCCGGCGGGTGGCTGCGCTCACGGCCGCGCGTGCGCGGGACCACGCAGAACGTGCAGTGCTTCTCGCAGCCCTCCATCACCGTCACGTACGCCTTGAGACGGCTCGCCGACGGCGGCCGCGCGGTGATCTTGACCAGCGGCGCCTCGGCCGTCTCCATGAGCGGCCGCCGCTCGCGCTGCACGCGCTCCACGAGCTCGGCGACCCGCGCCACCGCCGGCGAGCCGAACACGAGATCGACGTAGGGCGCACGCTTCTGCACCGCACCCTGCTGAAGCTGCGCCATGCAGCCCATGACCCCGAGCACCAGTCCGGGTCGCTGCACCTTGAGCGCGCGCAGCTCGCCCAGCTTCGAGAAGACCTTGTCCTCGGCCTTCTCGCGGATCGCGCAGGTGTTCACGAGGATCAGATCGGCGTCGGCGGCGTTCTCGGTGAGCTCGTAGCGGTGCTCGCGGAGCAGACCGGCCACCCGCTCCGAGTCGTACTCGTTCATCTGACAGCCGTAGGTGATGACGTGTAGCTTAGCCATGCTGGTCCGAGAAATCAGGGATTTACGTTGTGTTGACCGTAGCACCCGCGTTTCTTTAAGTCAACGTCGGGAGGAGCGACGCCGCTCCCCCCGACACCCCCACCGGTCACGCGCGAGGAGTTTCTGGATCGGATTTGGCCGGCGAAGCCGGCGCTCGGCAGTCCCCGATCGTCGGTTGGCGTGCCTAGTCGATCTCCTCCGGGCGGCCGCCGCTGAGGGTGCTGGCGGAGGCGGTGGGCTCCGTCGCGGCATGGGCCTGACCGTGGCCGTTGGTGCCGTTCGTGAAGGTCAGCGGGGGTTTGACCTCGAACTGGCGCTCGAGGCGGGCGCGGCGTTCCTTCCAGCCTTCCTGGTACTCGAGCTCGTCCTCGTGCAGCGTCGCCGGCTGCTTCACGCCGTGCGCGTGGCGGAACTGGATGGCCAGCTGCGAGGCGGTGCGGCGCACCTCGTCCCACGGGGTGCCGAGCGCGAACTGATCGGAGATGGCGCCGATCCGGCCCGTGTGGATGTTGCACGACAGCGTGATGGCGGAGAGGATCGGCCCCGACCAGTACGAGGTCTGCGAGTTGATCGGCATGGGCAGGATGTGCAGGTTGTGACTGCCCCGGCAGTCCCCGGCGACCATCGGCGCCGTCGCCCACGGCGAGGTGATCTCGCCCGGCGCCGGCCAGTCGCCCTGGGCGAAGGCGAGCAGCACCGGATCGTCCTTGCCGCCGTAGGTGAACCCCTTCTTCGTCTTGATGTTGTGCAGCCGCTCGGCCGAGCAGATGTAGCCGAGCTGGTCCTTCTCGCCCGCGTCGTCGCGCGTCCAGATGCGCGCGATCACGAACCGCGAGGAGCGCGTGAGGCCTTCGATGTCGTAGAGGTCCTCCGGCGCTCGCAGCGTGATGACCTTTTCCTGAAGTCCCTTCGCGAGCTCCTCCATCTTGCCGTCGAGGGCCTTGCCGTCGCGCGGATGCACGCCGGCCTCGATGGCCTGCGCCTTCGTATCGAGGTCGACGATCTCGAAGAGATAGCCGCGCTTCATCTTCGAGGCGGCGATGATGAGGCCGCTGTTGAAGCGCGGCAGCATGTAGGCGCCGGTGGCGAAGTGGTTGAAGGCCATGGGCTCCGTCTTGTCGGCGAACGACAGCAGCACGGTCTGCGAGGGGTTGTCCTTGCGGACCGGGAACGGCAGGGCCACGGTGGCGGGACCGGCGCCGCGGAGATTGCCGGTGAAGGCGTCGGCCACCAGATCCTGGCCGGGGCCGTAGAGCCCGAGCTCGGTCGCCTTGCTGGCGCCCTCCTGCAGCGCGTCCCACATGAGCTCGTCCACCACCGACATGTCGACGGACTCGGCCATGATGCCGGTGACCGCGCAATCGTCGCCGGTGTGGGTCACCATCAGCGAGGTGAAGATGGGCTCGCCGCGGTAGCCGTTGTTGTCGAGGACATACTTGGCGATGACGGACTTCACCTCGTCGGCCGCCACCACGTGGCCGCCGACGCCGCCCACGTCGGCCTTGGTGGCCTTGATGAAGCGGCGCACGAGGGCGGGGTTGCGCGCGAAGACGTACGACCTGTACGAGAAGATGTTGGGCACGTTCGTGACGGGGATCTTCTCCGCCACCGTCTGTGGCAGGCCTTCCAGCTCGTTGCGCGATTGGTGATAGGCCTCGAAGGGAACGGGTCGGCCGTCGGACGGTCCGTAGCGGCGTGCGCCCATGGTGGCCTCCATTGCGGGGGTGGCGGATTTCCCTGACGTACGGAGGATATCGGGGTAGACTTGGGCCGTCAAGCAAGAACTTGAACGCGATGAAATTAATTTCTCAGCCCTCGCGGGAAGTCCGGCAAATGGTGCAGTGCCTGGAGCTCTACTATCGCCAGGGCCGCAGCCAGAAGGACATCGCCACTGCCCTCGGCGTTTCCGCGGCCACCGTGTCGCGCCTGCTCAAGCGCGCGATGGACGAAGGGCTCGTGCGCGTGGAGCTCGATCTGCCGCGCACGGAAGACCTCGAGACGGCGCTCGTGCAGACGTTCGGGCTGCGCGAGGCAGTGGTGGTCGCCTCCGGCGGCCGCGGCGACCTGCGCGCGGAGCTCGGGGGCGCCGCCGCCGCCTACTTCGAGAAGGTCGCCGAGAACGGCATGAAGATCGGGCTGTCGTGCGGGCTCACCCTGTATCACACGATCCGCTCGCTGCGTGAGCGGCGCCTGCGCGACCTCACGCTCTATCCGCTGTCGGGCGAGAGCACGCTCAAGCTGGTCGACATCTTCTCCAACACGCTGGTGGGCATGATGGCGGCGAAGTACCGGCCGCACGTGCGCGCGTATGCCCTGCCCGTCCAGCACCTGCTCTCCCTCGGGCAGATCGAGCGCGAGCGGCGGCGGCTCCTGCGCGATCCGCAGATCCGCTCGATCTACGAGGCCGCCCAGGACGTCGACGTCGCCATGGTGGGCGTCGGCGTCATCGCCGAGCAGACGCCGGGCTTCTGCTCGCTGGCGGAGTCCTACGGCGTCAGCGTGAAGCGGCTACGGCAGCTGGGCGTGGTGGGCGAGATCAACTATCAGCCGTTCGACGGCGACGGGCGCGTCGTGGACCGCCCCGAGCTGGCGGCGCTCTCCCGCCGGCTCCTGTCCGTCCAGGGCGACCGGCTGCAGGCGCTGTCGCGACGCGGCGATCGCACGGTCATCGCCGTGGCCGGCGGCAAGGCGAAGGTCGACGCGTTGCGCGGCGCGCTGGCCGGCCGCTTCATGAACGTGCTCGTCACCGACGAGGACGCCGCGCTCGGGCTCCTGCGCCGCTGAGGAGGCTGACGGGTTATCGAGGCGCGCTCGCTTCCTCGAAACGGCCCATGCGCCGGAACTTCTCGTAGCGCTCGCTGACCAGCGCCTCGCTCGACTTGGGGCGCAGCGCCCACAGCTGCTCGCGGATGGCGGCCCGCAGGCCGGTGGCGGCGCCTCCCCAGTCACGATGCGCGCCGCCCACGGGCTCGGGCACGATGCCGTCGATGATGCCGAGCTCCAACAGCTCGGGCGCCGTCGTGCGCATGGCCTCCGCGGCCTCCGGCGCCTTGCCGGCGTCGCCCCAGAGGATGGCGGCGCAACCCTCCGGCGAGATCACCGAGTACACCGCGTACTCCAGCATCAGCACGCGATTGCCCATGCCGATGGCGAGCGCGCCGCCGCTGCCGCCCTCGCCGGTCACGACCACGACGATCGGCACCGGCAGCGAGGCCATGCGCTTGAGGTTGCGCGCGATCGCCTCCGCCTGCCCGCGCTCCTCGGCGCCGAGGCCGGGATAGGCGCCCGGCGTGTCGATGAAGGTGAGCACGGGCTTGCCGAACTTCGCCGCGAGGTCCATCAGGCGGAGCGCCTTGCGATAGCCCTCGGGGTGCGGCATGCCGAAGTTGCGCGCGATCTTCTCGCGCGTGTCGCGACCTTTCTGATGGCCGATGACGACCAGCGACTGGCTCTCGAAGCGCGCCAGCCCGCCCACGATGGCCGCGTCGTCGCCGTAGACGCGGTCGCCGTGGAGCTCGACGAAGTCGTCGAGCAGCAGCTTGCACCAGTCGCGCGTGTGGGGCCGCTTCGGATGGCGGGCGAGCTGCGTGCGCTGCCAGGCGCTGAGCCCGGCGTACGTGCGCTGCCGCAGCCGATTGAGGCGGTCCTCGAGCTTGGCGATCTCGTCGGCGCGGGCGGGGTCGTCCAGCGCCGCCAGCGCCGCGATCCGCAGCTCGAGCTCGAGGAGCGGCTGCTCGAACTCCAGCCCGTCAGGCATAGTCGATGCTGAGCGCCGCCGGGCCGAGCAACGCCTCGACCTTCTCGCTCAGCGCCGCGGTGGCGTCCACGGAGACCCCGCGCGAGCGCACCACCACCTCGAGGCCGGGCATCATGACGTGCACGAACACCGGGACCCCGCCCGGGTGCTCGTCGCAGAGCTTCCGGAGCGCCGACAGCTGCGCCGCCGGATCGCGATCGACGCGCACGCGGATGCGGCAGGCGCTCGCCTCGCCGCCGTTCTTGGGCCGGGCGGTGGCGGCGCCGAGCGACTGCTCGAGCAGCCGCGCGTCCTCCGCCAGCACCACGCGGCCCTTGTCGCCGTCGTCGACGCGGCCGCGCACGACGAGGGGCTCGCGCCCGCGCAGGAATGGCGCGGCCGCCTTGAAGGCCTCGGGGAACACCGTCACCTCGACCGCGCCCGTCATGTCCTCGAGGGTGAGGAAGGCCATCCGGTTGCCGCTCTTCGTCGCCGTCTCCTTCAGCGCCGCCACGTGACCGACGAGCGTCACCTTGGCGCCGTGGCCCTTGGCGGCGAGGTCGGCCGCCGTCGTCACGCCGAGCGACTCCACCAGCCCGGCGTACTGCGCGAGCGGATGGCCGGACACGTAGAAGCCGAGGACTTCCTTCTCGTAGGCGAGCCGCTGGTCGTCGGGCCACTCGTCCAGCACCGGCGCCATCGGCTCGGCGCGCGCCTGCACGGGCACCTTGGGGAGCAGATCGTCGAAGAACGACGCCTGGCCCTCGGCGCGGTCGCGCTGCACGCGCTGGCCGGCCTCGAGAGCCGCATCCGTCTGCGCGAGCAGGTGCGCCCGCGGCAACCCGAGCGAGTCGAAGGCGCCCGCCTTGATCAGGCTCTCGATGACCCGCCGGTTGACGAGGCGCAGGTCGACGCGAACGCAGAAATCGTCGAGGGTCTTGAACGGTCCCTCGTCCGCCCGTGTCTTCAGGATGGACTCCATCGCCGCCTCGCCGACGTTCTTGATGGCGGCCAGCCCGAAGCGGATCGTGTCGCCGGCGACGCTGAACTGCACGGCGGAGACGTTGACGTCGGGCGGCGAGACGGTGAGCCCCATCGCCCGGCACTCCTCGATGTACTTCACGATCTTGTCGGTGTCGCCCATTTCCGACGTGAGCAGCGCGGCCATGAACTCCACCGGATAGTTGGCCTTGAAGTAGGCCGTCTGGTAGGCGACCAGCGCGTACGCCGCCGCGTGGGAGTTGTGGACGGCGACGCCGTTGGCGATGAAGCTGTGGGCGCCGGGCACCTCGAAGTCGTAGGTCGGCTCCGTCCCCTCGAGATCGAACGCGACCGGAGTCGCCCACGCCAGCGGCGTCGCCGTCATCTCCGGCGCCTGGCCGCGGCGCCGCGCCTCCACGCGCTGGAACGCCGCCGTGGTGGTGTCGAGCACGGCCACCCTGTCGCCGGGCTTCAGCTGCTCGGCGTTGATCCACCCTCGCTCGGTGAAGATGGGATGGTCCGGCGTGCAGCGCACGCTCAGGCCGTTGTCGAGCGTGAGCCGGCCCACCGGGCGCATGCCGCTCGGCCGGACGCGGCAGGCTTTGTGGGGACCATCCTTGGTCAGGACCACGTCGCCGTCGCGGATGGCCGTGATCGGCTTGCGCGAGCCGTCCGCCATCTCGATCCACGTGTCGGCGCTGAGGCACTTGTTGAAGCCGTAGCCGGCGAACTTCTCCATGAGCTCCCAGACGCGCTCGGCCTTCGCGGCGGCGGTGCCCTTCTCCGCGCAGCCCGCCACGAACTTCTCGCGCTGCTTGGCCATCAGCTCGCGGTCCTTCTTTCCCATGGCCCGGCGGAGGGTGTCGGCCTCGCCCATGGTGAAGCCCGCCATCTCGGAGGCGATCTGCATGATCTGCTCTTGGTAGACCATGATCCCGTACGTCTCCCGCGTGAACTTCTCCATCGCGGAGTGCTCGTAGGTGACCTTGGCCCGGCCGTGCTTGCGGTTGATGAAGTCGGGGATGAGCTCCATCGGCCCGGGCCGGTAGAGCGAGACCATCGCGATGACGTCTTCGAGCCGCTCCGGCTTGAGGCCGCGGAGCGCCTCGCGCATGCCCGCCGACTCCAGCTGGAACACGCCGAACGTCTTCGCCTCCGTCAGCAGCGCATAGGCCTTGGCGTCGTCGAGCGGCAGCGCGTCGAAGTCGATGTCGATGCCGCGCGAGGCCTTGATCAGCGTGGCCGTGTTGGCGAGGACCGTCAGCGTGCGGAGGCCCAGGAAGTCCATCTTGAGGAGACCGAGCCTCTCGATCGGCCCCATGGCGTAGCCGGTGATCAGCTCCGGGCGCTTGGGATCCTTGTAGAGCGGAATGTAATCGTCGAGCGGCTCGTCGGCGATGACGACGGCGGAGGCGTGGACGGAGGCGTGCCGCGTGCAGCCTTCGAGCGCGCGCGCGATGTCCCACAGGTCCGCCACGCTCTCCTGCCCCTTGACCATCTCGGCCAGCGGCGGCGATTTCTGATAGGCGTCGTCCAGGGTGATGTTGAGGGGGAAGTTGGGCACCAGCTTGGCGATGCGATCGACATCCGCATAGCTCATGCCCAGCACGCGACCGACGTCGCGGATGGCGGCCTTCGCGCCCAGCGTGCCGAAGGTGATGATGTGCGCCACCCGATCCCGCCCGTACTTGTCGGCGACGTACCGGATGACCTCGTCGCGCCGGTCGTCGGCGAAATCGATGTCCATGTCGGGCATCGAGATCCGCTCGGGGTTCAAGAATCGCTCGAAGAGCAGGCCGTAACGGAGCGGATCGACGTTCGTGATTCCGAGACAGTAGGCCACCAGCGAGCCCGCCGACGACCCGCGGCCAGGCCCCACGGCGATGCCCTGCTGCCGCGCGTAGCGGATGAAGTCCCAGACCACGAGGAAGTAGCTGGCGAAGCCCATCTTCTCGACGACCGCGAGCTCGTGCGCGAGCCGGTTCTCGACGGCGTCACCCGGGCTCGCCCCGTACCGGTGCCGCAGGCCCTCGCGCGCGAGCTCGCTGAGGTACGTCTCGAGCGTGTGGCCCTCCGGCACGATGTACTTCGGCAGATGGAACCGCCCGAAGTCGAGCGTCAGGTTGCAGCGCTCGGCCACCGCGAGGGTGTTGCGGCACGCCTCGGGCAGGTCCGCGAAGACGACGGCCATCTCCTCGGCCGACTTCACGTAGAACTCCTGCGTGGAGAACTTCCAGCGCGTGGGGTCGGCGAGCGTGGAGCCCGTCTGGATGCACAAGAGCGCCTCGTGGGCGCGCGCGTGGCCGGCCTCGAGGTAGTGCGAGTCGTTCGTGCCGCAGATCGGCGCCCCGATCGACCTCGCGATCTTCAGCGTCTCGGCGGTCACCTTGACCTGCTCGTCCATGCCGTGGGCCTGGACTTCCATGAAGTAGTTCTCGCGGCCGAAGACTTCCTGGTACCAGCCCGCCGTCTGCCTGGCCTTCTCGACGTCTCCGGCGGTCAGCGCCCGTGAGACCTCGGAGTTCAGACAGCCTGACAGCACCAGCAGGCCGCCGGCGTGCTGGGCGAGCAGCTCGCGGTCGACGCGCGGCTTGTAGTAGAAGCCCTCGAGGTACGCCTTGGAGACGAGCTTGATGAGATTGCGGTAGCCCGTCGCGTCGCGCACGAGCACCGTGAGGTGGTTCGCGCCCTCGTAGCCGCCATCCTGCGAGCCGCGGTCCGTCCGCTTGCCCGGCGCCACGTAGAGCTCGCAGCCGAGGATCGGTTTGATGCCCGCCTTCTGGGCGGCGAGGTAGAAATCGACGCCGCCGAAGAGGTTGCCGTGGTCGGTGAGCGCGATGGCGGGGAAGCGCAGCTCCTTCGCCTTCTTGACGAGCTTCTCGAGCTGCGCGGCGCCGTCGAGCAGGCTGTACTCGGAGTGGACGTGGAGATGCACGAACTCGGCGTGCTGCACGGGCGCGCTACTCGAGCTCGATGGTCGCGGGTGGCTTGTTCGTCACGTCGTAAAGCACGGCGTCGACGCGATCCAGCGTCGCCAGGGCCCGCGTGATGTCCCGCACGACCGGCTCGGGGAGCCGCGCGTATTCGGCGGTCATGCCATCCCGAGAGTTCACCGGCCGCAGGACGATCGTCTCGCGGCCGGGCCCGGCGCCGAGGGGCAGCATCCCGACCGGCAGCTGCCAGATGGCGTCGTAGAGCCCGTGAGCGCGCACGACCTTCGTCACCCGGGCATCGGCCTCGCGCAGCAGGGCGATGCGCTCGGGCGTCAGCGTCGCCGGCTGGATCGCCAGCGCATCGAGCGACCGGCCGGCACGCCGGTAGACGACATCGACGACGCGGTTGATGCTGCGGTGCTCGTTGGTCACGCGGCGAGCCAGCGTGCCCGCCCCCTCGATGCCGCCGGCACCCTCGAGAGCCAGCACATTCGAGTAGCTCCGCTCATCGCCCTGCACGCCGACGGTGCGCACGGGGACGATGAACCCGCTCACGCCCGCGGGCAGCGCGATCGACGCCGGCTGCACGGCAGCGCCGGCGTCGGCGCAGATGCACCGCACGGCCAGGCCGGGGCCGGGGAACGGATGGCGCCAGACGACGTCGTGCGGCAATCCGAGCTCCTCGCCGAGGACCCGGACCTCGTCCTTGTAGAACTCCACGAGCGGCTCGATGATCCGCCCGGCCTCGAGCAGCGCCTGGATCCGCGGTGCGCGGTTGTGGTGCGTCTTGATCTTCGCCGCGTGCCGCGCGCCGCCCGATTCGATGGTGTCGGGATAGATCGTCCCCTGCCCCAGCATCCAGTCCTGCGCGGGCAGGCCGAGCCTCGCGAACTCGTCCTCCTGGACGTCGACGAAGGCGTCGCCGATGACGGCGCGCTTGCGCTCGGGGTCGGTGACACCTCGCAGCGCGGCGAAGAAGTCGGCGCTCCGGTCGGCCACCCGAACCGCGCCGCGCCCGAGGGTGCGCTCGAGATAGTGCATCGCGTCGGCGTCGCTCTCACGCATGAAGCCGGTGTCCACGTAGAGGCCGAGGACGCGCTCGGGCCCGAGCGCCCTGGCGCAGAGGTAAAACGCCACCGTCGAGTCGACGCCGCCGCTGATCAGGAAGAACACGTTGCGGTTCCCCGCCGCCTTGCGGATCCCGGCCATCACCTGCTCGACACGGGCGCGCGGGTCCCAGTCGACGGCGCAGCGACACACGTCGGCCACGAAGCTGCGGAGGATCTCCAGGCCATGCTCGGTGTGCACGACCTCGGGATGGAACTGCAGGCCGAAGAGCCGCCGGGCGCGGTCCTCCATCGCCGCCACCTTGCAATCGTCCGTCTCGCCGACGATCGAGAATCCGGGAGGAATGTCGACGACCGTGTCGCCGTGGCTCATCCAGACTCTCAGCTCTCGGCTCGGGATCCCCTGAAATAGCAGGCAATCACCGGCATGCAGCGAGCTGTGACCGTACTCCTTCGTAACCCCAGGCTCGACGCGACCCTGAAGGTCGCGCGCGAGGAGCTGATGCCCGTAGCAGATACCGAGGACGGGGACCCCGAGGCGGTAGATGCCCGGATCCACCGAGGGGCTGGTGGGCTCCACCACGCTCGCCGGACCACCCGAGATGACGACGCCGCGTGCCTCGGTGAGTCGTTCGGCGGGAGTATCGATGTCGGCCACGGTGGCGTGGACTCCGAGCTCGCGAATGCGGCGGGCGATCAGGTGGCAGTACTGACCACCGGCGTTCAGGACGACGATCTGGCTCACGGCGCCGCGGCCTTTACCGCGGTCGCCCCAGCTTCTGGGCCTGCTGGAAAACCTTGCCCTCCGTCTTGATCGTCGGCGCGATGATGAGCTCGGTCTGCTGCAGCTCGCGGATCGACTGGGCCCCCACCGAGCCCATGCACGTGCGGATGGCGCCGACGAGATTGAGCGTGCCATCCTCGGTGAACGCGGGGCCGAAGAGGATCTGCTCGAGCGCGCCGGCGATGCCGACGCGAATGCGCGTGCCGCGCGGCAGGTTCGCGTGCGGGGTCGCCATCCCCCAGTGATAGCCCTTGCCCGGCGCCTCGTGGGCACGGGCGAAGGCGGAGCCGATCATGACCGCGTCGGCGCCCGACGCGAACGCCTTGCACACGTCGCCACCCGTCGTCATCCCGCCGTCGGTGATGACGGGAATGTACCGTCCCGTCTTCTTGTAGTGGAAGTCGCGCGCGGCGGCGGCATCGGCGGTGGCCGTCACCTGAGGCACGCCGAGCCCGAGCACCTCGCGGCTCGTGCATGCGGCCCCGGGCCCGACGCCGATGAGCAGCGCATCGGCCCCGACTTCCATCAGCTCGAGGCAGGCTTCGTAGGTGACGACATTGCCGATCACCAGCGGGATGGCCAGCTGCTTCTTGAGCTTGCGCAAGTCGACCGGCGTGTACTCGGTGGCGATGTGCCGGGCCGTGGTGACCGTCGACTGCACGACGAAGATGTCGGCGCCCGCCTCCTGCGCGATCTGACCGAACCGCTCGGCGCGCTGCGGAATCGAGGATACGACGGCCGGGCCGCCGCCCTTCTTGATCTCGCGGATGCGCTGGTGGATCAGCTCTTCCTTGATCGGCTCGCTGTAGATCGACTGGATGATCTTTGTCGCCTCTTCCTGGCTCGCCGAGATGATGCGCTCGAGCACGTCTTCCGGGTTCGGATAGCGGGAGAAGATGCCTTCCAGGTTCAGCACGGCGAGGCCGCCGTGCTTGCCCATCTCGATGGCCAGCCGTGGGCCGACCACGCCATCCATGGCCGCCGCGATGATCGGCAGGGCATAGCGGTGGCCGCAGAGTTCCCAGGAGATGTCGACCTCGGCGGGGTTGACGGTCAGGGCGCCGGGCACGAGGGCGATATCGTCGAAGCCGTACGCGACCCTTGCCTTCCTGCCTCGCCCTACCCACATACCCATCGATTCGCCCCTCCTCAGGACCGCCCGTCCGTACGCTGCTCGATGCTAAATATAGGGATCATCCGCCCACCTAGCCACTAGATTTGGTGCAGTATAGCGATCGTCGCGCAAGGCGTCAAGGCGCCCGGCGCTCGTACAGGAGCCGGAGGCCCTCCAGGCCCAGGTCGACATTGACGTGGTCGATCGAGCGGGCCGCCTCGGCGATGAGCGTGGCGTAGCCGCCGGTCGCAATGACCTTGGCCTGGCCGGCCATCTCGGCCTTCATGCGGGCGACGAGCCCGTCGACGAGGCCGGCGTAGCCGTAGACGACACCGGATTGCATGTTCGTGATCGTGTTGCGGCCGATCGCCTCCTTGGGCCGGACGAACTCCACGCGATAGAGCCGCGCCGCCCGCGCCACCAGCGCCTCCGTGGCCGTGGCGATCCCCGGCGCGATGGCGCCGCCGATGAACGCCCCCGCGGCGCTCACGCAGTCGAACGTCGTCGCGGTGCCGAGGTCGACAACGATCAGCGGCGGGCCGTAGATGGCCACCGCCGCGACCGACTTCGTGATCCGGTCGGCGCCCACCTCGCGCGGATTGTCGACCTCGAGCGGCATCGACGTGTTCACACCCGGCTCGACCGAGTACGGCACGATGCCGAAGTACTTCTCGCACATCGACTCGAGCGTCTGCTGCACCGGCGGGATGACGTTGGAGATGGCGACGCCACGAATGCCGCGTGGATCGATACCGCGAGTGCGAAAGAGCGTCTCGATGAACAGCCCGTACTCGTCGGCCGTCTGCTCGCGGCGGCTCGTGAGCCGCCAGGACACTTGCAGGCGGTCGCCGTCGTACACGCCGATCTTCGTATTGGTGTTGCCGACCTCAAGGACGAGCAACATGCTCCGGCTCCTCGATCACCTCGCCGGCCACCACGCGATGTCGGCGCCCGGCGTCCTCGAGCACGAGCGCGCCGTCCGGATCGAGGTCGACGGCCACGCCGCTGACGCCGTCGATGCTCACGCGCCGGCCGATCGTGTCGGCCAGCGCGAGCCAGCGCGCGCGCACCGGGGCCATTCCCTCGCCCTCGAGCCGCGCCCGCCAGGCATCGAAGGCCTCGAGCAGCGCGGTGAGCATCGTGTCGCGCGGAATGGCGCGACCGGTCTCGATCGCCACCGACGTCGCCCGGGCGGCCAGGGCGGCCGGAAACGCCCGCTGGGCGAGGTTGATGCCGACGCCGACACCGACGACCGCCGTCGGCGGCGCGGCGCCGACGACGCGGCTCTCGAGCAGGATGCCGGCGATCTTGCGGCCGGCGATCAGGACGTCGTTCGGCCACTTGAGGCGGGCGGCGAGCGCCGCCGTCCGTGCGAGCGTCTCGGCGACGGCCACCGCGGCCACCAGCGAGTAGGCCGACCACTGCGCGAGCGGCAGCGGCGGGCGCACGAGGATCGTGCTCAGCAGGCCTTGACCGGGCGAGGCCTCCCACGCACGACCGCGCCGCCCGCGCCCCGACGCCTGGTACTCGGCCACGACCACCGTGCCGTCCTCGGCGCCCTCGGCGGCGAGCGCGAAGGCCGTCGTCTGCGTCGAGTCGACGCGCTCCAGATGAACGACGCGCCTCATCCGACCCAGCTCAGGCTGGCCACGAGCTTCTCGCGGAGCGCCTCCTGCTGCGCCACCTTCTCGCGTTCCTTGTCGACGATCTCGGCGGGCGCGCGCTCGGCGAACTCCGGGCGGGCCAGCTTGGCGCGGCCGAAGGCGATCGCCTCGTCGGCGCGCCTGATCTCCTTCTCGAGTCGCTGGCGCTCGGCGCCGAGATCCACCACGCCCTCGAGGGCCACGTAGACCTCGATCTCGCCGATCACGCCGAGGGCGGAGTTGCGCGGCCGGCTGGCGTGGGCATCGACGGTCACCACGGCCCGCGCCAGAGTCTGGATGAGGGGCGCGTTGGCGCGCACGAGCGCGGCCGCCGCCTCGGCACCGGGCTTCACGATGGCGGACAGCGTCAGCCCCGGGGTCACCCGCATCTCGCCCCGGATGTTGCGGATCGCGGTGACCACGCCCATCACCACCGCCATCTCGCGCTCGGCCTCGGCGTCGGCGCGCCGGCGCACGACCTTGGGATAGGGCGCAATCATGATCGAGTCACCCTCGTGCGGCAGGCGCTGCCAGATCTCCTCGGTGATGAAGGGCATGAACGGGTGCAGCAGCCGAAGCGTCGTCTCGAGCGTGGTCACCAGGACGTGCTGGGTGGCCAACCTTCGCGCCGGATCATCGGCCCGGTAGAGGTCCAGCTTCGCGATCTCCAGATACCAGTCGCAGAACTCGCCCCAGAGGAATTGATAGATGGCGCCGGCGGAGTCGTTGAAGCGATAGGCCTTCAGGTGGCCGCGCACGTCGCCGATGGTGGCCTGCAGCCGGCTGTCGATCCAGCGCGCGGCCAGGTCCGGTTTCGTCCGCCGCGCCGCCGCCGGGTCGTAGCCTCCGAGGTTCGAGAGCACCAGTCGGGCGGCGTTCCACAGCTTGTTGGCGAAGTTGCGATAGCCCTCCACGCGCTCGTCGCTGATGCGGATGTCGCGCCCCTGGGCGGCGAACGCGGCCAGCGTGAACCGGAACGCGTCGGTCCCGTACTGGCCCATGATGGCCAGCGGGTCGACGACGTTGCCCTTCGACTTGGACATCTTCTGTCCCTCGGCGTCGCGCACGAGGGCGTGGATGTAGACGTGCCGGAACGGCTCGGCCTTCATGAAGTGCAGGCCGAGCATGGCCATGCGGGCCACCCA
>JBIOXS010000182.1:0-11417 GCA_044869815.1 Candidatus Rokuibacteriota bacterium | reverse complement strand
ACGATGGCCACGGCCTTCAGCTTCTTCTTGCCCATCACCGCGCCCACGCCGTTCTTCGACGCGACGTGGCCGTAGTCGCCCTGGATGGCGGCGAAGCGCACGAGCTTCTCGCCGGCCGGCCCGATCGAGTAGACGGACAGCGCGTGGCCGCGCAGGCTGAGATCGGCGCTGAGCGCGTCCTGCGTCTGCCACGTGTCCTTGCCGAGGTAATTCTTGGCGTCGCGGAGCTCGACCCGGTCGTCGTCGATGTAGAGCTAGACCCAGTCCTTCGACTGCCCCTGGATGACGATCGCGTCGTAGCCGCAATATTTCAGGTTGGTGCCGAAGAACCCGTTGGCCTGCGTCGAGGTCGGGCCGTTGGTGCCGGCGCCGATGGTGACGACGGTCAGGCCGCCGGTGCCCCACACGGGAAGCCCCGCGAGCGGACCGGTGCCGAGCACGAGCCGGTTGTCCGGGTGGTCCCAGGCGACGTTGCCTTTCCCTTTGCGCGTCTCGCGGTAGAGGATCATCGCGCCGAGGCCGATGCCGCCGAGCATCGCGCGCATCTCGTCCGGGCTCCACGCCTCGGCCCAGCACTTGCGCTTGGTGAGGTCCACCCGCAGCAGCTGGCCGGCGAAGCCGCCGGGCACGCTCGGCGCCGGCGCGTCCGAGGACTTCGGCATCTTGCGCGTCACGGTCTCAGTCATGAGGTTCATACGGCCACCGGGCTGTCGCCGGGCGCCTTCGACGGGCGCCCCAGGACGGTTTCGGGAAGGAGCGTGCTCGTCGTCTTCGACGCGATGAACGCCGTCTTGACGTCGAAGGGGTTCGTCTTCAGATAGTCCTTGAACCGCGCGAGCGAGACGCCGGTCTGCACGAGGCCCTTCAGCATGCCGACGTCGTTCGTCGTCCAGATGTCGTTCGAGCGGCCGATGATGATCGCGCCGGTCAGCCGATCGCGGGTGAACAGCAGCTTGCGATAGGCGTTGCGATCCTTCTTGAGCGTGCTCACCGCCTCCGCCTTGGGATCGTCCCAGGCCCCGAAGGAGGCGGCGTCGAGATGGCAGACCTCGACGATGTTGATGATGAGCGAGCCCTTGTAGCTCACGTTCTTGCCGGCCATGTTGGAGCCGACCACGCGGCCATGCTCCTGCGCCGTCGGCTCGATGGCGTGCACGGCGGCCTGGCCCGTGACGAGGTCGCGCCCCTCGGCCACGTCACCGGCCGCGTAGACGTTGGGCACGTTCGAGCGCAGGCGCTCGTCCACCACGATCCCCTGGTTGATGTTGATGCCGGCGCCCTTGAGCCACTCGAGGTTCGTCCGGATGCCGGTGGCCATGATCACCACGTCGCAGATGATCTCGGGGCCGGCCGAGAACTTGAGCCGCTTCTTGCCCTTGGCGTCCTCGATGCGCGTGAGCTTGACGTTCGTGCGCACGGCCACGCCGTGCGCCTTGAGCCAGCTTTCCACGAGCTCGGCACCCACGGCGTCGACCATGCGCGGCAGGATGCGCGGGGCCAGCTCCACGATTGTGAGCTTCGCGCCGAGCGACAGGATCGAGTTCAGGATCGTGAACGAGATGAAACCGGCGCCGACCATGACCACGTGGCTGCCGCGCCGGATGCCCGCCATCACGCCGCGCGCCTCGTCGAGCGTCCAGAACGAGTGGACGCCCGGAAGCTCGGCGCCGCGGACCGGCGCCCGCACCGCCGAGGAGCCGGTGGCGATGAGACAGTCGTCGTAGTCGATGCGCGTGCCGTCGTCGAGCGTGCACACGTTCAGCTTCACGTCGAGCCCGGTGGCCCGGCGCCCGATGTGCGTCTTGACCTTCCACGTCGCGAGCTGGGCGGCGGTGGCCGTGAAGACGTGCGACTCGGCGATGGTCTTGTCGAGATAGTAGGGCAGCACCATGCGCGAGTACGGGCGCTCGGCCGTCACCAGGGTGATCTCGGACGCCTCGCGCTCCTCCTCGCGGATGGTGCGCATGGCGTTCATGCCCGCGGTGCCGCCGCCGATGATGAGATGACGGGTGGCCATCATCGAGCTCCGGCCGTGGCGAGAACGTGACCCGCTCGCTCGTGGGCAAAGTCACCGAGCCAGTCCGCGGTGGCGACCTCTTCGTATTCGATCGCGGCCGTCGGACACGCGTGCGCGCACGCCGGGTCACCGCCGCACAGGTTGCACTTGAAGGCCTTGCGGGTCCCCGTGTCGTAGAAGACCGTGCCGTACGGACAGGCGATCGTGCAGAGCTTGCAGCCGACGCACGTGTCGTCGAGCACGTCCTTGGCGCCCGCGATGTTGATGGTGATGGCGCCCACCGGACAGGCCGTCATGCACCAGCCTTCGGCGCACTGCGTGCACGTGTACGGCGCATAGGAGGTGTGGCCCTCGAAGGGCGAGACGCGGATGACGGATTTCGCAGGCTGGTAGGTGCCCGTCTGCATGTACGAGCAGGCGATCTCGCAGCGCAGACAGCCGGTGCACCGCTCGGGCGTGATCTTGAGGACTCTCACCGTTTCTTCTTCCCCTGTCGTCGGCCGCCGCGCTCCAGGTTTTCGATGAACTCGTCGAGCGGGATGGCGGCCATGGTCATTCCCGCCGAGCCGCCGCGCGCGCCGAGCTCCACCGAGACGCGGGAGATCGTCGCGTTGTCCGGCGCTTCCACGATGGTCACGAAATCGTATGGCCCGAGGACCGCGTACTGCGCCACCACCCGGGCTCCCATCCGCCGCACGTCGGCGTTGACCTTCTTGATCCAGCCCGGCCGCTCGCGCACGACCTTGCGGCCGGACTCCGACAGCGAACTGAGCATCACGTACAGGCTCACGGCGGGCCCTCCTCGATGCATGCTCGTCGCGCGAACGCGCGCAGTATAGCACGCGGATTCCGCGGGCTTTCCGGCCTGCACCGGGCCGCCGTCACCTCTGCAGCCGGTTGCCCTAACGCCGCAGCGCGCGGGTCCATCGCGGCGTCGGTTCGCACGGTTGGCGGCACACGCCGGGTATGGCACGTGCCTTGCCCCTCGCACGGGCATGGTGTCTCCCGGATCGGCGCTGCGCGCCCTCGCGTCGTTGCTGATCCTCACCGGCTGCGCCACCTCCACCCGGGTGGCGCACATGGGTCCCCTGCCCTCGCTGGAGCCGCTGGTGACGCTCGTCGTCAGCGACGACCGACGCGTGGTGGAGCACGAGTGTCGCGATGTTCCCGCGCTCGGTCCCGTCCTCGGCTGCTCCAAGTGGCGGACGATCCGTGTGGACGGAAGGACCGAGGTGAAGGTGATGAAGATCGTGCGCTACGCCGACTCGGTGCCCTCCGCGCTCGCGCTGGAGATCGACGTCCACGAGCTCTGCCACGTCGTCGCCGCCCTCCAGTCGATCGACGACCCCTGCCACCTCGGCAACAACGGCGTCATCGAATCCGCCGCCGGCGTGGCGCCGCGAACACGCTAAACAGGCGCTTGCCCACTCGACGGCTTGAGGAAGAGATAGACCGAGGTGAAGTCGCGGCGGCCGTAGCCGTGTGAGGAGGCGAGGCGCAGGACCTGCTGGGCGGCCGGGGAGACGACGACCGGCACCCGCAGCTCGCGCGCGGCGTTGACGGCGAGCCCGAGATCCTTCGCCATCAGGTCGGTCATGAAGCCCGGGGCGTAGTCGTTGGTGGAGGCGGACCTCGGCACGAGGCCGGCTACCGGATGCATGTGCTCCATGATCCACGTGTTACCGGACGACTTCGAGATCACGTCGGTCAGCACGCTCGGATCGACCCCGAAGCCTTCGGCGATCCGGAACGCCTCGCTCACGGCCACGGCCGCCACGCCGGCGATCAGATTGTTGCAGAGCTTGGCGACCTCGCCGCTGCCGACGGCGCCGACGTGGATGACGTTGGCGCCGACCGCCGTGAGCACGGGCCGCGCCTCCGCCACGTCCTTCGTCTCGCCGCCGACCATGATGGCCAGCGTGCCGTCGGTCGCGCGGGGGACGCCGCCCGAGACCGGCGCGTCGATGAAGCGGCCGCCGCGCTCGGCGAGCGCGGCCGCCACCCGGCGCGACACGGCGGGATCGATCGTCGACATGTCGATGCAGAGACGACCGGATGCCAGCGCCTCGCGAACGCCGGAGGGGCCGAGGTACACGGCCTCGACGTGCGAGGAGGACGGCAGCATCGTGACGACGATGTCGCTGCGCTTGGCGACGTCGGCGGAGGAGACGGCCGCCGTCGCGCCGAGCCTCACCGCGGCCTGTAAGGCGGCCGGGGCGGCGTCGTAGGCCACGACGGCGAAGTTCTTCTTGAGCAGGTTGCCCACCATGGGCAGGCCCATCGTTCCGGTGCCGATGAATCCGACGTTCATACGTCATTCTCCTTTGGCCGGCGCGGCGGGCTATCATCACGGGCGGTGTCGGCGCCGTCAAGTCCGGACGCCCTTCGCGGCCTCGCGCTGATCGCGCTGGCCGCCATGTCGTGGGGCACGACCGGCGCCGTGACGACCATCCTGGTGGGCCGCGCCGGCGCCACCCCGCTCGTCATCGGCGCCATGCGCATGATCGTTGCCGCGACGCTCCTCGTCGCCGCTGCCCGCGCGCTCGGCCGCGCGCACCGCGCGTCGCCGACCGACCGCTGGCGGTGCGTGCTGGCCGGTGTGTGCAACGCCGGCTTCCAGGCGGCGTACTTCACCTCCGTCACGCTGACCGGCATCGCGACCGCCGCGCTGATCGCCATCTGCTCGGCGCCGATCCTGATCACGGGGCTGGCGGCCGTGCTGCTGGGCGAGCGACCGTCGGCCTGGCTCCTCGTCTCGCTCGCGCTCGGTGTCGGCGGCACGATCCTGCTGATCAGCGCTCCCGGCGCCACGGGCGCCGCGCCGCCGCACTTCGCCAGCGGGGTCGCCTTCGCGCTCCTCGCCGGCCTCGCCTACGCGCTCTACGTCGTGGTGGCGAAGGCGGCGGTGGCGCGCATGGCGCCGCTACCCGTGGCGGCGTGGACTTTCGCCGCGGCCGCCGTCGTCATGGCCCCCGCGCTCCTCCAGGACGGCGCCGCGCGCCAGATCGAGCTCGGCTGGCCGTGGCTCGTCTATCTGGGAGCGGTGACCACCGCCGGCGCGTACGCCGCCTACACCGTCGGTCTGCGTCACGTGCCGGCCGCCGCGGCCGGCGTGGCGGCGCTGCTGGAGCCGCTCACCGCGACGCTGCTCGGCGTCGCCGTGTTCGGCGAGCGGCTCGGCCTCGCCGGCTGGGTCGGCGCGACGCTGCTGCTCGGCGCGCTACTGTTTGCAGGGGGGTTCCCGCAAAACCGTGGCGCGCCTCGATGACCGTTACGGGACCGGAACCGGCCGGCTCACCGCCCGGCTGAACGTGCAGTTGGGGACGACGGCCGAGTGCTTGCCCGAGCCGCCGGCGACGACGACGTAGATGTCCTCCGGCGATGGGACTTGCGGCAGCAGCGTGGCCGGATCGGCGACGGCGGTCATCCAGCGCGGCCAGTCGTGCATGCCCCACATCCCGCCGAGCCTGAGCTGGCCGAGGGAGAGCCGTGCGTGCTCGTAGACGAAGCGCTGGACGTCGGCGCGGGTGAAGCCGTCGTCGGCGATCGTTCGCGCGTGCTCGGGACCGAGCACGACCATCAGCTGACTCTGCGAGAAGTACCACCCGACATTCGAGCCCAGCGACACCGCGGTGTCGGAGAGCGTCGTGAGAATGCCGCTGGCCGTGGTGGCGACATGATCGTTCACGTTGTGAGGCGGCTCGCCGCCGAAGACGGTGACGATGTCGCCGCTCGCCATCGGGCCCCACGGTGACGCCGCCTCGTTCTCGGCGATGCAGTACGAGTACTTCGCGGGGCTGCCCTGCGTCGCCATGTCGTAGCGTCCGGGCCAGGCGCCTCCGACATTGAGCAGGACGAGACGGATGGCGCGGCCGATGGTCGCGTTGGCGCGGAAGCCGGGCCCGAAGCAGCCGCTGCCGCCGTGGAGGCCGATCTCGCGGCCGTAGGCGCCGTTGACGACGAGCAGCGGCGCCACCGGATGGGTGGTCGCCTGCACCCCGTACAGGTTGAACGCGCGATCGAGCATGGCCTCCACCGCGGCCGTGATGATCGGGAACGCGCGCGGCTCGCAGCCCGCCATCACCGCGTTGACGGCAAGCTTCTCCAGCGTCACCTGTCGCCACAGCGGTGGCATCACGCCGAGCGTCTTGCCGCCATCGCGGCCGCCGAGCATCGCCCGCACACGCTCCTCGGTCGGCGGGATGATGGGCAATCCGTCGGCCCACGAGCGCGAGGTGAAGGCCTCGAAGACCGCGGTGGGATCGTCGGGGAGGTCCATTGTAGCGGGTGACGCGAGATCGGCTTGATTCGTGGGTGGCCTGTTCGAGATGGTCGTGGCTCCGCTCGGCCGTTCCGTGGTCGCGGAGCCGCCGATCAGCGCGTTCAGCTGCTCGAACGCCTGCTGCGCGCGGCGGGCGATGGCTTCGGGGCGCTCACCGCCGAGCGGGTGGTCGACGACGAGGAGCGGCAGCGCAGAGACACCCTGCGCGCCCATCTCGCTGACGGCCAGGCCCTGGAAGGCCGTGGTGCCGATGAGACCGGCCGGAGTGCCCTGCTTCGCCACGGCGATCGTGTCGTGGAGACTCCACGACGTGCACGACCCTCAATCCGCGGAGCCGGCGAAGACGACGTCGCAGCGCTTGGCGAGCTCGTCGATCAGCTCCGCCGGGGCCGGCGTCGAGGCGTTGGCCTTCTTCCTGTGCACGACGGCGGCGACGCCGTAGCGCTCGCGGAGCAGCCCGCCGAGGTCGGTCACGAGCCGGTCGAAGTTGGACTTGGTGTTGTCGAGGAAGCCGACGGTGCGGCCGCTCCAGCTCTGGGGCAGCGACGGCACGGCCACCGTCTGCACCTTGACGACCCCGACAGGACTCAGCACGCGAATCTGGGCCATGACGTCTCCTTTGTCGCTCCGGACAGCGGCACGTGTTCCCGGCTCTCGCGTCTGGCGGCATCTTACAATAGCGACGCATGCTGATCGCACTGGACGTCGGGACGTCGTCGGCGCGCGCCAGTCTCTATGACACGGCCGGACGGGCGGTGGCCGATCGCTTCCATCAGGTATCGTACGAGCCGCGCGTCACCGCCGACGGTGGTGTCGAGCACGATCCCGTCGGCCTGCTCGACGCCGTCGCCGCCTGCCTCGACGGCGTCAGCGCCCGCGCGGGGCACGACGGCGAGATCCTCGGCGTCGGGGTGACGACCTTCTGGCATGGCCTTCTCGGCTTCGACGCCGCCGATCATCCGGTCACCCCGGTCTTCATGTGGGCGGACTCACGCGCCGCGCGCGAGGCCGCGCGCCTGCGGGAGTCCCTGGACGAGGCCGCGCTGCACGCGCGCACCGGCTGTCACCTCCACTCCTCCTACTGGCCGGCCAAGTTGCGCTGGCTGGCGCGCGAGCAGCCCGCGATCGTCCGGCGCGCCGCGCGCTGGGGCTCCTTCGGCGAGTATCTGGAGCTCGAGCTCTTCGGCGACGCGGCGACAAGCGTGTCGATGGCCTCGGGCACCGGTCTCTTCGATGTCGGCGCCGGTCGCTGGGATGGCGAGGCGCTGGCCGCGGCCGGCATCGACGGCACGCGGCTGTTCGCCGTGGTCGATCGCACCGAAGGCCGCCGCGGTCTCCGGCCGCCGTGGGCCGCGCGCTGGCCCGCGCTCCATGCGATACCGTGGTTTCCCGCGATCGGCGACGGCGCCGCCGGCAACGTCGGCTCGGACTGCCTGACGCCGGACCGCATCGCGCTGAACGTCGGCACCTCCGCCGCCCTCCGCCTGGTGCCGGCCGGCACCGCACCGCCGCCGCGCGGCCTCTGGCGCTACGGCATCGATCGCAAGACGCCGCTCATCGGTGGCGCGACCTCGGAGGGCGGCAACGTGCTCGTGTGGTGTCGCGGCGTCCTGCGCCTGCCCGACGACGCGGCCCTGGAGAACGCGCTGGCCAGCCGCACACCCGACGCGCACGGTCTCACCGTCCTGCCCTTCCTGGCTGGCGAGCGGGCACCGGGCTGGCGCGGCGACAAGCGCGGAGCGATCGCCGGGCTCTCGCTCCACACCGACGCGCTCGACATCGTTCACGCGGCGCTGGAGGCGGTCGCGCTGCGACTGGCGCATGTCTATGCCCTGCTCGCCCCGCACGCGGCGGCCGATCACCTGATCGTGGCGTCGGGCGGCGCCGTCACCCGTTCGCGCGCGTGGAGCCGCATGCTCGCCGACGCCCTCGGCCACACCATCGCCTGGTCCCACGAGCCCGAGGCCACGAGCCGCGGCGTGGCGCTGCTCGCGCTCGAGGCCGTCGGCGCCGGCGCCCCGCGCCGCGCGGCTCCGGCGCCGCTCGGCGAGACGTTCGTGCCGGATCCGGCGCGGCACGCGCGCTACCGCGCCGCACTCGACCGCCAGGCGGCGCTCGACCTCAAGGTATGATCGTGACCATGGACGCCGTTCCCGAGATCCGCATTCTCGAAGACGCCGACGAGCTGGCGGAGACGGCGGCCGGCATGATCGTCGATCTCGCCACGAGCGCGGTGGCGCAGCGGGGACGATTCACGGTGGCACTTGCCGGCGGCGAGACCCCGCGCGCGACCTACGAGCGGCTGGCGCAGCCGCCGCTGTCCGAGGTGATGCCGTGGGCGCGGACGTTCGTCTTCTTCGGCGACGAGCGCGGCGTACCGGCCGATCATCCCGACTCGAACTACGGCATGGCCAGCCGCGCACTGCTGGCCAAGGTGCCCATCCCGCCGCGCCAGGTCTTCCGCATTCCCGGCGAGGGCGCCGATCCGGAGATGGTGGCGACCGACTATGCCCGGATGCTGGGCGAGGAGCTGAGGGTCCGCCGCGGCGAGGTGCCGCGGCTCGACCTCGTGCTGCTCGGCCTGGGCATCGACGGCCACACGGCATCGCTCTTCCCCGGCTCCCCCGTCCTGAAGGAGGTCTTCCGCACCGTCGCCGCCGTCCACGCGGCGGCCGCGGTCATCCCCCAGCGGTTCACGCTGACGTTTCCGATTCTCAACGCGGCCGCCTGCGTCGTCTTTCTCGTGTCCGGCGGCATCAAGGCCAAGGTGATCAAGGCCGCGCTCGCCGAGGGCGCGGCGACGCTGCCGGCGGGGATGGTGCGCCCGAGCGACGGCCGGCTCGTCTGGCTGCTCGACCGCGCCGCGGCCGCGCTGCTGCCGCCGTCCGGCTCCCGCCCCGGCGCGGAGCGAAAGTGATGGAGCTCGGTTTCGTCGGCCTGGGGCGCATGGGCGGCAGCATGGTGACGCGGCTCGTGCAGGGCGGGCATCGCATCGTGGCCTACGATCGCTCGTCCGGCGCGGCCACGGCCGCCAGCGCCAGCGGCGCCGAGGTGGTGACGACGCTCGAGGAGCTCCCCAAGGCGCTCCAACCGCCCCGCGCGGTGTGGATCATGGTGCCCGCCGGCGAGCCCACCGAGTCCACCATCCGGACGCTCGCCGGCATGCTCGCGCGTGACGATATCGTCGTCGATGGCGGCAACACGCGGTGGAAGGACGACGTCCGGCGCGGTGGCGAGCTGGCGACGCGTGGCGTGCACTACGTCGATGCCGGCACGAGCGGTGGCATCTGGGGTCTTCAGAACGGCTACTGCCTGATGGTCGGCGGCGAGAGCGCGGCGGTCGACCGTCTGGGGCCGATCTTCACCACGCTGGCGCCGCCGGACGGGTGGCTTCACGTGGGCGGCATCGGCGCCGGTCACTACGTGAAGATGATCCACAACGGGATCGAGTACGCGATGATGCAGGCCTACGCCGAAGGCTTCGAGCTGATGTCCGAATCGGAGTATCGTCTGGAGCTGCCCAGGATCGCCGCGCTGTGGAACCGGGGCAGCGTGGTTCGTTCGTGGCTGCTCGAGCTCGCCGCCGCCGCCCTCGAGGCCGATCCGACGCTGGAGCGCCTCAAGCCCTACGTCGAGGATTCCGGCGAGGGCCGCTGGACGGTCGAGGACGCCGTGGAGAAGGGGGTGCCGGCGCCGGCCATCACCGCCGCGTTGTTCGCGCGCTTCCGCTCGCGCCGTGACAACTCCTTCGCGGACCGGCTGCTGGCCGCCCTCCGCAATCAGTTCGGGGGCCATGCCGTACGCCGATGAGCCGTTCGCGCTCGTCATCTTCGGCGCCTCGGGAGATCTGACCCGCCGCAAGCTCATCCCTGCGCTGTGGAGCCTCTATGCGGCGCGGACACTGCCGGAGCCGTTCACCATCGTCGGCACCGCCCGCACCGAGCTGACCGACGCCGCCTTCCGCGGCCAGATGCGCGAGGCCGTCGCCGGCTTCGCGCGCGTCAAGATCCCCTCGAGCGTCGTGTGGGATCGCTTCGCGCAGAACCTCGTCTACGTCGCCGGCGATCCGAGTCGTCCCGATCTCTATGCGCGGCTGCGGCAGCGCCTGGAGGAGCTCGAACGCGCGCGCGGCGGCGCGACCAACCGCATCTTCTACGCGGCGACGCCGCCGAGCCTCTACGACGACATCGCCGATCACCTCGGCGCGGCCGGGCTGGCGCAGGCGCCGAACGGCTGGACGCGGGTCGTCATCGAAAAGCCGTTCGGGCGTGACTTCGCGAGCGCGCGGGCGCTGAACCGCCAGCTGACGTCGGTTTTCAAGGAAGAGCAGATCTACCGGATCGATCACTACCTCGGCAAGGAGACGGTGCAGAACATCCTCGTGTTCCGCTTCGCCAACGGCATCTTCGAGCCGGTGTGGAACCGCAACCACGTCGCCGAGGTCCAGATGACGGTGGCGGAGACCATCGGGGTCGAGGGGCGCGGCTCCTACTACGAGGAGGCCGGCGCCCTGCGTGACATGATCCAGAACCACATGCTCCAGCTCCTGTGCCTCATCGCGATGGAGCCGCCGGTGAGCTTCGACGCGGACCCCGTTCGCGACGAGAAGAACAAGGTGCTCCAGGCGGTGCGGCCGATCGATCCCGCGAAGGTCGACGAGGTGGCCCTGCGCGCGCAGTACGCCGGCGGCTACGTGGGCGGCCGGGTGGTCGCGGGCTACCGCCAGGAGAAGGGCGTCAAGCCCGACTCGACGACGGAAACGTATGGGGCGTTACGGCTGCAGCTCGACAACTGGCGCTGGGCCGGCGTGCCGTTCTATCTGCGCACCGGCAAGCGCATGGCCCGGCGCGTGAGCGAGATCGCCATCCGCTTCCATCGCACGCCGCACATGATCTTCCGCCGCAGCGATACCGGTCTCATCCCGAACACGCTGCTGATCCGGATCCAGCCCGACGAGGGCATCTCGCTGACGGTGGCGGCCAAGGAGCCGGGGCCGGATCTGAAGCTCGGGCCGGTGACGCTCGACTTCAAGTACACCGAGGTCTTCGGGGGAGAGCCGCCGGAAGCTTATGAACGCCTGCTGCTCGACGTGATCCACGGCGATGCCACGCTCTACGC
>JBIOXS010000181.1:0-29756 GCA_044869815.1 Candidatus Rokuibacteriota bacterium | reverse complement strand
CTCGTGCGCGACGGCGGACGGCGCGTCATCCTGTCGTGGGGTGTCCACCGCGGCTCGATCCTGGGCACCGTCGGCGGCAGCGCGCTCACGCAGCTCCAGTTCGCCGACGACGAGGGCCGTGCCGCGCAGCGCCTCGCCGTCAACGTGATCATCGACGACGGCATCGCGGCCAGCATCACGCGCACGATCGTGCCGCTCTTCGGGTGGTTCGTGGACCGCAAGCTCACCGAAGCGTTTCGCACCACGGCGGCCGCTGCGGCGTGGGCGCACGCCAAGCCGGACGAGTTCTGCGCGTGGCTGGGCGGCGTCTTCACTGCCGATCGCCGCCGCGAGCTCCTGGACGTCTTCGACGAGTGCCGCTACCAGGTTGTGCTGAACCATCGGACCACGAGGTCGTCGCCTCGGACCCAGTAGTAGTACGTCGTCCCCAGGACGGCGTGCGAGAGCGCGATGGGACCGAGGCAGCGGTCGCGCAGGTAGTACCAGCTCCACACGGCGCCGGCGACGATCGTCAGCACGGTGAGCTCCACGTCAGGCAGATGGACGGCGCCGAACAGGAGTCCGTTGACGACTGCCAGCGCGGCCGGCGGGGCGGCGGGGACGAGCGCGCGGAGCCGTCCGAGCAAGTAGAGCTGGAAGAGCACCTGCTGGAGCGCCGCCCAGAGAATGAACAGGATGAGCGCGGCGAGGATCGTGGGCGTCAACAGGGGCGCAGCACGGCGGACCCCTGCGCCGACCACAGCGAAGAGCAACGCGACGGCCAGGGTCCCGACGAGCATGTGGCGTGAGCAGTGGCGCAGGCGTTCGCGACGCGGCGTCGCCGACGGCGCCCACACCTGCTCGCGCGTCTTGCGCAGAGTCGCCGCGACGAGCACCCCGCCGACGAGGCCGAAGCCTGCGTCCACCCACACGGGCCGCGCTGGTACGAGCACCAGGTAGACCGACGTGAGCACGGCGAGGGCAGCGAGCTCGAGTGCCACGCGCCGACGGAGACTCAATCGCCGCTAGCTCTCATTCGGTTCGGACCTCCGCTGAAGCGGACGACCTGATGGACGGTTCCCGCGGAGCGTGATGGTACCGTGCTTGCTCTGGTTGCGCCCTGACGTTCGTCGCTGCCCCGCAGCGGTAAACCCGACAATGGCGTCGATCAGAAACTACCAAAACGCGGGAGAGGCGTGAGCAATGGACGAACCAAAAGGACAGGCTCAGCGAGCAGCGTCCGCGGCGAGTCGAAAGATGGAGGAGTCGACGAAGGAAGCCGGGAAAGCGGTGACCCAGCTTGCCGAGAAAGGCGCCCAGGCATCGGCCGCACTGACCGAGGCCAACCAGCGCGTGATGAACGAGGTCATGGGCCTCTCGATGGAAACCATCCAGGAGAGCGCCCGACTGTTGCTGCAGATGCAGCAGAGCACCATGGACATGATGCGGGAGAGCCAGGCCGCTGCGCTTCGCGCCCAGATGACGTGGCCTGAAGTCTTCAAGGATCCGCTGCGCTGGTATCAGTCCGTCTGCCACGAGAGCATGGAGGGGGCGCGCAAGGCGTTCGGCGTCGTCAACGGGACGTCGGAAGCGCTGACCGAGTCGGTCAGTCGGCTGCAAGCCTCCACCCAGCAGGCGGGAAGCAAGATCGAGCACGCACTGTCGACGGCCGCGTCCCGGATGAAGGACGTCGGCTAGCCGGCACAGGCCGTGACGCAGTGGCAGGTTGAGCTGGACCGTCATGTCCGGCGGATGCGAAACGCCGCGGACATGGCGTCCAGCTTGCGCAGACCGAAGGTCGGCCAGGCGCCGCGCCGAGAAATCTTTACGACCGGCAGGGCGCGTCTGTACCGCTATGAGTCCCGGCCTACCCGCGCGACGCCGATTCTCTTCGTCCCCAATCTCGGGATCAGCCGCCCGTACATCTTCGATCTGCTTCCCGGCGCCAGCTTCATCGAGCACATGACGCAGCAAGGTTTCGACTTCTACCTCCTCGACTGGGGGGTCTTCGGCCCGGAGGACCGCGACCTGACGGTCGAGGACTGTGTCGCCAGCATCCTGCCCTCGATGACGCGGAAGGTGCTGGAGTCGTCGGGGGCCGGGGCGCTAAGCGTTTTTGGCTATTGCATGGGCGCTCCGCTCTCCGCGGCGTTCGTCGCCGCATACACAGAGGTCCCGGTGCGGAATTTCGTCGACATGGCGGGACCGATCGACTTCACGCAGAGTGGGCTCTTCAGCCGCTGGCTCGATCGGAAGCACTTCGATGTGGACCGCGTGGTCGAGGCGTTCGGAGGCTCGGTGCCGGCGGCGGCGATCCGTGCGGGCTTCAAGCTGATCAGGCCGACCGCGGACGTGTCGACCTACCTGAATCTGTGGTGGAATCTCTGGGACGACAGCTATGTCGAAGGGTTCACCGCGCTCAACGCGTGGGCCAACGAGTACGTCGCGCTACCAGGCGCGTTCTTCCGGCAGTGGGTGCGGGACTTCTACCAGGAGAACAAGCTCCATCGTGGCAGTCTGCGATACGGCGGTCGCGCCGTGTGCTTGGAGGCGATCACGTGCCCGCTGTTGGCGGTGGGGGCAGTGCAGGACTACATCGCTCCGCCGGCGTGCGTCCGCGCGCTGGTCGATGCCGTTGGCAGCCGTGACAAGGAGTACCTGGAGCTACCCGGCGGCCACATCTCGTTGATTGCTGGCCGCGGCGCGCTGCGGAAGTGCTGGCCACGCGTGTCGGAGTGGCTGGCCGCACGGTCGGCCAGCGAAGAAGGGGATAGCGATGGCGGCTGACCCTGTTCTCGAATACTGGGCGGAGATGCTGAGACGGACGCCGGTCACCCCCGATGTGTTGGCCCAGTGGAAACGCCTCCTCGATCACGGCATCGAAGCGTGGTCCCGCGCGCTCAGCGAAGTGATGGCCACCGAGGAGTTCGCACAGCTCCTCGGTACCGCCATCGAGCAGTGGCTCGCGATGCAGGTACCCCTCACGGCAGACCGCGCGCAGGTGACGGCCCTGGCCGGGCAGCTGAGCCAGCTCGAGGAGCGCCTGCGGCAGCTGGAGGAGCGCCTCGAAGACAGCCGCGAGTCTGCCGCCGGCGCTGCCTCCGCCCGAACGCCGCGCGGCCGAGGCCGAAGGCGCCGAGCCGCATGACCGCGTACGGCGACGATCTCGCCCGGGCTTGACATGGTCCCGGCAGCGCAGTTTGATGGCGGCCATCCAGGAGGTGCGCCATGCGCTCCGATCGCATGCTGTCGACCATCGACTTCCACACAGCGGGAATCGGCATGCGACTGCTCACGAGCGGACTCGGACGCCTGCCCGGCGAGACGATCGCGGACAAGCGCCGCTGGTTCCAGGAGCACCTCGACCATGTACGGACCGGGCTATGCCTCGAGCCGCGCGGTCATCGCGGACTCCTGATCGCGGTCCTGACCCCGGCGGTGACGCCGGAGGCGGCCTTCGGGCTCTTCTTCATGTACCCCGGCGGCTACTACGTCTCCTGCGGCGAGGGCACCATCGGCGCGGCCACGGTGGCGATCGAGACGGGCATGGTCGCGCGCCAGGAGGCCGAGACGCGGATCGTCATCGACACGGAGGCCGGCCCTGTGGAGACGATCGCACGCTCGGAGGGCGACCGCGTGGCCGCCGTCACGCTCAGGTGGACGCCCTCGTACGTGATCCTCGCCGATCAGGTCGTGGAGGTCGAGGAGGTCGGCGAGGTTTCCGTCGACATCGCGGTCGGGGTCGGCAACGTCTTCGCCGTCGTGCAGGCGGAGAAGGTGGGCGTAACGGTGCAGCGCGAGCAGACGACGCGGATCGCCCGGCGCGGCATGGCCGTCCGCGAGGCGGTGAATGCCGAGCTCCGTGTGGACGTCCCCGGCCAGGGGAAGATCACCGTCGACAACGTGCTGGTCCACGAGCTGCCGGATGCGAAGGGAGTCTCGCGGAACGCGCTCGTCTGGGGCCCGGGGCAGGTCGACGCGGCGCCGTGCGGCTCCGGCACGTGCGCGCGCATGGCGCTATTCCACCACCGCGGCCTGATGGATGTCGGCAGTACGGTCGTCAGCCGCGGCCTGCTGGGACTGGACTTCACGGGTCGCATCAGGGGCTTGACCTCGGTGGAGGGCCGCCCGGCGATCCTGCCCGAGATCACCGGCACGGCCTATCTCACCGCGATGAGCCAGTTCCTGTTCGATCCGGACGACCCCGTCCGCAACGGCTATCTGCTCGACGCCTGAGGCGGCTCCGCGTTCGACGGTCAACGTCTGACGTGAGACCCGCTCACCCGCGCAGCTCCGGCATGACGACGACCTTTCCGTGCGCCTTCCGGTCGGTCAACAGCCGGATGGCCTCCGGGCCGCGCTCGAGCGGCAGCCGGTAGGTGACGAGCGGCTTCAGCGCCCCGGTCGCGTACCAGCGCAGCAGCGCCTCGACCGAGCGCTGGAGCTTGTCGGGCGCGTGCCAGCGGAAGTAGCGGAGCGAGGAGCCGAGCGCCGCGCGGTGCTTCACGAGCAGCCGGTTGGCCGGAATGTTCGGGACCCCGCCGACGAAGCCTATGAGAAGGATGCGCCCGCCCCAGCCGAGCGAGGACAGCGCCGCGTCGAAGAGCTCGCCGCCGACGGGATCGAAGCAGACATCGGCGCCCTTGCCCTCGGTCAGCGCCATGACACGCTCGGTGAGCTTCTCCGTCGCATAGTTGATGGTCTCGTCGGCGCCGCGCTCGCGCGCCACCGCGAGCTTCTCGGCGGTGCTGGCGGCGGCGATCACGCGCGCGCCCATCGCCTTGCCGATCTCGACAGCCGTCAGGCCGACGCCGCCCGCGGCCCCGAGGACGAGCAGCGTCTCACGGGCCTCCAGCCGGCCCTGCCAGCGGAGCGCCACGTCACTCGAGATGTAGGCGATCGGAAACGCGCCCGCCTCGTCGAACGGCATCGCGTCGGGGATGGCGAACGTCTCCGCCTCGTCGGCCAGTGCCTGCTCCGCGAACCCACCGCAGGCGAGGATCGCCATCACGCGGTCGCCGGGCTTGAAGCGCGTCACACCCTCGCCGCAACGCGCCACGACACCCGCGGTCTCGAGGCCGGGACTGAAGGGGAACGGCGGCCGCGTCTGGTACTTGCCGGCGACCATGATCGAGTCCGCGTAGTTCACCCCGGTCGCCTTGACGTCGATCAGGAGCTGGCCCGGGCCGGGAGCTGGTGAAGCGATGTCGTCGAGCTTCAGATCGTCGACGGGTCCCCACGCGCGGCAGATCACGGCTCGCATGGCGGGCAGCATACACGGAGTGCCGGCGGCGCGGCCCTATTGACAGGCGCAGACCCAGTGGCGCTAATAGACGCGATCTTCCCAGGACGCGAGGGCAAAGGAGCGGAGCCATGGCGAACGACAGGGTGAACCGCCGAGACTTCCTGAAGACGACCGGGACCGGAGCGCTGGCGGCGGGCGTGGGGGCTCACGTGAGCCGTCCGCGGCTGGCGCTCGCGGCCGCGAAGAAGCTTCGGATACTCCAGTGGGTGCACTTCGTCCCCGCCTACGACGAGTGGTTCAACAAGAAGTATGCGGTCGAGTGGGGCCAGAAGAACGACACCGAGGTGACCGTCGACAACATCGGCATCGCCGGCATCAACGCGCGCGCGGCGGCCGAGGTGTCCGCGCAGAAAGGCCACGACCTGTTTCTCTTCAACTGGCCGCCGCCCTCGTTCGAGGAGCAGACGGTCGACATGAAGGACGTCTACCAGGAGCTGGAGAAGAAGTTCGGCAAGCCGATCGACCTCGCGGTCAAGAGCACCTTCAACCCGAAGACGAAGAAGTACTACGCCTACTCGCCGTCGTTCACGCCCGACCCGGTCAACTACCGGCAAGACCTCTTCGGCGAGGTCGGGCTGGCGGGCGGCCCGAAATCGTGGGACGACGTGCGCATCAAGGGCGCCGAGATCAAGAAGAAGCGCAACGTCCCGGTCGGCATCGGCCTCGCCAACGAGATCGACACGGGCATGGCCATGCGCACCATCATGTACGCCTTCGGCGCCCACGAGCAGGACGCGCAGGGGAACCTCGCCCTGAACGGGAAGCAGACGCTGGAGACGATCAAGTTCGTCAAGGCGCTCTTCACCGAGGCGATGACGCCCGAGGTCTTCACGTGGGACGCCTCGTCGAACAACCGGGCCATGATCGCCGGCACCATCTCGCTGGCGCTCAACGCCATCTCCATCACCCGGACGGCCGAGAAGGACAACCCCGACATCTCGAAGAAGATCCAGCTCACCAAGGCGCTGCGGGGGCCGGTGCGAGCGATCGGCCTCGAGCACGTCATGCAGTGCTACGTGACCTGGAAGTTCTCGGAGAACATCGAGGGCGCCAAGAAGTTCCTCATCGACTACACGACCGACTTCGCGCAGGCCTTCCGGGCGGGCGAGTTCTACGACTTCCCGTCGTTCGAGAAGACGGTGCCGGATCTCAACAAGCTCATCGCCAACGACCCGAAGGCCCACCCGGCCGACAAGTACAAGGTGATGGACGACGTGCTGACCTGGGCCACCAACGTCGGCTACCCGGGCTACGCCAACGCGGCCATCGACGAGATCTTCGGCACCTGGGTGCTGAACGTCATGTTCGCCAAGGCGGCGAGCGGCTCGGCCTCGCCGGAAGAGGCGCTCCGGGAGGCCGACACCGCCTGCAAGCGCATCTTTGCGAAGTGGAAGGAGAAGGGGCTCGTCTAATCGCCACTGTCGAGACCAGGGACGTCAGAAAACGCTTCGGTGACGTATGGGCCGTGGACGGCGTGGACCTCGCCACCAAGGAAGGGGAGTTCCTCGTTCTCCTCGGCCCGTCGGGCTGCGGCAAGACGACGCTGCTGCGCATGCTGGCCGGGCTCGAGCTGCCGACCTCCGGCGACATCCTCATCGGCGGGCGCGTCGTCAACGATCTCCCGCCGCGCGCGCGGAAGATCGCGATGGTCTTCCAGAGCTACGCGCTCTATCCGCACCTGACCGTCTCCAAGAACATCGCCTTCCCGCTCAAGGCGCAGGGCGTGCCGAAGAGCGAGATTCCGGGCAAGGTGCAGTGGGCGGCCTCGCTGTTCGGCATCGAGCGCCTGCTGGACCGGAAGCCGCGCCAGCTCTCCGGCGGCGAGCGCCAGCGCGTGGCGCTGGCGCGCGCGGTGATCCGCGAGCCGTCGGTGTTCCTGCTCGACGAGCCACTGTCCAACCTCGATGCCAAGCTGCGCGCCTCCGCGCGTGACGAGCTGCAGCAGTTCCAGCGCCGCATCGGCACCACGACCATCTACGTGACGCACGACCAGGTCGAGGCCATGGGCCTCGGCGACCGGATCGCCGTCATGCAAGCCGGCAAGGTCCGGCAGATCGGCTCGCCGGCCGAGGTCTACGACGAGCCGGCCGATACCTTCGTGGCCGGGTTCCTCGGCTCGCCCCCCATGAACCTCGTGGACGGGCCCGACGCGCTCGTTGGCTTCCGGCCCGAGCACTTCCTGCCTTGCGATGCCCACCGTCGCGACGCTGACCTGCTGACGCTGCCGCTCCAGGTCCACCGCGTCGAGTACCTGGGCGCCGACCGCCTCGTGTACGGCACGCCGGCCGTGCGATTCCCCGGCGCGAAGGTGATCGCCCGGTTACCGTCCACGGTCACCACGCCCGTCGCCGTCGGCGACACGCAGGATTTCGCCGTGGCCGTGCGCGATCTGAAGTTCTTCGATCGACAGACCGGGCGCCGGACGACGCCGCGGGCGCTCTGATGGCGCGCGGCGGGCGCGGCTCGCTCCTCGACCGTCCGGGGTGGCTCGGCGCGCTCATGATCGGGCCCGCCGTCCTCTACATCGTGCTGCTGGTCGGCCTGCCGTTCGTGCTGGCCTTGCTCTACAGCCTGAGCGACATCACCATGGGGAGCCGCACCCTCGGCTTCGTGGGGCTCCGCAACTTCCTGAGCGTCGTGGAAACGACGAAGTTCCAGACCTCGCTGCGCAACACGTTCGTCTTCGCGATCACCGCGCAGGTCCTCGTGATGGTGCTCGGCACCATCCTGGCGCTCGCGCTCCTCAAGGACTTCCGCGGCAAGTGGGTCGTGCGCCTCCTGATCCTGCTGCCGTGGGTGGCGCCGATCTCGCTCGGCACCATCGGGTGGCTGTGGATCCTCGACTCCACCTACAGCGTCCTCAACTGGAGCCTGCAGGCGGTGGGCCTCATCGGCCCCGGCGAGCGCTTGATGTGGCTCGGCGTCCCGAACCTCGCGATGGGGTCCATCGTGACCGTGCACGTGTGGCGGATCCTGCCGCTCGCCACGGTCATCGTGCTGGCCGGGCTCACCTCGATCCCGCAAGACATCCACGACGCGGCGCAGGTGGACGGCGCGAGCTTCCTGCGCCACCTGTTCCAGATCACGCTGCCGCTCATCCGCCCGATCATGCTGGTGGCCGGGCTCTTCGGCCTCGTGCTGGCCTTCACCGACATGATCGTCATCTTCGTGCTCACGCGCGGTGGGCCCTACGACACGACGCAGGTGCTGGCGAGCCTGGCCTTCTTCACGGGCGTGCAGGCGGGCGACATCGCCGAGGGCGCGGCCGTCGCGCTCTTCCTGTTCCCGCTGCTGGTGGTCGTCGCGATCCTGCTCCTGCGCGTGGCCCGGCGCACGGAGGTCGTGTGAGCGGCCGGGCATGGGCCGGACGCGGCATCCACGCCGCCGTCCTCCTCTTCTTCACCGTGTTCAGCGCGTTTCCCTTCTACTGGATGCTGATCACGTCGTTCAAGACGACCCGCGATCTCCTGACGCGCGCCAACAACCCGTTCATCTACAACGAGCCGCCCACGCTCGAGAACCTCCGCGTGCTCTTCTTCGACACGCTCTACGTCCGGTGGCTGGGCAACACGCTTCTCGTGGGCGCCCTCGTCGTCGCGATCACGCTGGTGCTGGCGGTGCCGGCGGGCTACGCGCTGGCGCGCCTCACCGGACGCTGGGGCGAGCAGCTCGGCATCGCGATCTTCCTCACGTACCTGGTGCCGCCCACGCTGCTGTTCCTGCCCATGGCGCGCGTCGTGTCCGATCTCGGCCTGCAAGACTCGCTCTGGTCGCTGGTGCTCGTGTATCCGTCGTTCACGGTGCCGTTCTGCACGTGGCTCATGATGGGCTTCTTCAAGGCGATCCCGCGTGACCTGGAAGAGGCGGCGATGATCGACGGGCACAGCCGCTTCGGCGCCTTCGTGAAGGTCGTCGTCCCGATCTCGGTGGCGGGTCTGCTGACCGTCGTCATCTTCAGCCTCACCCTCGTGATGCAGGAATTCGTCTACGCGCTGACCTTCATCACCGCCGCCCGGAACTTCACGGTGAGCGTCGGCGTCCCGACATTCCTGGTGCGCGGCGACGTCTACTTCTGGGGGTCGCTGATGGCCGGCTGCTTCATCGCCAGCGTCCCGATCGCCATCCTCTACAACCTCTTCGTCGACCGGTTCATCGCGGGATTCACGGTCGGGGCGATCAAGTAGTCGGTAGAATTGGCGGGTGATGCGCACCTGTTCCGGCTGTGGCCACGAGGCGGCACCTGACTTTGCCTTCTGTCCCCGCTGCGGCCAGCGGCTGACCGCGGATGCCGCCGAGCGGGAGGCCGATCGGCGCCACGTCACCGCGCTCTTCGCCGATCTGTCCGGGTTCACCGCCCTCGCCGAACGGCTCGATCCCGAGGACGTGCGCGCCTTTCAGAACCGTCTGTTCGAGACGCTCGCCCGCGCGATCACCCGCTACGACGGCTTCGTGGAGAAGTTCGTCGGCGATGCCGTGCTGGCCGTCTTCGGCGCTCCCGTCGCCCACGAGGACGATCCCGAGCGGGCCTGTGATGCCGCGCTGGAGATGCTCGATCAGTCGGCCGCACTGAGCCGGGAGTGGGAGGCGCGCCTCGGTCAGCCCGTCCGGCTGCACGTCGGCATCCACACCGGCCCCGTGGTGGCGGGCCACCTCGGCGGCGCCGCCGGTGCCGCCTACGCGGTGACCGGCGACACCGTCAACACGACCGCCCGGCTGCTGGCCGCCGCCGAGCCCGGGTCGATCCTGATCTCCGGCGCCACGCAGGCCCTCGTGCGGCATCGCTTCGTGCTGGAGCCGGCGGGGGAGCTGGCGCTGCGCGGCAAGACGGAGCCGATCGTCGTCCACCGGCTCATCGGAGCGCAGACCGAGCGCGGATCGGCGCGCGGGCTCACCGCGCTGGGGCTCGCGTCACCGTTCGCGGGACATCGCGACGAGCTCGATCAGCTGCTGGCCGCGTTCGACCGCATGCGGCAGGGACGGGCGCAGGTCGTGAGCCTCGTCGGCGACGCGGGCATCGGCAAGTCACGGCTCATCGCCGAGCTCATGGCCCGGCTCGAGCGCGATGGCCAGCTGGCCACGGTCGCTGTCCGGCGCGCGGCGTGCTCGTCGCTCGGCGAGCCGACCTATGGTGTGTTCGGCGCGCTCTTCCGCGAGGGCTATCGGATCGAGCCCACCGACTCGCTCGAGGTCGCCCGGCGGAAGCTGGGGGACAGTCTTCGCGCCCTCGGCGCCGGCGAGGCCTACGCGAACGCCGTCCTCCCGGTGCTGAGCTACGTGCTCGGCCTGGAAGGCGATCGCGCGCCCGACATCGAGCCCGAGCAGCTCCGGCGGCAGATCGTGCTGGCCGCGCGCGCCCTCATCGAGCGGCGGCTCGAGAGCACGCCCCTCCTCATGGTCATCGACGACCTCCACTGGGCCGACGCCGCCTCGGTCGATCTGCTGCGGGAGGTGGTCGAACAGCTGGCGGACCGTCCGCTGATGCTGCTGCTCTCGCACCGGCCCGACGCCGCACCGCCGCTCGTGACGCGGGCCGCACGGTCCGTCATCCGGGTCGCCCCGCTGTCGGGCGACGAGACGCGCAGGCTCGTCTCCGGCCTGTTCAGCGCGTCGGCCGACGTGCTGGCGCAGGTCGGCGACTTCATCGTCACGCGGGCCGGCGGCAATCCGCTCTTCGTCGAGGAGATCGTTCGAAATCTGCTGAGCCGGGGCCTGCTCGTGCGTCAGGACGGCGGCTGGAAGTGCACCGCCGGCTGCGACGCCGTCGACGTGCCGCCGTCGCTTCATGGGCTGCTCCTGTCCCGCGTCGATCGGTTGCCCGCGGACGGGCGACGCGTGCTGCAGGAGGCGGCCGTGCTTGGCGCGGTGTTCGACGAGCCGCTGCTGCACGCCGTGGCGAGCGCCCCGGAGACGCTGCGCGCCGCCCTCGACCGGCTCGTGGAGGCCGATCTGATCCAGGCGGTCGAGCGTCGGGGCGCGGAGGGACGCTACGGGTTCACGCACGGCCTCGTGCGCGAGGTCGTCTACCAGAACCTGCTGCTCTCGCGCCGCACCGAGATGCACGAGCGGGTCGGACGGGCGCTCGAGCGGACGGTCGGCCCGCGGCCGGAGCGCCTGAGCGATCTCGAAGCGCTCGCCCACCACTTTCGTCTCAGCGCGGACAAGCCGCGCGGCGCGCGCTACCTGGTGGCGGCCGGCGACTGGGCGCGCGCCGTGTACGCCAACGAGGACGCGATCCGCCACTACGAGCGTGCGCTCGAGACGCTGGCCGCGTGCCCGGAGGGCTGCGAGGCGGAGGCCCAGAGCGCGCGCGAGCAGCTGGCCGATCTGCTGGCGCTCACCGGACGGCGTAGCGAAGCGCTCGCGCACTACGAGGCCGTGCTGAAGAAGATCGAGCTCACCGGAGACCATGCGGTCGCGGCACGCTTGCAGCGCAAGATCGGCGGCCTGCACTGGGACGCCGGCGACCGCGAGCGGGCCGGCGCCTTCTTCACCGCCGGGCTCGAGCTGCTCGGCGACGGCGGAGACGCGATCGAGCGCGCGCATCTCTTCCAGGAGATGGGGAGGCTGACGTTCCGCGCCGGCGACAACGCCGGCGCCATCGCGTGGGCCGAGCGCGCGCTGGCGGAGGCGGCCCGGGAGCAGCGGACGACGGCGGAGCCCGATCGGGCCCGGGAAGCCGCCGCCATGCGCGCGCAGGCGTACAACACGCTGGGCGTCGCGCTCGCCCGGACGGGGCGCGTGGACGAGGCCGTCGAGCACATCGAGCACAGCATCGCGCTGGCCGAAGCGCACGAGCTGCTGCCCGCCGCCTGCCGCGGGTATACGAATCTCGGCGTGCTCTACAGCTCGCTTGACCCCCGCCGTAGCATCGAGACGTGCCTGCGAGGCCTGGAGGCGGCGAAGAAGGTCGGCGATCTCGGATTTCAATCGCGGCTGTACGCGAACCTCGCGGTCGCGTACTGCGCGCTGACCGATCGATGCGAGGCCGAAGGCATCGAGGCGGCGCAGGCCGCCATCGACCTCGACCGGCGTCTGGGCCTGCTCGATCACCTGGCCGTGCCGTTGATCGTGCTCGGCCAGATTCACCAGTGCCACGGCGAGCACCGCGAGGCGTTCGCCATGTACGAGGAGGCGCTCGGGCTGGCCGAGGCGGTCGGGGAGCCGCAGCTGCTGTTTCCCTGCTACGACGGGCTGGCGACGCTGTATCTCGACGCCGGCAACCAGACGATGGCCGAGCGGTACCTCACGAAGGCGCAAGAGATCTGCGCGCGGGCCGGCGTCGAGCCCGACGCATTGATGGTGCTTCCGTTCCTGTGCTGAACGCTCATGAAGGAGAGTGAGAGATGACGATGGTCGAGTCGCGTCCGCCGGTCGCGCCGGGAGAGCCGGCACCGAACTTCACGCTGCCCGCCGTGGATCGCCAGGAGATGGTCTCGCTGGCGGACTACCGGGGCCGGAACCCGCTGTTCCTGGCGCTGTTCATCGGGCTGTGGTGTCCCTTCTGCCGGCGCTCGATCGCGCAGATGGGAACGACCGAAGCCAGGCTGAAGACGCTCGGCGTCGAGACGCTCGGAGTCGTCGCCACGACGCCCGACAACGCGCGGCTCTACTTCAAGTTCCGCCCGACGAAGCTGCGGATCGCCTCCGACCCCGAGCTCACGACCCATCGCGCGTACGGCCTGCCGAAGCCGACGCCGACGCCGGAGTTCATGAGCTCTCTGGAGACGACGCGGATCAATCCGAACGGCATCTTTCCCGAGCCGCTGCCGGTCATGCAGGCGGCGATGGAGCTCTCCAGGGCCGATGGCTACGTCGAGAACCCGACCGACAAGGCCGAGATGGACCGCCAGTGGCCGCAGCTCAAGGGCCAGTTCCTGATCGACCGCGACGGGATCGTCCGCTGGGCCAACGTCGAATGCGCCGGGGAGGGCGTGGCCGGAGTCGGGAAGTTCCCCTCGCCGGAGGAGGTCGTCGCCGCCGCGCGCGCGCTGCGGAGCTGAGGCGCCCGCGGCGCGTCAGCGCTTGAGGGCCTCCAGGCGCTGCGCCAGCGCCTGGACGAGCGCCCGCAGGAGATCGGCCAGGGTCCGGCGCGGCTTCACGCGATCGGTCAGCGAGAAGTCGAGCCGCCCGCCGTCGAAGGTGTCGAGCGCCTCCGGCTCCTTGTTGATCTGGAGCCGCTCGACGTCGATCTCCGCTTTCTTCAGCGTGTCGCGCACGCCCTCGGCGCGGCGCTTGGCCAGCCGGTAGGCTTCCTCGGCCGGCGGCGGCTCCACCTCGCGCAGCGCCGTCACGATCGCCTCCACGTCGTCGGGCGGCTCGCGGCGATAGTGCTCGGCGTAGAGCCGCGCCGCCGCGTCGCGCTCCGAGAGCTTCTGCTCGCGCACGAGGTCCTTGATGCGCGTGCGGATCTGCTCGGCCTTGAGCGTCTCGATGTCGCCGAGGCTGATGGACGGCGTCAGGATCATCCGCGTGTCGGGCAGCGTCTTCATGAAGCCCGCCACGGCGCCGACCCGCTCGGCGGCCTCCTTCGTCAGGTCGCCGCCGCCGGCCGGGAAGCCGAGCGGATCGATCTCGATGTCCGCGATCTTCGAATCCGAGGTCACGCGCAGCCGCCCGATCCAGCTCACCGGCAGCGAGATGGTCTTGACCGTGATCTTGCGCAGCGCGCTCCACATGGCCTCCTGGAAGTCGAACTTCGGATCGCTCAGCTGGCCGCCGACGGGCAGCGAGACCGAGATGTTGCCGCGCCGGTCCTTGAGCAACGCCACGATCATGCCGAGCGGCAGCCCCATGCGCTTCTCGACGGTGTCGTCCGGCGCGGCGCGGACCACCTGCAGCCCGCCCAGCTGCGTCTGCGTCCGCACGTTGAGATCGTCGCCCTCCACGCGCGCCTTCACCGTCGTGGACAGCCGGCCGCCGCGCGCGTTCCACGCCGTGTAGTACTTGAGGTACGGATTCAGCCGGGGCATCGCGAGCTCACGCAGCTCCGTGGTGACATCGACGAAGAGCGGCGCTCCGAGCGCTCCGACCTGGCCTCGCACGGTGAGATGGCCCGAGCCGCCGAGCAGGCCGCGCAGGTCGACGCGCGCCGGGTCGGCTGGCGCCGTCGCGAGCCCCGTGACCTGCGCCCACAGCCGCGTCATGTCCTCCGCGTAAGGTCCGGTGATGCTGTTATCCACGAAGCGCATGCCGCCGTCCTCGATCACCAGCCGCCGCACGGCGATCGTCCGCGCCGGGGCACCACCGTCGGTCCCGTTGGCCGCAGGCTCTTCGTTGGTGCCGTTGCCGGCCGGCGTGACCAGCGAGCGGAGCGGGAACGCGCCCTGCTCGTCGCGCTCCACGACCACCCAGGGGCGACGGAGCGTCACGCGCTCGGCGGCGACGCGCGTGGGCCACTCGACGTCGAGGCCGCGCGCCTCCGCGCGGTCGACGCTGGCGAGGCGGCGCTTGCCGTCCGCCACGAAGGCGCCGCGGAGCGTGGTGTCGCCGCGCACGCGCGCCTGGAGCTCCGTCCCGCGCGACACGGCGGCCTGCAGGTCGCCGTCCACGCGGCCCCCCACGCCGGCGGCGATGGGGAGGTACGGACGATAGGGCGCGAGATCGACGCCCTCGGCGCGCACGCGCACGTCGGCGCCGAGCGGCTCCGCGGTGACGCTGCCGTTGACGGCGAGCGTGCCGCCGCCGGGGGCGCGGACGCGCAGCGTGAGCGGCGTGGGTCCTTTCGGCGGCCACACGACGTCCTGAACGGCGAGCTGGATCGCGCGCACTTCCAGGCGCGCGGCCGGCTTCACCGCGGCATCGCGCCAGTCGATCGCGCCGTCTCTCACGACCACCTCGCGCACGGTGACCGGCGGCATCGGCGCGCTCGGCGGCGCCTGCATGGCGTCCTCCTCGCCGGGCGCGCGCGCGGCCGGCCGGTCGCGGGTGGGCAGCGCGATCACCCCTTGCTGATCGCGCTCCAGGCTCACCGTCGGACGCCGCAGCTCCACACGGCCGACCGTCACGCGGGCCGGCCAGCCGGCGTCGATGCCCGAGACCTCCGCGCGCTCGGCCGCGAGCAGTCGCCGGCCGCCATCGGTCACGCTCAGACGGTTCACGGCGGCCACGCCCGTGGCGGTGGCGGAAATGTCGCCCTGGAGGTTGGCGCGCACGGCCAGGCGCGCCTCGCCCGTGCCGGTCGCCTTCGCCGATCCGGAGACGTAGCGGGCCCACGGCTCGACGCTGAGGTTGCTGAGCCGCACGTCGAGGTCCGCCGACGCCGGCTGGAGGTGCACGAGGCCATCGGCCCGGAGCTCGCCGCCGCCGGGCACGGTCGAGCTCATGCTGACGCGTGCCGGGGCCTGCACGGGCCAGGTGAGCGCCTCGGCCCGCAGCCGCACGCGGTCCAGGTCGAAGCGCGCGTCGCTGTGCATCACGCTGGCGCGCGCGTCCAGCTCGATCCGCCCGAGCGCCAGGCCGCGGCCCGAGTACGTGAAGTCGCGCACGGTCACGCGCAACGCCGGCGCGCGAATGAACGGATCGCGCTCGAACCGGCGCACGGCCACCGCGTCGGCCACGGTCGCGTCGGCATCGACGTGCACGCCCTCGCGGGCGTCGTTCACGACGTTGACCGTGAGGTCCATCCGGCCCCGCTCGAGCGTCACCGGCGCCTCCGCCGGCAGGTAGACGCGCGCCATCGCCACGTCGACGTCCCGGGCGTTCACGACCGCGCGCAGGTGAATCGGCTTCAGGCGCAGCTGCTCGATCCGGACGGACACCGGCGAGCCGTTGATGGTGGAGCTCGCCTCGGCCGTCCCGTCGTCGCGCCGGGTGGAGAGGTTGCGGGCATGGAAGGTGAGGTCCTCCGAGCGCCACGTGCGCCAGGGCGAGAGCGAGCGATCCTCGAGCAGCACGGTGCCGTGGGCGAGCGTGAACTCGTCCACGGTGACGTCGAGCGCCGGCCCGCCGCCGCCGCCGGGCTTCTTCGGAATAAGGTGGGAGATGTTGAACTCGCCGTCGCTGTGGCGCACCACGCGCGCGGTGGAGCCGTCGATGGCGAGACTCCTCAGGGAGATGTGGCCCCGCAGCAGCGCACGGCGGCGGACCCGCGCGTCGAGCCGGTCCAGCGTCGCCATCGCGGTGCCGTCCGTATCGGTCACCTTGAGGCCGCGGAGGGCGATCCGGCCGGTCCACGGGTCGATGTCGAGCGCTTCGATGACGACCGGCCGCCCGGTCATCGCTTGCAGCCGGGCGACGGCCACCGAGCGCACGAGGTCCGGGAAGGCGAGCAGCGCGACGACCGCGATCGTTACCACGGTCACCAGCGCGGCCGCCAATCCGAGGGGCACCCAGAGCCAGAGACGTCGCGAAGCCATCACGGCATGCATGCGAAGGCAATGCCGGCAGCCATGACTACGACCAGCGCTGCCGAGGCGTTGCAAGAATTACCGCGAGGGTGTAACACAAGCTCGTTGGCCGCGATGTGGTCGTTGGGTACACTTCCGCCGCACACAGCTGCGAATACCGGAGGTGCGTGATGAAGCGAGCGATGGTTTTCCTCATCCTGTGTGGCGCCACCGCGGCGCTCGTCTCGGGCTGCGCCACCAAGAAGTTCGTCCGCGAGCAAGTGGGCGCGACCGAAGGCCGACTCGGACAACGTGTCGATACGCAGCAGAGCGAGCTGAGGCAGACGGCCGAGCGCACGGGCGCGAATGCGCAGGCGCTCGAAGCGGCTGGCCAGCGGCTCCAGGGCGTGGATTCGCGCCTGCAAGACGTCGATTCGCGCGTGCAGGGCGTCGATTCGCGCGTGACCGAGGTGAGCGCGCTGGCGAAGGACGCCAAGCGGGACGCCGGCGCCGCGGGCGAGGCCGCGCGCGAGGCCGATCGGCGCTTCGCCAATCGCAACAAGCTCTCGACGCTGGAGACGAAGTCCGTCTTCTTCGACTTCGCCAAGGCCGACGTGCGCGACGAGGGCATGGCCGAGCTGGACGAGATCGCCAAGGCGCTGAAGGCCGATCCCAACACCGTGCTGGAGCTGCAGGGCTTCGCCGATTCGCGCGGCAGCGACGTCTACAACTTCCGGCTCACCCGCGAACGTGTCGAGTCGGTCATCCGCTATCTGGTCCAGCGCCACGGCATCGAGCTGCGCCGCATTTACGCCGTCGGCATGGGCAAGGCGCCCCAGGAGCCCGGCGCCAAGGCGGATCGCGAGGCGCTCTCCAAGGCCCGGCGCGTCGACATGGTTCTCCTCGCTCCCCAGAGCTGATCGCTCGGCGCTGACGCCGATCGACAGGCGCGATGGGCGCCCGCGATCTCGGGGGATCGCGGGCGTCCTCGCCGCCTTGTCCACATATCCACACGAAGCCACAACGTGAAATTCTCGCGGTCGGCGTGCGTTTCGCGAGGCTCGCGCGCGAAACCGGCCGTCCCGAGCGGCGCCGCGCAGCGCCGCGGCGCGCGGACCAGCAGACACGCGGCGAAACGAGCCGTCGCGCGTCGCCGAGCGCGGCCGGAGCGGCTGAAACGATGCTTGACGCGCGGCGCCGCGGTCCGCTTTGATCGCCTATCTCGAACGTATGTCCATCGTTGGGCCGGCTGTCACAACACACGGAGAATCGCATGGACTTTGAGGTGTCGACCGTCCCGGACTTTCGTGCGCTCTTCGAATCCGCGCCCGATCTCTACGTGGTCATGACCCCGAGCTTCGAGATCGTCGCCGCCAGCGACGCCTACCTCCGAGCGACCGTGACGACCCGTGCCGACATCCTCGGCCGGCACCTCTTCGACGTCGTTGTCCACGACACGGGCGAGTCCACCGCGACAGGCGTACGCGACCTGAGGACGTCGCTCGAGCGCGTGCTGTGCGACAAGCGGCCGGACGCCATGGCCATCCAGAAGCACGACGTCCGCCCGGCGGAGCCGGAGGGCCGGCATTTCGAGCGGCGCTACTGGAGCGCGGTCAATTCGCCCGTCCTCGATCCCACCGGCGAGGTGATGTACATCGTGCACCGCATCCAGGACGTCACCGAGTTCGTCAGGGTGAAGCAACAGGGCCGCGACGATTTCCTGGCCATGCTCGGGCACGAGCTCCGCAACCCGCTGGCGGCCATCGCGAGCGCGACGGAGATCTTGAAGCGCATCGGCGCGACCACCGGCGCCGCCGGGCACTCGCGGGCGGTGATCGAGCGGCAGGTTCGACACCTGAAGCGGCTCGTCGACGATCTCCTCGACGCCGCCCGCGTGCAGGCGGGCAAGGTGACACTCAACCGCAAGCCCATCGATCTCGCCGAGGCGATCCACCAGGCCGTCTCCATGCTCCGTGGCGCGGATGGGTCGTGCCAGCACAGCATCGAGGTGGACGCCGACTCCGTCGGCATCAACGTGGATCCGACCCGCATGGAGCAGATCCTCGTCAACCTGCTCACCAATGCGGTGAAGTTCACGCCGCCGGGGCGCGCGATCCGCGTCCGCGTGCGGTCGGAGACCGACACCGCCGTGCTCGTGGTCGAGGACGAGGGCATCGGCATCAGCGACGAGATCCTGCCGCGGATCTTCGATCTCTTCTTCCAGGGCGAGCGCACGGCGGCACGCACCGAAGGCGGCCTCGGCATCGGCCTGACGCTGGTCAAGACCTTGACCCAGCTGCACGGGGGCAGCGTCGAGGCCCGCACCGGAGGCCCCGGCCTCGGAAGCACGTTCGTGGTCCGGCTGCCGCGAGTGCTCATCCCGCGGAGCGCAGCGCGGCGGGTGGCGCACGGCCCGGCGGCGCATCGCCGCGTGCTGGTCATCGAAGACAACGCCGATGCACGCGAGATGCTCAAGACGTGGCTCGTGCTGGAAGGCCACGACGTCCTCGAGGCGACGAACGGCGTCGACGGCGTGAAGATCCTCCTCGACGAGCGTCCGGAGGTCGCCTTCGTCGACATCGGGCTGCCCGTCATGGACGGCTACGAGGTCGCGCGCACGGTCCGCCGCCAGGTCGATCACGCGACGCGCCTGGTGGCGCTCACGGGCTATGGCCAGGCCGAGGACCGCCAGCGATCCTTCGACGCCGGGTTCGACGATTTCGTGGTGAAGCCGGTCGACCCGGCCGTCCTCAGCCAGATCCTCGCCGAGCGCACCGGCACCTTCCGGTGGTGATGGCGCGCCACGCCTCGGCCGGCGTCAGGCGTCCCGGACGCGCTCCGCGAGCTTCTTGACGAAGGCGGCGCGGTCCAGTGCCGCGCGCGTCTCGGGTGTGGTCAGGCCGGCTCGCATGCGATCGATGACGCCGAGGCCGGCCGTGTAGGCCGCGTGCGCATCCTTGTCCCGCCGCTGTGCCTCGCGCAGGCGGCCGAGCGCCGCGTGCGTGCGCCACAGCTGGCCGGGATTGTCGACGGCGAGCGCGACCGTGAGCGCCTCGCGGAGCGCGTGCTCGGCGTCGTCCCAGCGCCCCTGGCGCGTGGCGATCTCGCCCCGCGCGCGCCAGCCCTTCACGAGGTTTTTGCGGGCGCGGGTGCGGGTCGCGATCTCGAGACACTCGTCGGCCCACTCGGCGGCCTTGCGATCATCGCCGCGCGCCAGGCACAGGTCGGCGAGGCTGGCGAAGAGGTGTGTCGAGTAGCGCCACCTCATCCAGTCGCTCGTGGACGGGTTCTTCACCAGGCGATGCACGCCGTCGAGGATCTCCGCCGCCAGCGGCACATCGCCCTGGGCGATGGCGATGTCGGCGAGGTTGATCTCGGCGTTGGCGGTCGTCTCCGGATCGCCGCGCTTTCGGGCGCCGTCCGCGCAGCGGCGGTTGTAGTCGAACGCGAGCCCGAGCTCGCCCAGCTCGCTCCACAGCCAGCCGAGACAGTTGAGCTCGCGCTGGTACATGACCTCGTCGCCGATCTTTTCACAGAGCGCGAGCCCGTTGTGGCCGGCCGCCAGCGCCGCCTCGTAGTCGCCCTTGCCGCCGAGGACCACCGTGTTGATGAAGAAGTTCCAGTACAGGGGAAGGACGACGCCACTGTCGCGCGCCACGCGAAGCCCGTCGGCGGCGAGGCGCTCGGCGTCTCCGTACCGGCCTTCCCAGTTCTTGAGGAGCGCGGACATCCCGAGCCCGAACGCCTCGTGCACCTTGTCGCCGGCGGCGCGGCTGAACGTGAGTGTCTGGTCCATCTCGCGCTGCGCCTCGTCGAGGCGCGCGGTCACCGCGAGCACGAACCCGGTGGTGAAATGGCCGGCGGCCAGCACGGGCTTGGCCTCCGCGCGCGTGCCGACGTCGATGGCCTCGCGTGACTCGGCGAGGGCGTGCTCGAAATCGTGGGCCCACAGCGAGGCGAAGCCCATCCCGGCCAGCGCCGCCGCCTCCTTCACAGGGTCGCCCACGCCGCGCGCAAGCTCCAGCAGCCTGGCGGCCTCCGCATGCGATCGCGGGAAGTCGCTCAGCATGAAGAACATCCCTGACCGTGATTCGTGGATCGACATCCGCGTCTCCACGGTCACCGTATCGCCGAGGTGCTCGGCCGCCTCGAGCGCCTGGTCCAGGAGCGCCACCGCCTCCCGGTTGGCGAACGTCTGGGCGCTCTTGTCCGCCGCCTTCACGAGATAGTCGAACGCCCGCGCCCAGTCCTCGGCCTTGCCGAAGTGGTAGGCGAGCATCTCGTACTGCTCGGCGAGACGATCGGCGTAGAGCTCCTCGATGGCCAGCGCGATGATCCGGTGCAGCTCGCGCCGTCGCTGGATCAGGATGGAGTTGTAGGCGACGTCGTGCGTGAGCGCGTGCTTGAACATGTACGCGAGCTCGGGGAACAGGCGCTTCTCGTAGATGAGCTCGATGGACTTCAGCTCACGCAGGAACTCTTCCGTGCTTCCGCGGATATCGGCGATGCGGTCCAGGAGGCGCTGCGTGAACTCCCGGCCGATCACGGAGGCCAGCTGCAGCGTCTTCTTGGGCGCCTCGGCCAGCCGGTCGATGCGCGCCATGATCACGTCCTGGATCGTGTCGGGAATGAGGATCTCGTCGAGGTGCCGGGCGATCGTGTAGCGAGCGCCGTCGCGGCGAATGGCGCCGACCTCCTGCAGCGACTTCACGACCTCCTCCACGAAGAACGGGTTGCCCTCGGCCTTCTGGACGATGAGGCGCTGCAGCTCAGGAGGCAGGCTCTCGGTGCCGAGCATGGCCTGCGCCATCTGCGCGCTGTCCTGCTGCGTGAGCGCCGTCAGCGCGATGCGCGTGTGATAGCTGCGGTCACCCCACGGCTGTGCGTAGCCCGGACGATAGGTCAGGATCACCAGCAACCGGTTGCTGGGGACGCTGTCCATGATGAACTGCAGGCTCTCCTCGGTCGCCTTGTCCATCCAGTGAACGTCCTCGTGGACCATCACCTGCGGCCGCACCTCGGAGGCGCGCAGGAGGAGGCGGCGGAGCGCATCGAAGATCTCCGCGCGCCGGCGCTGCGGGTCCATCTCCCGCACGGCGGGGTCCCCGGGATCGACGGACAGCACGTAGCGCAGGTACGGGACGAGGGGACGCAGGTCCTCGCCGAGCAGCAGCACGCCGCGCTCGACCTTCTTGGCGATGGTCCCCTCGGTGTCCGCCTCGTCGATGCGGAACGTTCGCTTGAGCATGTCGACGACCGGGTGGAGCGCGATGGAGCGGCCGAAGGACATGCAGCGGCCCTCGTTCCACGTCGCCTCCTCACCGAGGCGGCGACGGAACTCGTAGAGCAGCCGCGACTTGCCGATGCCGGCCTCACCGACGATGAAGACTACCTGCCCGTGCCCGGCCTTGGCCTTCTCGAGCGCCTCGAACAGCCCGCGCACCTCGCGCTCCCGGCCCACGTACGGCGTCAGCCCGCGCTCGGCCTCGATCTCGAGCCGCGTCCGCGCCTGCCGCGCCGCGATGACCTCCCACGCACGGACCGGCTCCGCCTTGCCCTTGAGGGTGAGCTCGCCGAGCGCCCGCGTGTGGAAGTACCCGTCGACGAGCCGGTGGCAGCTCTCGGAGATCACGATGCGTCCGCGATCGGCGTGCTGCTGGAGGCGGGCGGCGATGTTCGTCGTGTCGCCGACCGCGGTGTAGTCCATCCGCAGATCGCTGCCGATGGAGCCGACGACCACGAGGCCGGTGTTCAGCCCCTGGCGCACCTGGAAGGTGATCGCGCGCTTGCGCTGGAGCTCGTCATGGTAGCTCTCCAGCGTCTTGGCGATGCCGAGGGCGGCGTGCACGGCGCGCTGCGCGTGATCCTCGTGGGCGATGGGCGCGCCGAAGAGCGCCATGATGCCGTCGCCCAGGAACTGGTTGACCGTTCCTTCGTAGCGGTGCACCTCCTCCAGCATCAGCTCGAAGGCGCGCGTCATGAAGCGATGCACGTCCTCCGGGTCGAGACGCTCGGACAGCGACGTGAAGCCCGAGACATCCACGAAGAGCACGGTGACCTGCTTGCGCTCGCCCTCGAGCGCGCTGCGTGAGGTCAGGATCTTCTCGGCGAGGTGCTTGGGGGTGTACGCGCCGGGCGATCCGAACTGCACGGGGGGCGCCGGCGCGGCCGGCGGTGTCGCCGCGGTCGTCGCGGTCGCCAGGTCGGTCCCGCACGAATCGCAGAAGCGGGCGTCGGCCTCCAGGCGGGCGTTACAGCGCGGGCACAGCGACTCCAGGCGCGCCCCGCACGCGCGACAGAACTGTGCCCCCGCTCGGTTCAGCGTTCGGCATCGCTGGCATTGCATGCCGGGCCTCCATGCGCCCACGCGGCCGGGCGCCCCGGGCTCACTCGTAGGACCGAGAATCTACCACGACCCGGTAACCGGCGTTGTCTAGCGGTCTCTGTCCAGCCCGCTTGCGCCTCGACGGCTCGCCGATGCAGACTGCGGGCCGTGGTCCGCATCCACATGCGAGTGCCCGGCACGCAGCCAATGCCGGAGCTCATGCGCCTCATCCAGTCCATCGAGGCCGCCGGGTTCGACGGCGCCGGCATCCTCGACAGCCAGCTCCTGTCCCGTGACACGTTCGTGGTGCTCGCGCAGGCCGCTGTCAGCACGTCGCGCCTCACGCTCTTTCCCGCCGTCACCAATCCGCTGACGCGTCACGCCTCCGTCCTGGCCGGCGCCATCCAGAGCGTCGAGGAGCTCGCCCCCGGCCGCGTGAAGTTCGTGATGGGCACCGGCTACACTTCCGCCAGCACCATCGGCCGCCGGCCGGCGACCTTAGCTGACATGCGCGAGTGCCTGCGCACCGTCCGCGCGCTCCTGGCCGGCGAGTCGGTGGACTTCGACGGCACGTCCGGCCGCCTCGCGTTCGCGTCACGGCGGCCCATTCCTTTGATCATGGCTGCCTCCGGGCCGAAGGCGATCGAGCTGGCCGGCGAGATCGCCGACGGCGTGCTGCTCCTCGTCGGCTTCAACGGCGGCATCGTCGAGCGCGCGCTCGACTACCTCGAGCGTGGGGCCAGGCGCGCGGGGCGGCGCGTGTCCGATATGGAAGTCATCTGGGCGGTGCGGACCTGCACGGCGCCGACGACCGCGGAGGCGCGGCGGCTGGCGCGGCCGACGGCGGTTCACTGGGGCGTGCTGCGGTGGGGCGGGCACTGGCTGGAGCCGGCGGGGATCAAGCTGCCTTCACTCGAGATTCCGGAGGCGGTGCACAAGATCTATCCGGATCTGTCGCATGCGCATGACTGGGAGGCGGCGATTCGCGCGACATCGTTCGTGCCGGATGAGGTCGTTGCGCAGCTGTGTGATGCGATCGGGTTGATCGGGGCCCCCGCGGATTGTGCGGGACGGATTCAGGAGATGGCGAAGCTCGGCGTGCGGAGCCTTTATCTGATGCCGACGCTGACGTTTGCGCCGCCGCACGCGGAGATCGCGGCGTTCCGAGAAGTCGTGTTTCCGCGGCTGGCGTCGGGGCTACGGTAGCAGCGCGGCGACAGGAATCGGCGTCGCTGGCACTCCGAGTGCCGTCACCGATCCCGGCGGCGCGATGCGCTCCGCCGCCATGTAACGCCAGCCGTACGGCGCGGTGACGTCGGCGTCGGGATCGCGGTAGACCTCCACGACACCCTCGATGAGGTTGACGATCCAGTAGTCGACGACCCCGCCGCGCGCGTAAAGACTGCCCTTGGCGACCCGATCGAATGCGAGGCTCGATTCCGCGACCTCGATGATCAGCGCCGGGCGAGCGGGATGACTGTGACGGAAGTCGGCACGGGAGCCCCGCACGACGGCAATGTCCGGCTCCGGTGCCGACTCCTCGTCGAGCGAGACGGGGACCTGGACGCGAACGATCCAGCCGGGCGGAAGCGCCATCCGCAGCGCATCGTCCGCCATGCCGACCGCCGTCGCATGGGGGCTTCCCGTCGGCTCGGCGACTATCAGCTGCCCACCGATGAGCTCGACGGGATCGCGCTCGAAGGCTCCAAGATCGACGAGGCGCTCGTATTCCACGCGTCGCCAGCGCTTCAACGTGAGCGGCGCCTGTTTCATGCCGCCAGCCTAACGACGCCTGGCGCGGGCGGTCAACGTCTCAGGACGACCCGCCAAGCGCACCTTAGCCTCGTCCGAACAACGTGCGCAGGAGAAGGTGGGCCGGCAAATAGATGACGAGGGGAAAGAAGAGCATCGTGAGCGCCAGATACGCTCGCGGGTGCATCCGCGTCTGACGTGCGCTTCCGGGTCCGTAGACCCAGTTGACGTTGTCCGCGGGGTCCGTGAGCCAGTAGCTCACCGGCAGGACGATCAACGCCACGACCGTCTGGAAGACCCAGGCGCGATCGTCGTAGGCGAGCCGATAGACCAGCCAGAGCAGCACGATCGGCAGCACGATGTGAAACAGCGAGAGAGCGCGGAGAGCCAACGGCTTCCTGCGGTCGAACATGTAGCCGCTCAGGCCAAGGATCTCGCGGCCCGTGATGATGCGGCCGAAGAAGTCCACATTCCAGGCGAGCTCGGGCAGCGCGATCGCCAGCGTCATCATGCTGGCCAGGAGAGAGCTCTCGAGCCAGAGCGCCACCGCGGTCGTGAGCAATGCGATGTCCGAGAACCACAGGAAATTCTTCGGGCCCCAGTGGACCCAGTAGACCGGGACGAGAATGCAGAGAAAGAGCGTGTAGCCGAGCTTCAACGGAAGGGGAATGAGATCACAGCATGAATCGAACGTCGGATCCATAGGTCGGATAGGCGAAGAGCACCTGCTTCAGGTCATCTGCGGGAATTCGGAGCCGAATGGCGATGGCGAAGACGTTGATGACCTCGGCGGCGTCGGGCCCGAGGAGATGCGCTCCGACGATACAACCGGTGCCGTCCTCGATGAGCACCTTGAAACCCGACGTTGTTTCGCCCACGCGGCGCGTGTTGAACCAACCGCCGGTGTCCTGCCAGGTCGTGCGGAACTTCAGACCAGCGGCGCGCGCCGCGTCCTCGGTGAGCCCCGCCGACGCCAGCGGAGGAACGGTGAAGACGGCGGAGGCGATTCCGTCGTAATTCACCGTGCGACGGTTCCCTTCGAGCAGGTTGCTCACGAGCACCCCCGCATCGTGGTCGGCCTTTGGCGTGAGCGGCGGCCCGCTGGCGGCGGCGTCGCCGCCGGCGTAGACCGCGGGATTGGAGACGGACTGCAAGTACTCGTTCACGATCACGCCGCGCTTCTCGCGCTCGACGGCCGCCCTGTCCAGATCGAGGTCGTCGAGCTCAGGCACGCGTCCGGCGCCGTGGACGATCATGTCCGCTTCGAAACGGCGCTCCGCTCCGCGCTGCAGACCACGGACCGCCAGACCGTTCGCGCCACTGTCGACCTCACGGACTTCGGTGTCCACCTCCACGCGAATCCCGAGCTCGCGCGTGCGGCGGAGGAGCAGCTCGACCAGATCGGGATCGAAGCGCTCGAGCGGCCGTGCGCCCCGGTGCACGATCGTGACCTCGGCGCCGGCGCGCGCGGCGACGTGGGCGAACTCGAACGCGATGTAGCCGCCGCCGACGAACACGATGCGGGGCGGCATCCGGTCGAGATTGAGGAAGTCCTCGCTCGTCACGAGCCGGTCGGCCCCGGGGAACTTCAGTGGCGCCGGCATCGCGCCGGCGGCGATGAGCACGCGGCGGCCGATCAGGCGGTCTTCGCCGACGGCGAGGGTCGTTCCGTCGACGAAGCGCGCGCGCCCGTGGAACTGCTCGACGCCCAGCTTTGCCCACGCCTGTTCGGTGCGCTGCGGCGTCGGGTCCACCAGCGACCGCTTGAAGCTCATGAGCGCGGGCCAGTCGATCGTCAGCCCGGCGGCGGGCACGCCGATGGTCGCCATATCCCGCGCGTGGTGGACCGCCTCGGCTGCTCCCACGAGAATTTTCTTGGGCACGCAGCCACGAAGCGCACAGGTGCCGCCAAACGGCCGCGAGTCGACGACAGCGACCGTCCAGCCGGCCTCGCGGCACCGAGAGGCCACCGCCGACGTCACCCCCGTGCCTACGATGACGAGATCGAAGCGCCGCTCCATAGGGCTCCTCCCGTGGCGGTGAGACGAGTGGCGTCAGTGTAGCCGATGGACGAGATTGGTAGAATTCGTGCGTGGCGACGGCGGGTAGCTTGGCGTCAGGTTCGGCCACCGCTCAGGGGACGACCGCCATGGATCCGGCGGCGTTCCCGTTCAGGTGTGAGCTCAGCCTCGCGCCGCTGATCACCTTCTGGACCCAGCTCTCGGCCTACCACGAGTTCGGCCGGGGACCGATACCCGGCATCGTTCGGGAAAAAGCGCGAGAGGCGCCCGAGCTGGCCGAGTTGATCGAGGACCTCTCGGTCATCGAGAAGCATCGCGCGTTCGTGGATCTGATGATGACCGCGATGTTCCCGCCGGCCTTCTGGGAGCAGGAGTACGGCGCGGCCCTGTTCCCGTTCCAGCTGCGGGCGTTCTACGCGACGCCTCCTTTCCGGCGCGCGCTCATGAGCGCGGACGGATTCCTTCAGGGGAGGGCGAGCTTTCTGCAGGCGCACAGCGTCGCGCAAACGCTGGCCGGCGCGCGGCTCTTGCTCGCCTACGAGCTGATCCTCGAGCGCATATACGGCATCGATCTGGGGGCCGACGTTCCCGTGATCTTCACCGCCGTCGAGCCGGCCACCGGTCTGGATCAGCACTTCCGGCTGCAGTTCGACTGGCGCTTCGTGCAGGTCGAGGTCATCGGTCCCAAGCCGCCGCTGACAGATGCCGCGCGGCAGCGGCTGCAGACCGGCCTCGTCGACAATGACTATCTCCGCGAGCTCCTGCCCCCGGAGCGCTTCATCTTCCGCGGTTTCATGATCGTGAAGGCGGTGGACGTCACCGACCAGGAGGTGCTGTCCTCGCTCAAGCGCGATTTGATCGACAAGGACTCGATCGTGTCGCACTCCCAGTTTCAGGGGCTTCAGGCGAAGCTCCGGACGTTCTTTCGGCGGCCCGATCTGCGCCTCGGCCTCGCGGCGGTGGAAGGCGACCGGGTGCTCGTCCTCAATGACGCCTCGAGCCACGAGCAAGCGTGCATCTTCGCCGATTCCGCTCACCACACAACGGCCGAGTTCGCCGGGTCGGTCTACCAGCGGGCGGTGCTGCAGAATAGCCCGCTCATCATCGACGACCTCTCGAGCTACCCGGGCCGGACGCCGGTCGAGGAGGAACTGATCCGGGCCGGGGTCCGGAACTTCGTCTGCGCCCCGCTCCACTACCAGGAGAAGCTGATCGGCACCCTGGAGCTGGTGTCGCCACGCGTGGGGGACCTGAACGCGACCCACCTCTACAGGCTCCAGGAGGTGCTGCCGCTGTTCTCGATGGCGGTCCAGCGGAGCGTCGAGGAGCTGAACAGCCGCATCCAGACAGTCATCAACGAGCAGTGCACCGCCATCCATCCGACGGTCGAATGGCGCTTCCGGAAAGCCGTGCTCAACGGCTTCGAGCGGCAGCGGAGGACCGCGAGCGCGGTCACCGAGCTGGAGCCGATCGTCTTCGAGGGCGTGTACCCACTTTATGGCCTGGCGGACATCCGCGGGTCGTCGACGCAGCGCGCGCACGCCATCCAGGCCGATCTGCTCACCCAGCTGGGCCTCGCGAGGGCGGTCGTGCAGGCGGCGAGCGAGCTGCGGTCCATGCCCGCCCTGGACGAGCTCACATACCGCATCGACAGCCGCGCCGCCCGGATCGAGCGCTCGCTCAACTCGAGTGACGAGGTCGGGATCGTCGCATTCTTGCAGGCCGAGGTGGAGCGTCTGCTGGATCACCTGGGTACGTTCGGCCCCGGCGTCCGCGAGCGCGTCGCGGCGTACCGAAGCGGTCTCGACGGCCGGCTGGGCTCGGTGTACCAACGGCGCCGGCTGTTCGAGGAGAGCGTCACCCGCATCGCCGAGACCATCTCGTCCTACCTGGATCTCGAGGAGCAGGCGGCGCAGGGGATGTTCCCGCATTACTTCGAGAAGCAGAAGACCGATGGGGTCGACTACCAGATGTACGTCGGCCCCACCCTCTTGGAGGACGGTCGCTTCGATCCGCTGTGCCTGAGGAACCTGCGCCTGTGGCAGCTCATGGTGACCTGCGGGATCGCGGTCCGTGCCCACCGGCTTCGCGATCGCCTGCCGATCCCGCTCGAGATCACGCACCTGAGTCTCGTCCAGCACGCTCCCCTCTCGATCCGGTTCCGCTTCGACGAGAAGCGGTTCGACGTGGACGGCGCGTACAACATCCGGTACGAGATCGTCAAGAAGCGCATCGACAAGGCGGTGGTGGAGGGGACGAGCGAGCGCGTGACGCAGCCGGGGAAGGTGGCCATCATCTACAATCAGCCCGCCGAGGCGCTGGAGTACCGGGCGTACATCGAATACCTCCAAACCCTCGGCTATCTGACCGGTCCGGTCGAGAGCCTCGAGCTCGGGGAGCTGCAGGGCGTCCAGGGCCTCAGGGCGCTCCGCGTTGAGATCGCGCTCGACAACCCGAAGCTGCAGGAGCGCATCGACATGGAGGGAATCGACGAATGGGCAGCGCGGTCATCAACGAGCTGAAGAAGAAGAGCGACGCGGCGGCGGCGAATCTCGCGAGGCAGCTCCAGGACATGGAGCCGCACCTGGACAGCTCGGACGCCCCGGGCGAATGGACGACCCGACAGGTCCTCTGCCATCTGCTGTCGGATCCGGACTGGAAGCCGGTGGCCGAGCTGAAGAGCTTCGCGACCTCGAATCTCCCTCTGATCGAGATCGCGACCGGGGAGACCAATGTCACGCCCGAGCGGCAGAAGATGACGAAGGCGCAGCTGCTGGACGCGCTCGAGGCGCAGCGCCGCGAAATCTTCGGCTATCTCGAATCCCTCGACGACGCCGATCTGGGACGAAAGGCGAGGATTCCCCTCTTCAAGCAGTTCATGGGGACCGACGAGATCGCCCTGCCGGTCTACATTGGCGCCATGTTCGACTACCACTGGAACGACCACGCGGGGCAGATCGCCAAGATCCGCAAGGCCAACGGCATGCCCGCCGCGTGACGCCGTACGCTACGGCAGCAGCGCGGCGACGGGAACCGGTGCTGCCGGCACA
>JBIOXS010000180.1:0-3749 GCA_044869815.1 Candidatus Rokuibacteriota bacterium | reverse complement strand
TCGACCGGATGGAGGAGGTCCTGGCCCAGCTGGCGCGAGTCCTGCGTCGGGGCCGCTACGCGGTCCTGATCGTGCGTGACGCGTACCAGGACGGCCGCTACCTGTTCACGGGCGCCGACCTCGCGGCGCGGGGCGCGAAGGTGGGCCTGACGCCGAAAGGCGACCTGATCTGGTACCAGGCCGGGACGCGGCTGCGACCGTACGGCTACCCGACGGGATTCGTGCCGAACATCACCCACCAGCACCTGCTGGTGCTGCGCCGCTGAGCACCGCAGTGCGCCGGGCGCGGGAGCGGACTACAGCTAGATCAGGCCGCGGGCGCTGAGCAGCGCGGTGAGGGCGTCGTCCGCCTCGGCCGTGACCGCCCCACGACCAGTCGGGGCAGCCGCGGGTCGAACGCCCAGGGTCGTGCGGTGGATCCAGCCGTGCTCGCCGTTCGGGCAGTCGACCTCGACGAAGCCGCCCGAAGTACCGACGGCGAAAACCTCGTCGCCTGACTCGAGATCGAACAGTCGGGCGCCGAGGACCTCGTCGGGCCGGTCGAGCAGCGGCACGACCGCGTAGCGCACGACGCGGACCTCAGCGCTGCTCGCGCGATCGTCCGTGAACCGCATCGGGAGCCGATAGGAGGAGGCCTGGCGAAGCGGATCGGCGCGACGGGCCTCGAGCAGCGACGGCCTTCGCCAGCGCGGCATGTTCGCTTCAGGGTCGACCGAAGCCGATGACGACAGCGGCGGCGCCATCGCGTCGACGGCGGTCGAGTCCTCGATCCGCTGGGTCGCGGCGGCCGCCTCGAGCGTGGCCTGCATCACCGCCAGCTGCTCGACAGGCGTGGTGGCCCGCGGGCGTCGGCCGACACCGATGAGGCCGACGATTCCGGCGAGCACGATGCCCAGCGCGATCGCCGTCGTCGCGCCGACGCCGGCGAAGACTGCCGCCACGAGCACACCGGCCATGACCAGGCCCATGACCAGCAGCCGGCCGAGTGCGCGGATGATTCCGGGCATTGCTCTTTCCGATCTCCAGTGCGCGGTTGCGTCAAAGCCCCCCGGCGATGAACGCCCGGAGCATCGGTGGGGATCGGAGCGGGTCGCAATGGTACGGGGGTCATGCTCGTCGCCGGCGGTACGCCATGGTCCGGGCGCGTGCGGAGTGGTTCGGCCAGGTTCGGTGGAGTTCCGCGAGTGGGACTCGTCCCCCGAAACGTCGACTCTGGATTCGTACGTTCGGATGGTGCCCGGGGGCCACGCGGTCCTGCCCCCAACGGGCCATTTCGCGTGCTCGTCCCGCGCGCGAGCATGGCGGACATGCAGGTACTGCCGTCCACCCGAGCCAATGCCGGGCGCCCGAGCCGTCGAGCCTTCTATACCGCGCTCTTCGCCGGCACCATCTTCACCGCCGCGGGCCTGGGGCTGCTGTACCTCGTCTTCGGCGGGGCGTTCATGACGCGATTCATGCCGAGCGGCCGGCCGTCGACCTACGACCTCGTCGTCGGGGCACTGGCCTGGACGTTCGCCCTCACCGCGCCTGCCGGCTTCGGCCTGGTCGGCCTCGCTCGCCTGGCCACCGCATACGAGCGCTGGCGGGCCCGGCGCCCACGCAGCACGCCCGCGGTTCGCCTGCGCCGCGCCATCGGCGACGACCACGTGGTTGCCACCGCGGTTCGGCTGCCGGTCGGCAACCGGATGCTCCCGGAGCTGATCGTCGGCCCGTTCGGCGCCGCCGTCATCGAGGAGCTGCCGCCACCCGGTGCCGTCCTCTCGCGCGGCGTCCGCACCTGGGAGGTCCGCGTCGGCAACGGCTACATCCGGACCATCGAGAACCCGATGGACCGTGCCACGCACGACGCCGAGATCGTCCGCTCGTGGCTGTCGCCAGAGGATGCCGATCACGTGCTCAAGGTGTACGCCGCGGTCGTCGGCACGGACAGGCACGTCGAGCGAACCGCCGCGTGCGCGTACATCGAGCCGAACCAGATCCCCGAATGGCTGAGCTCGCTGCCACCCCAGCGGTCGTTCGACCAGGGCCGGCGCGACCGGGTCGTCAGGGAGATCCGCTCCGCCCTCTGAGGCGCAACCGCCTCCCGATCTCGCGGCTGGCCGGCGCCGTGACGCCTGGCTGGTAGGGGAGGGAGGACTCGAACCTCCGACTTCCGAGGTATAAGCTCGGCGCCTCTAACCGACTGGGCTACTCCCCCGCGTCATCGTACGCTGCGTCGCCGCCGTAGCACACCGGCGACGGGAGTCAGACCAGCAGCGGCTTCAGCACCTGAATCGCGACGACGAGCACGAGGTACGCGATCGGGATCGCCGCGAACAGCCCGAGCGCCGCGCTCCATGGCGTGCGCGTCGCACGCGCGCCCGAGCCTCGAGGCAGCGGCACGATCAGCCACGTGAGCAGCGAGCCCGCGGCGAGCACTGCCACCACGTACAGCACCGCCGCGCCGACGCGCAGATCGCCGCCGGGCAGCGACGCGCCGTGCGACAGCGCCACGTCATAGGCGAGGTACGCCGCGCCGAGCACGAACGCGACGCCGAGACTGGAGGCCACGGCCCGCACGACTGGGCGTGGCGCGTTCCGGAACTGGCGCCAGCGGATCTCAAGCCACGAGCGTTGGCGTGGCGGCGCCACGCTCAATCCTGGCCGACGATCGTCAGCGTTCGTCGCGGCGGCAGCGTCTCGGGCGTGTGCGCTGCAAGCAGGCGTACGCCGTCGATGAACCGGTCGAGCTCGTCCTCGGTCGTCCAGAAGCCGCAGCTGATGCGCAGCGCGTTGACCGGCGGCAGCGTCCGGGCGATCGCGAAGGTGCGCGCCTCGAGCTCGTCGAGGGCGGCCTGCGGCTCCCATCCGCCGATGCGAAACGAGACCAGCCCGGCCATCCGATCGCGCGGTGTCAGCAGCTCGACGCCGTCGATCCCGGCCAGCGTGTCGGCCGCGAGGTGCGCCATCTCCGCGCCGCGCCGGTAGACGAAGTCGAGGCCCACGAACATCGTCAGCCAGCCGATGGCGCGAGCCATGCCGAGGACCGATGGCCGGTGGTAGTTCGTGACCTGGAACCGCCTGGCGTCCGTGGCGAGCGTGCGATTCCCCCGGGAGTCACTCGACTCGAAGGTGAAGAAGCTGGCGAAGGTCGACTCGAGGCCTGCCAGCAGTTCACGCCGGACCCACAGCGCGCCGAGCCCCTCCGGCCCGAGCAGCCACTTCTGGGCGGGCACGGCGTACATGTCGGCGCCGAGATCGCGCGCGCTGACCGGGATCGCGCCGGCCGCCTGGGCACCGTCGATGAGCACGAGCGCGCCGCGCTCGTGCGCCAGGTCGGCGATGCGCCGGACAGGCATCACGAGGCCGCTGGTCCACAGGACGTGCGAGATCGAAACGAGCTTCGTACCCGGCGTGATCAGGCGGTCGAAGATGGCGACGATCTCGTCGTCGGAGGCGTCGCCGACGAACTCGGCGAAGCCGAGGTCGACGCCGTAGCGGTCGCTGATCATGTACAGCGGGCCATAGCCGCCGGGGTGCTCGTGGCAGGTCGTGATCGCGCGACCGCCGGCCCGCCAGTCGATGGCCCAGGTGCCAAGGTTCATGCCATCGGTCGTGGCGTGGGTGATCGCCACTTCGTCGAGGTCGCCGCCGAGGACCGCGGCCACGCCCGCGCGCGCCTCGTCCATCCGTTGCTTCGACTCTTCCCAGTATGCGTACTGGGCCCGGCCGAAGTCCCGCTCGTAGGCCTCGAGCTCGGCCATCGCGGT
>JBIOXS010000179.1:0-12720 GCA_044869815.1 Candidatus Rokuibacteriota bacterium | reverse complement strand
TTCCCGATGGCCGTGCGCACCGATCTGCTCGAGAAGATCGGTGAGAAGGCGCCCGACACGTGGGAGGACTGGCTGCGGGTGGGCAAGAAGGGCAAGGCCATCGGCCATCCGTTCGGCACCGCGCTGGGCCACAGCGCCGACGCCAACGTCACGCTGCTTTCTATTCTGTGGAGCTACGGCGGCACCTACGTCGGCAAGGACGGCAAGACGGTCACCATCAACTCCAAGGAGACGCGGGCGGCCATGGAGTTCGTCAAGCGCCTCTACACGGAAGCCATGGATCCCGAGGTGCTGGCGTGGGACGACGCCAGCAACAACCGCTGCCTCAACGCCGGCAAGTGCATCGCCATCCACAACCCGATCAGCGCCTACGAGTCCGCCAAGAAGGACAAGGTCCTCGTGCCAGGCACGCAGCGCGAGATCGCCGAGGTGATCGATCACATCCACACGCCGAAGGGCCCCGCCGGCCGCAAGGCGACGACGGGCTTCTGGTGCGTCGGCGTCTGGAACTTCTCCAAGAACATCGATCTCGCCAAGGACTTCCTGCGCTACCACTTCCAGCCCGACAACCTCGACAAGTGGGTGGCGGCCGGCCGCGGCTTCAACATGCCGTTCCTCAACAACCTGACGAAGCACGCCGTCTACAAGAGCGACAAGCAGTACCGCTTTATCCCCGAGGTGGCCAAGGCCACCGTGCCACCGTCCTGGCCCGGCCCGACGACCGCGGCGTCACAACAGGTGTGGGACCTCTACATCATCCCCGACATGTTCGCGCAGTACGCGACGGGGAAGATGTCGGTCGACCAGGCGATCGCGTGGGGGGAGAAGGAGATGCGGGAGATCTACGCGGGGCGGAAGCGGAGGCCGTAAGCGGACTGGGAAGAACGCAAGATCCGTGAGCTCATGGACCGGGATCGGCACGATGCGCGATGAGCCTCTCGCGGCGTCACGAAAGCGCGCGCGGAGCGCTGAGCGCGGCGCCGACCCGGTCGCACGGCTGCGGGCGATCTGCATGGCGCTCCCCGATGCAGTCGAGAAGATCTCCCATGGCGAGCCGACCTGGTTCGCCGGCAAGGGCAAGGTCTTCGCCATGCTCGACAATCACCATCACGGCGCGGCGCACCTCTCGGTATGGCTGCCGGCGCCCCTCGGTGCGCAGGAAGCCATGGTGTGGCGCGATCCCAAGCGCTACTTCCGGCCGCCGTACGTGGGCCGTCAAGGGTGGGTCGGCGTGGTCCTCGACACGAAGCCGGACTGGAACCTGGTCGCCGAGCTCGTCGCGGAAGCGTATCGGCTGGTGGCCCATCCTCGCCTCGTGAGAAGGCTGGACGAGGCAAGTAACTGAGTCAGCCGGCGCGCTTCACCGTCTGCTGGCGAATCACCGGGCGCGACGCAGAAACTCTTTCAGGGTCGCGTCCTTCGGCCGGTCGAGGACATCGGCCGGCGAGCCAACCTCGACGATGGCGCCCTCCGCGAGATACGCGATGCGATGCGCGATCTCGCGGGCGAAGCCGAGAGCGTGGGTCACCAGGACCATCATGATGCGATCGCTCAGGAGCCCGCGGATCACGTCCTCGACCTCGCCCACCAGCTCGGGGTCGAGGGCGGAGGTGATCTCGTCGAGGAGCAGTACTTTTGGCCGCATGGCGAGTGCACGGGCGATGGCCACGCGCTGCTGCTGTCCGCCCGAGAGCTGCGCGGGATAGGCTGACATCTTCGCTTCGAGTCCGACACGCGCCAGCAGGCGCCGGCCGAGCGCCTCCGCGTCAGCGACGGACACATGCTGGGCGAAGCGCGGCCCGAGCAGCACGTTGTCCAGGACCGTCATGTGCGGGAAGAGGTTGTACTGCTGGAAGACGATGCCCATCTGCTGGCGCATCCGGCGCGCCTCGGCGTCACCGACCTGGCGCCGGACACCGTCGGCGCCCATGCGGTACCAGAGCTCCTCGTCGTCGAGTCGGATCTCGCCGGCATCGTAGTGCTCGAGGAAGTTGATGCAGCGCAGCAGCGTGGTCTTGCCGCAGCCGCTGCGGCCGATGAGGGCCACGACCTCGCCGTCGGCGATGTCGAGGTCGATGCCGCGCAGCACCCGCGCGCTGCCGAAGGACTTCTCGAGCCGGCGGATCGCGATCATGCGCGCTCCCCGGCGAAGCCCTTGAGCGCCAGGTGCTGCTCGAGCAGCCGGCCCAAGCGGTCGATGCCGAAGCACATCACGAAGTAGAACGCGGCCGCGAGGCCGAGGACGGTGAACACGGCGAACGTGCGCTCGATGATCTCGCGCGCGGCGAGCGTCAGCTCCCACACGCTGATGATCGACAGCACGGACGACGCCTTGACGGTCATGACGCACACGTTGACGTATGGCGGCAGCGTGTAGCGCGTCACCAGCGGCGCCACGATCTTCCGGAACATCGCCAGCGGCGGCAGTCCCAGGCTCCGCCCCGATTCCCACTGAGGCCGCGGAATGGCGAGCACGCCGCCGCGGAAGACTTCCGCGAACAGCGCGCCCGTGTAGATGATCAGCACCAGCGTGCCCGCGATGTACGGGCCGGTGCGAAGGTCCAGGGCCGGCAGGGCGTAGAAGAGCAGCAGCGCCAGCACGAGCAGCGGCGTGCCGCGCACGACGTACACGTAGATCCGGTAGACGGCGCGCACGGCCGCGTACCGCGAGAACGCCAGGGTCGCCAGCACGATGGCGAGCAGCGTCCCGCCGACGATCGCCCCCCGCCGCCAGGAGCAGCGAGACGACCGCGCCCTGGGCGAGAAGCCCGAGGCTACCAGGCGGCATCGTCAACGGGCCTTCCTACCGCCACCGCACGGCGCGATGGGTGGCGCGAAAGAGCACCTCGGTGCCCGACACGAGCATCAGGTAGAGCAGGGCGACGACGATGAACGCCTCGTAGGCGGCCCCGGTCTGCTCGGTGAGGAGCTTGGCCTGCATGGTGAGCTCCGTGATGCTGATCGCCGACAGCAGCGACGTGTCCTTCAGCAGCAGCACCGTCTGGTTGCCGAGCGCCGGGATCGAGTACACGAGCACCTGCGGGAGCACGACCTTCCGAAACATATTCCACGGCGCCAGCCCGATGCTGCGCGCGGCATCGAACTGGACACGATCGATGGCGTTCACGCTGCCGCGCAGGATCTCGGAGATGTAGGCACCGTTCTGGAGAATCAGGGCGAGGCCGCCGCAGACCACCGCCGGCCACGGCAGACCGACCATCGGCAGCGCGAAGTAGATGAGATAGATCGGCAGCAGCACAGGCGTGTTGCGGAAGAGCTGCACGTACGCGTCGACGCCGCGGGCGCCCCACCGCCCTGCCGACATCCGGATAAGCAGCAGCGCGCATCCCCAGACGATCGCGCCGCAGGCCGCCCCGGCCGCGGTGACGGCCGTCCAGCCGAGGCCCGTGAGATAGGTGGGTCCGTAGGTCGCCACCCACCGCGTGAAGCTCACCGCTCAGCCGCTCACTGCTGGAGATAGAACTTCTGCGGCGGCGGATTCTTGCCGAACCACTTGTGATAGATCTCGCTGTACTGCGGATACCAGGAGCCGGTGCGCATCTCGGCCACGGCGGTATCCAGCCACTGCCACCACTTGAAGTCGCCCGGCTTCATGAAGATGCCGTTGTTCTGAGAGGCGCCGAGCAGGCCCGGCAGCACCTCCATCTCGTCCTTGTTCTGAGCCGCCCAGTACTCGGCCGACGGCGTGTCGATCTGCAGCGCGTGGGCGCGCCCGCTCTTCACGGCCAGGAACTGCGCGGACGGCGTATCGAACGTCAGGATCTTCGTCTTCGGGAAAAACCGCTTGGCCCGGTCCGCCATCTGCGGGTTGTTCAGGTTGGCGATCGTGAACTTGTCCTGGTCGAGATCCTTCAGCGACTTGATCCCGCTCTTCTTGCTGACGAGCACGGAGATGCCCGAGTCGATGAACGGCCGCGTGAACCCGACGCGGATGGCGCGGTCGGGATAGGTCGTCGTCCCGCCCACCCCCATGTCGGCGCGCCCGCTCTCGATGGCGGGCCAGCGGCCCTCGGCGCTCACGCTCACGAACTCGACCTTGGTCGGATCCTTGAAGAGCGCGGTCGCGATCAGCCGGGCGATGTCGATGTCGAATCCGACGAGCTGTCCCTTGTCGTCGTTGAAGGCGAAGGGCGGCACCGTGGTCAGCGTCACCACGATGAGCTTGCCGCGCTCGAGCACGATGTCCATCCGCGACTTCTCCTGGGCACCGGCCTCGGAACCGGTGGTCATGACGATGGCGACGAGGGCCGTGGCCACGAAGTGACGAATGCGCGATGTGAGCATGAGCGCCTCCTTTCCAGTCGGAACGCGCTATTTCGGCCCGAGCAGGAGCGTGCGCAGCTTGTCCGGCGCGCTGAGCAGCGAGCCGAGCGTCGTGAGGGCCCCGTCGACCGCGGCCGCGAACTTCGCGGGGCCTCCGAACCGGGCCAGCGTCTCGGGGGGAATGAACTTGAAGAGAATGTCGGCGCCGCCGGGCGGCATGCCGACGAAGTGGACGGTCAGCATGTTGTAGTCCCGGAGCAGCAGCATGCAGAACGCGGCCGACGCCTCGAACGGGACGATCGGCGCCTGCTTGACACCGCCGCGCTCCATCGCGATCGCCAGCAGGTCGTCGGCGAGGAGCTGCGCCGTCGTCGGCGTCTCGTGCAGCCGGTTGCCGAAGATCGGACGCAGCGCCGCCGCCACGCCCTTCGTGGTGTCGATCAGCTCTTGGACGCGCTTGGGGCTGTACTTCTCGAGCGTCCGCACGACCGACTGGTAGAGCATCGGCCGCGTCTCCATCCCGCACTCGAACCCTTTGGCGCGCACGCGCCCGACGAGCTCCGCGGTGCCGCCCATGAGCCCGAACCGCGGGCCGAGCGTGCCGTACTTGTCCAGCCCGGTGGCGCCGATGTCGACGCCGAGCTCGAGCATCCTGGGCTGATCGAAGCTGGCGGGGCCCACCCGCGCGCCCCCGGCGTCGTCGACGTACACGAGCGCGCCCTTGTCGTGCGCCAGCCGCACGATGGTCTCGATCGCCTGCAGCGGCAGGAGCTCGTAGGTGACGGCGAGGCGCGTGAGATCCACGAGGGCGACCGTGGGCTCCTTGTCGAGCGCGCGCTTGAACTCGTCCAGGCCCGCGGTGTCCGTGAACCGCGCGCCGACGTGCGCGGCCGCGCGGAGAACGGAGGGATGGCTGTGACTCATGGACACGCCGATGACGGCATCCCCGGGCTTCACCAGCGTCATGTGCGTGGCGAGGGTCGCGCCGGTCAGTCGGTTGAAGACCGCGACGTCGTGGCGCGGCGCGGTGCCGCCGAGATGCTCCAGCGTCAGCGCCTTCAGCCGGTCCCAGTAGAGCGCGGGCGCGATCTCGTCGTCGGCCCAGCGCAGATCCTCGGGCTCCATCGGCAACGAGTGGTCGAGGCCGGTGAAGATGTAGATCGCCTCGGGCCCTCGCTCGCGGATGATCGCCCACGCCCGCTGCAGCTTCGTGAAGTCGTCCGCGGTGGTGGCGAGAATCTTGCCGCGCGCATACGAGAGGTTCGGTGCGAAACGGTTACCGAATCGATCGGTGTCTTTTCCCATCATGCTCCTCTGGCCGGCCGGCGCTTCGCCGGCGGCAGCCCTGTTTCGACCTCGTAGCGGTAACGATCTGCGCGATAGAACGCATCTGAGACTTCCACCGGCGTGCCGGACACGTCCATGACGACGAGACGGATGGCCAGCACGGGCTGCGTGAGATCGGTGTCGAGCAGACCAGCGGTCTCGACGTCGGGTAGACGCGCGCTGATCGACTGGTGGATCGCCCCCAGCCGGAGGCCGAGGCGATCACGGAGAAACTCGAGCAGCGAGATCCGCGTGAGATCGCGCGCGCGGATGCGCTCGCCGAGGCTGGTCGCCATGTAGTTCACCACGACTGCGAGCGGCGCACCATCGACGATCTCGAGCCGGACCAGGCGCGTGACCGGCGTGCCACGCCGCACCCCGAGCGGTCCGACGATGTGGGCGGGCGCCGGCACGGTCTCGCTCGCGATCACCTTGATCTGCGCCTGGTAGCCGAGGATGAGATTGGTCACCGCCGCCGGGCCATCGAGCCGCGACTGGACGAAGCTGCCGCGACCGCGATGCCGCGCGATGAGCCCATCCCGGGTCAGGACGCTCAGCGCCTCGCGGATCGTCGTACGGCTCACGCCGAACTCCGCGAGCAGCTCCATCTCGGTCGGGATCGCGCGGCCGCGCTCCCACTCGCCGGACTCGATCCGCCCGCGCAGGACCCGCTGGATCTGCAGGTGACGGGGAACCGAGGGGTGAAAGGCCACGGCGTTCGAGGCTGTCATTTGTATGGCAGTCAATACATTGTCGGCACCTCGGTGTCAACCCCGGCATGACACCGCGTGCCGACGCTCAGATCGTGATCGTGCGAAACCGGAGGATGACCACGGCCAGGATCACGATGGTGAGGCTCCCCAGCACGGGATTGCCGTAGGAGCTGACGAGGACCTGAGCGCCGCCGAGCAGCAGCGCCGCAAGCGCCAGATTCGACAGCGACACGCCGGCGACGAGCACCAGCATGAACGCGTTGATGAGCCACGGAACTCCGAGGTAGGGGTGGACGCTGACGAGGGGCGTCAGGAGCGCGCCGGCGACCGCAGCCAGCCCGGCGCCCAAGCCGAAGGTCACGAAGCGCACGAGACGCGTGTTGATCCCGAGCGACTGCGCGAGCTCCTCGTTCATGATCACCGCCCGCGCCACGATGCCGATCTGCGTCCGATGCAGCACCAGCCACACGGCCAGACCGAGGATGACGGCGACGAGAAGCAGCACCAGACGATAGGCCGAGTACGTCACGCCATCGATGTCCACCGCTCGCTCGATGGCGCTCGCGGCGAAATGGATCTCGCGCCCGAAGTACAGCGTGATCGCCTGCACGACGATGATGTTGAGCCCCCAGGTGGCGAGGATGGTGTCGAGCGGCCGCGCATAGAGGCTGCTGAGGACACGCCACTCGACCAGCGCCGCCACGGCGACCCCGATGGCAAAGGCAAGAAGGAGCGACGTCCACGGATTCCAGCCGGCCCGCGTCGTGATGACGCCGGCATAGGCGCCCATGGCGAGGAACGCGCCGTGAGCGAGGTTGATGATCTTGAGCACGCCATAGACGATGAGGAGGCCGAGCGCCACGATGTACAGCACGCCCGCCGTCGTCACGACGTCGAGCAGCTGCGTGGTGAACACGGCGCCCGGCCTCCTTCGCGATCCCTCGCTACTTCAAGTTAGGACACTGGTTGCCCGGATCGACGAGCCCGAAGCTCTTCAGCACCTTCGTCTTGCCATCTGGCTGAACCTGGGCCAGGTAGACAGGCAGCGGCGCGTGGTGCTGCTTGTTCATCTGAACATTCCCGCGCGGCCCCTTGAAGACGATGGACGGCAGTACCTTGGCGACCTTGTCGGTATCCGTGCTGCCTGCCTTCTCGATGGCCATGGCGTAGGCGTAGACGCCGTCGTACTGCGGCTCCGAGAGCGAGTTGGGCGTCTTGAGGTTGGTGCCGAACTTCTTCTTCATGGCGTCCAGAAACGCCTTGTTCTCGGCGTTGTCCAGGCCCGTGAAGTAATCGCCCGTGTAGTACACGCCTTCCGCGGCATTGCCGCCCGCCTCGGCGGTCAGCTCGTCGATGGAAAGGCTGCCGACGGGCATCTTCAGCCCGGCCGCCTTGAACTGCTTCATGAAGTCGATGTTCGGGCCGCCGCCGGAGGTCGAGTAGATGATGCCGTCCGGGTTCGCCGACCGGATCTTGCTGATGATGGCCGTCCAGTCGGACTGCTGGAGCGGCTGGTATTCCTCGCCGACGAGCGTACCGCCCATGCTCTTGATGGTGGCCTTCGCAGACTCGATCATGCCGCGCCCGAAGGCATAGTCGCTGCCGACGGCGAACCACTTCTTCACCTTCTTGTCGTCGGTCATGTACCTGATGAGCGGAGGCACCACCTGCTCGGGGACCCACGCGTTGATGTAGAGGTTCTTGCCGCACGCTTTCCCCTCGTAGAAGGACGTGTAGATGAAGAGGGTATTGGACTTGTCGGCGATGGGCGCCCCGGCGTTGCGGGCGGCGCTCGTCTCCATCGTGATGATCGCGTCGGCCTTGTGCTGCCGGATGGCCGTGTTGAATGCCTTGACCGCGCCGGCCGGCCCGCTCTCGTCGTCGAGCGGCATTACCTGGAGCTTCCGGCCCATCACGCCGCCCTTGGCGTTGATCTCCTCCGCGGCCAGCTCGGCTGACTGGACCACGGCGGGCGCGACCACGCTGTTCACCCCGCTGAGACCCACCGGGATGGCGATGACGATCGGCTTCTTGTCCTGCGACTGCGCCGCTCCGCCCGGCAACATCGCCAGACCGAGCACCACCAGTACCGTGACGACTGATCTCCCTCGCATGTTCGCTGCTCCTTCCCGAGGCCGAAGGCCCCCTAGAGAACGAGATGCTGCTCCACGCGCTCCCGCGCCCCCGCGCTGTCGGCGCGCCCACCCTCCACCACGGTTCCCGTCTTCAGCACGGCGTAGCGGTCCGCCAGCGCCAGCGCGAAGCCGACGTTCTGCTCCACGAGCACCACCGTCACCCCGTGCGCGCGGCGCTCCTGCGCCAGCACCTCCTGGAGTCGCGTGACCATCGCGGGCTGGAGGCCCTCGCTGATCTCGTCGACGAGGATCAGGCGCGGCCGTGTCAGCAGCGCCCGCCCGATCAGGAGCATCTTCTGCTCGCCGCCGGAGAGCGTCCCCGCCCGCTGCCGGTGTCGCGACTTCAAGATCGGAAACCACTCCGCGACCAGCTCCAGCCGTTCCGCGAACCGCGACACGTCGCGCAGCGCCAGCCTGAGATTCTCCTCCACCGAGAGATCCTGGAAAATCGATTTTTCCTGAGGCACGTAGCTCACGCCGAGGCGCGTGATGCGGTAGGCCGGCCAGCCACTCACGTCCTCGCCCAGGAACTCCACCCGCCCTGTCCGTGCCGGCAAAAGCCCCATCACCGTCTTGAGCAGCGTCGTCTTGCCCATCCCGTTCTTGCCGAGGATGGCGAAGATCTCGCCTGCGTGGACGTCCAGGCTCACCGCGTGGAGCACGGGTGACTCGCCATAGCCGCCCTCGAGGTCGGCGATGGCCACGGCCGGACGCTCCGAGGTCGGCGCCGTCATCGCGCCGCTCCGCCGACGTAGATCGTGCGGATGAGCTCGGAGTCGGCCACGTCCGCGAGCGGGCCGTCGGCGAGGATCTTGCCCATGTGCAGCACGACGAGCCGCGTGCTGATCTCGCGCACGAAATCCAGATCGTGCTCGATCAGGAGAATGCAGAGGCGATGGCTTTCGGCCAATGATCGGAGGACGCTGCCGACGGCGGTGCGCTCGTCGCGCGTGAGGCCCGCCGTCGGCTCGTCGAGCAGCAAGACGGTGGGCTCGAGCGCGAGCACCATGGCGAGCTCGAGCGCCTGCTTGGCGCCGTGCGAGAGGTGGCCGGCTGGCGTGTCGAGAACCGACACGAGCCCACTGACCTGGACCGCGTGAAGGGCAGGCTCCGGCAGCTCGAGGGTCGGCGAGCGTCGCCACGGCGACGTGGGCAGCCGGTACGATCGCGCCACGCGCAGACAATCCACGACGGACAGCGCCTCGAAAACGTTGGGCGTCTGGAACTTGCGGCTGACGCCGAGCGCCACGCATTCCTGTGGCGGCAGCCCGCCGCTGCGGCGGCCGTTGATCACGATCTCACCCGCCGACGGCTCGCGCCCGTCGGCGATGCAGCGCAGGAGGGTCGTCTTGCCGGCGCCGTTCGGCCCGACGATGCCGACCACCTCCCCGCGGCGAGCGCGAAGACTGACGCCGTCCAGCACCCGCAGGCTGCCGTACTGCTTGCGCACGTTTCTCAGCTCGAGCACCGGGGCACCGTCGTCGTTGCCGACCGCGCCGTTGCCGCGCGCGGGACCCGCGGTCATACGGACGCTCGCCGACGGCGCTGCCGTGCGTCGCGACGCCAGCACCGCGCTCACCGCGCGTGTCGAGCGCAACAGCGCGGCGCCGATCGCGGGAACGAGGCCCTGCGGCAGGTACACGACGGTCAGCACGAAGGCGAATCCCACGAACAGCAGCCAGACGAACGGCAGGTTGCCTCCGAGCAGCGCGGAGACGTAGTTCACCCCGACGGTGCCCAGGATCGGGCCGATCAGCGTGCCTCGCCCGCCCAGGGCCGTCCACACCACCAGCTCGGTGCCGAACACGAAGTCGCCGTAGGAGTGCGCCGCGACGCTGCCGAAGAGCACGTAGCCCGCGCCCGCCAGCGCGGACACGGCGCCGCAGACCGCCATGAGCCGGATCTTCACGCGCGCCGTCCGGAGGCCGAGGTAGCGGCACCGCTCCTCGTTCTCCCGGATGGCCACCAGGATCAGACCCGCGTCGCTCGAGACGAGCACGTAAGCGCCGAGCGCCACGACGAGGAGCAGACCGCCGGCGATCCAGTACCAGGCGGTCAACGAGAACGCCGGAACGGGGATCGGCAGTCCGCTGCTGGACCCGGTGTAGGCGCCGCCACTGAGGATGATCTGCGTGAACACGACGGGCAGCGCCAGCGTGACGATGGCCACGTAGATCGGCGAGGCGCCATCCCAGAACGAGAGCCAGCCGACGGCGGCTCCGATGAGCGCGGCCGCGCCGAGCGCGATGACGATGGCACCGGCCGTCGCGAGCGATCCCTCGACGTAGTAGGCGAGCGCAAGCGCGACGGTGTAGACGCCGATGCCGAAGAACGCGGACTGGCCGAACGTGAGGATGCCGGTATAGCCCCAGAGCAGGTCGACGCTGACGGCGGCGACCGCGAAGAAGAATGCCTGTGCGAGAATTTGCTGCGCGTAGTCGCCGAGGACGAGCGGGCTCGCCAGGAGCGCCGCGCCGAGCAGAACGAAGCTGCCGACGATCCATGTGCGAGGCACCATGGTGCGTTCGTGCCGCGCGAGTATAACATCGGCGGTCGGAGTATAGTGGCGCGGCAGCGCGGAGGGACAAGCGCATGAGCGAAGGCGAGGCCTCGGTGAAGATCGCGTGCATCCAGATGAAACCGGTCGTGGGCAAGAAGGACGAGAACGCGAAGCGCAGCCTCGACCTTGTGCAGAAAGCCGCCGCGCAGGGCGCACGCCTGATCGTGCTTCCGGAGCTGTGCAACAGCGGCTACGTGTTCGAGTCGCGGGAGGAAGCCTTCGGGCTCGCCGAGGAAATTCCACAGGGGCCGACGTGCAAGGCGTGGATGGACATGGCGCACCGGCACGACCTTCATCTCGTGGCGGGAATCAGCGAGCGGGACGGGCACGCGCTGTACAACGCCGCCGTCGTCATCGGCCCGTCGGGGTACATCGGCACGTTCCGCAAGATGCATCTGTGGGGCGCGGAAAATCTTTTCTTCGAGCCCGGCAATCTCGGCTTTCCGGTCTTCAAGACTCCGCTCGGCCGGATCGGAACGTTCATCTGCTACGACGGGTGGTTCCCGGAGAGCTACCGTCTGTGCGCCCTGCAAGGTGCGGATATCGTCTGCATCCCCACCAACTGGGTGCCGATCCCCGGCCAGGACGAGAAGCGCGAGGCCATGGCCAACATCCTCTGCATGGCTGCCGCGCACTCGAACTCCATCTTCGTCGCCGCCGCCGATCGCGTCGGCGTCGAGCGAGGTCAGCCGTTCATCGGCCAGAGCGTCATCGTGAGCTATACGGGTTGGCCCATCGGCGGCCCGGCGAGCCTCGAGCGCGAGGAGATCATCTACGCGGAGGCCAACCTCGCCGACGCGCGGCGCAAGCGCAACTGGAACGAGTACAACCAGGTCCTTCGCGATCGACGCATCGACGTGTACGACGAGATGCTCGGCACGAAGATCAATCGAGGGTGGTACTGATGAGAACCGAAGAGCTCGCGGCCGTCGCCGACCTCGCCGGCTACCCGCTGTCCGCCGTCGACCTCGCGGAGGTCGCGGCGATCCTGACGGGCATGATGCAGGATATCCAGACGCTGCGCGACCTGGATCTCCCGGACGACGTCGAGCCGATCCTCACGTTCCGCGTGGAGCCATGGCGATGACTGACGTGTGGCCCTGGCGCTCGATGGCGGAAGCAGCGGCGGCCGTAAAGTCCGGCGCCGTCTCGCCGGTCGAGCTGACGCGCGCGTGCCTGGACCGCATCGAGCGCGTCGATCCGGTGTTGCACGCGTTCGTCTCTGTCGATAGCGACGGTGCGCTGCGGACGGCGCGCGCAGCGGAGCACGAGATCAAGGCCGGCCGCTATCGAGGTCCGCTGCACGGCGTGCCCATCGCGATCAAGGACAACTACGACACGGTCGGCGTCGCCACGCGCAATGGCTCGCAGGTGTTCGCCGACCGGATGCCCGAGCAGGACGCCACCACGTGGGTTCGGCTGAGGGACGCGGGCGCCGTACTCCTCGGCAAGACGACCATGAGCGAGGCGGCGTGGGGCGTCGACTTCCCACCCGTGCGCAATCCGTGGGACGTGCGGCGCAATCCTGGTCTCTCGTCCGGCGGGTCGGGCGCCGCCGTCGGCGCCGGGCTCTGCTTCATGGCCATGGGCTCCGATACCGGCGGATCCATCCGGATCCCGGCCGGCCTCTCCGGAGTCGTCGGCCTGAAGGCCACCTACGGCCGCGTCCCCCGCACCGGCGTGATTCCCCACACGTGGTCGC
>JBIOXS010000178.1:0-3639 GCA_044869815.1 Candidatus Rokuibacteriota bacterium | reverse complement strand
CGGCTGGGACCCGGCGCAGACAACGACGTCATCCGCAGCCCTACGGCCGCCCCGGACAGCAGCATACGGAAGCGGCCATGCGCGCGGTCGGCGTCTCCGGCGCGCGCCGCCGAGGTCCGCACGGGGCGTCCCGATCCTGAGCGGAGCGCCGGATCGAGCGCGCGCCTCCGGCGCCCCCCTGCGGGAGGGGCCCCATCGGCACGCGCCCAACCTCGCCAGCACATGAGCCGCTTCCCGCACCTGGCCACGATCGAGCTCGCCGACTTGCCCGAGCGGCACCGCCGAGCACTGGCCGCCGGCGCGGGACATGTGCTCACCTACACCGACGAACGCCTCGGCGCCCCGGACCAACTGATCGCCGCCGCGCTGCCCTCGCTGACGCGGCTGCGCGGCCTCGCGGTCCTGGCCGACGACGCGGACGGCCCAGACGCCGCGGTCACCGGCATGCTGGCACAGACGGCGGCGGGCGTGCTGCGGCTGCTCGACCGCGCGCTGGCCGCCCACGGCGGCGAACACGGCTACCCGATCGGCCCGGCGCGCGAGCGCGTATTCGCGCTCGCTCACGCTGCGATCCACGCCGAGGCCGACGCAACGGGGTCGTTCGCGCCGCTGGGGCCGCTGGTCGACGAGGCCGCCGAAGCCGTAGCCAGCGCCGTGAACGCCCTGCCCCGCGACCGGATCGCCGCGTGCGAGGCGCTCGCCGACGCGATCGGGCTGCTGCTCGCCGTCTATCTCGCCGCGGCCCCGGACTGACCGGCGACGCTTTGCATGAGCGGGTTGACAGGGCCGAACCGACCGTCGCAACGAGACCGGAGGAGGCCGGAGGACCGCCACCTCAAGCTCCACGAGCCACGCGACAACCGCGTCTACGGTGCTTGAAGGCTCCGCTCACGCGCGGCGGCCTGTGGTGCAGCGAGGGCCCACGCTATGAAGTCCCCGGGGGTGAGCGGCCGCGCGAACGCGTAGCCCTGGCCCAGCTCGCAGCCCTTCGCGACGAGCTCGGCGGCCACGGCGCGGTCCTCGATCCCTTCCGCGACGGTGCGAAGTCGCAGGTTGCGGGCCAGGTCGATGGTCGAGGCGACGATGGCGGCGTCGTTGGCGTCGTGTCGCATCTTTGAGACGAAGGTCCGGTCGATCTTGATCTTGTCGACGGGAAGCCGCTTGAGGTAGGCAAGCGACGAGTAGCCGGTGCCGAAGTCGTCGATCGCCAGTCCCACGCCCATCCCGCTGAGGACTCGCAGGATCTTGCCGGCTCGCTCCGGATCGGCCATCAGCATCGTCTCGGTCAGCTCCAGCTCGAGCAGCGAGCTCGGCAGCCGCATTCGCCCAAGGATGCGGCCGATCGCCTGCGGGAGCTGCTCGTCGAGGACGTCCTGCACCGTGACGTTGACCGACACGGCCGCGTCGATGCCGAGCGTTCGCCACCGGCGGCACTCGTCCAGCGCGGCCTCGAGCGCGTAGGTCGTCAGATCGCGGATCGCCCCCGTGTTCTCCGCGATCGGAATGAAGACGTCCGGCGGGACGAGACCTCGCTGCGGGTGCTCCCAGCGCATCAGCGCCTCGGCGCCGACAAGACCGCCCGTCAGCAGATCCACCTGGGGCTGGAAGTGCAGCACCAGCTCGTCGCGCTGAGCCGCGCCCCGCACTTCGGCGGCCAGCGACAGGCGCTCGACGCTGTTCTGATCGGCGGCCTCGTCGTAGAACTCGACGCCGCTGTGGCGGCCCTTGGCCGTGTACATCGCCACGTCCGCGCGTTGCAGCAGGACATCCACGCCCTCGCCGTGGTCGGGAAAGCAGGCGATTCCGATGCTCGCTCCCACGGTCAGCGTCACGCCCTGGACGGCGCACGGCTGCTGCAGGGCTTCGAGCACGCGTTGGGCGAGCTGTTGGACGAGCGCGCGGTCATCGATCATGGGCAAGAGGACCGCGAACTCGTCGCCGCCGAGACGCGCCACCGTGTCGGTCTCGCGCAGCGACGCGCGCAGCCGTTCGGCAAGCGCTTGAAGCAGCAGATCGCCACAGGTATGTCCGAGGGTGTCGTTGATCTCCTTGAAGCGGTCGAGATCGATGATGAGCACCGCGGCGCGGTGGCCCTCTGGAGCGGCGGCGCGCGTCGCCGCGTCGGCGACACGTTTAAACAGCGCCCGGTTCGGCAGCCCGGTGAGCGCGTCGTGCAGGGCCTCGTGCTCGGACCGGCGGGCGTCGCGGCCGGCGCGGTAGATCGCGAGCAACGGGAGCACGAGAAACGGCAGCAGCACGGCGTCATAGCTGGCCACGGCGATCACCAGCGGCGAGAAGCCGAGCACCAGCGCCGCGGTCCAGGCCTGAAAGCTCAGATCCTGCCGCAGATGCGCCCAGATCGGACTGCGGTCGGCGAGTGCGAACGCGGCGCCGGCGAGGGCATTGTTGATCGCGAAGAACACGAGCCCGCTCGCCGCCAGGCACAGGAGTTCCGGAGCGGTGAGCGGCGCGGAGGTCAAGTCCCGGGGCAGCTCGCCGAGGATGTCCAGCGTCAGCGTGGCCGCGGCGAGCGAGATGGTGTACTGACCGACGTTGAACAGCGTCGATCGCAACGACTTGCGAAGACGGACGTCGGCCAGCGCCGATGCCACCGCCTGCGCGACCGCGGCCGGTGCCAGGCCCACGAGCAGAAGCAGCGCGAAGCTGAACGCCGCGGACGTGGTCACCTCGTCGTCCTGGCCGGCGAGCCGGATCGGCATCAGCTCCCCGACCACGAGAAAGCCGACGAGAACCCACTGCGTGGCGGTCATGTCCGGCACCCACCACCCGCCCCACAGCGCGATCAGCGCCAGCAGCGCCACGCCGGCGGAAGCGACGACGAACAGATAGCGATTCAGCGTCACGCGCGCGGAACCCGGGGAGGATGGATCGACAGGACGGACATGGATGGGGACGGAGGAGCTGCCGGCGCCCCGAGCGACTCGGGGCGCCGGGTCTCGCTCAGATGAACTTGCGGCCCGCGCCGGCCGAGATTGCCAGCGCGATCAGCGACGTGGCGGTCATCGCGCCGCGGAACGCGCGCGACTTCACGGAATCAGACAGCTTCACTTCGATCCTCCTTGACACTGACGGACCTCATGTCCGTCGCTCCCATATCGTCGGCATGCGCGCCAGGGTCTTGAGCATCGTTCAAGCAAAGGCCCGTTGCGTCCGATCCAGTGGCGTAATGCTCGTCGGGATCGCCGCGCTTATCGCTCTCCTCACCGCCGTCCTCACCGGCGGGCGACTCGGCGCGCTGGCGCTCGTCGAACTCCGCCGCTCCTACCTCGTCGCAGCCGCCCTCGGCCTCCAGATCATCGTCATCTCCGTCGTGCCGGGCGCGTTTCACGGACTGCACGAGCCGGCGCACCTCGCCACCTACGTCCTGCTCGCAGCGTTCCTATGGTCGAACCGGCACGTACCGGGACTGGTGCTCGTCGCCGTCGGGGGCGCGGCCAACGCCGCCGCGATCGCCACCAACGGCGGCGTCATGCCGGCCTCTCCGGCCGCGGTCGAGACGGCCGGAATGCCGGCCGACAAGGCGAACGAGTTCGCGAACTCGGCCGTCGTTCACGACGCCCACCTCGGCTGGCTGGGCGACGTCTTCGCACTTCCCGCGTCCTGGCCCCTCAGCAACGT
>JBIOXS010000177.1:0-28438 GCA_044869815.1 Candidatus Rokuibacteriota bacterium | reverse complement strand
CGTTGCCCCAGTCGACGTAGTGCAGGCGCAGTCGCTGGGAGAAGAACGTGTGGGAGGTGGGACCGGGCGCCGAGTCGGCCATGTGCGGCGATGGTATATTACCCGCCGTGAACACGACCCACATCGATCTGGCCAAGGATCGCGGACGCGGCATCGACGCGCTCAAGGGCAGCAACGTTCCCGCCGTCTTCTGCGACGCGGTGAAGGTCCAGCTGAAAGAGTGCGTCATGCTGTTCATCTCGGGCAAGCTGGGCGTCAAGCCGGACGGCACGCTGGCCGGCCGCACGATGCGCGAGCAGACGCAGCAGACGCTCGAGAACATTCGCGAGCTGCTGCAGCGCGAGGGCGCCACCATGGACGATATCGTCCGCGTCCGCGTCTACGTGACGCAGGTCGACGCGGCGTCGTTGCGCGACATCCACGACGTGCGCTCGAAGTTCTGGACGGCCGGGAAGTATCCGGCGAGCACGCTCGTCCGCGTCGATCAGCTCGTGCGTGAGGGCGCGCTGATCGAGATCGACGCCGACGCGGTGGTCGCCTCCTGAGGAGACCGGTCACGGCGCCCGGCCTCACCGTGGGCTGAGGCAGCGCGATGTCCCGTGTGCTGGTGACCGGCGCCGCCGGCTTCGTCACCCTCAACGTGGTTCGCGCTCTCGCTGCGCGGGGCCACGAGGTCGTCGCCTTCGACCGCCGGCCGCCGGACGACGCGGCGCGGTCGTATGCGGGGTCGTCCGTGCGGTGGGTGGTCGGCGACGTGCGGGAGGCCGATGTGCTCGGACGCGCTTTCAAGACGAGCGCCGCCGAGGTCGTCGTCCATGGGGCGGCGGTCACGGCGACCACGCCCGAATGGGAGCGCGAGCGGGCCGCCGACGTCCTCGGCGTCAACGTGCTCGGCACCATCAACACGCTTGGCGCCGCCCACGCCGCCGGCGTGCGCCGCGCAATCGTGGTGAGCTCTGCCAGCGCCATCGGACCGCGCGAGTCCGGCGAGTCCTTCATCCCGGAAGGCGCGCCGGCCGCGCCCCGCGATCTCTACGGGATCTCCAAGCGGACGCTGGAGATGGTGGCCGAGCGGCTGGCGGCGCTCCACTCGCTGCCCGTCGTGAGCGTGCGACTCTCGCAGCCGTACGGCCCGATGGAGCGGCCGAGCCCCGATCGTGCGGCGCTCTCGCCCATCGCGGAGTGGATCACGGCGGCGCAGGAGGGCCGGTTCCTGACGACGCCGAGCCTCGAGATCACCAAGGACTGGATCTACGTCGACGACGTGGCCGAGGCGTTCGCGCGGCTGGTGGAGGCGCGTGAGCTACGGCACACGCTGTACAACCTCGGCCTCGGCGAGAGCGTCAGCGTCGGTCAGGTCATGGAGCACATCCGGCGGGCATGGCCGCGGATCGAGGTGAGCGTGATGCCGAACTGGCGGCCCAACCCGAATCTCGCCGGCGACCGTCTGCGACCGCCGCTCGCGATGACTCGTCTCGCCGAGGACGTCGGCTTCCGTCCGCAGTTTTCGATCGAGCGCGGCGTCGCGCGCTACGCGGGCTGGGTGCGCGGCGAGACCTAGAGTTGGAACACCCGGCCGAAGCCGCGGACCGGTTCGTTCAGACCGAGCGCGCGGAGCGCCGTCCAGATCGTCGCCTGGTTCGACGTGACGACCGGCTTGCCGGTGCGGCGCTCGAGCGCGTCGACCGCCTCGACGGAGCGCCAGGCGGTGCAGGAGCACAGGAGCGCGTCGGCTTCCGGTCGGCACGCGCGCGCGGCGAACTCGACGACGGACTCGGGCGGCTGGTCGTTGATGCCCTGGTTGCCGGCGGCGGCCGCGCGCGGCTCAGCGTCGACGTTGAGGACCTCGAAGCCCTGCGCCTCGAGATAGGCGCGCAGGCGCCGGTTGTTCCAGTCAGGATAGGGCGTGGCCACCGACAGGCGCCGGGCGCCGAAGGCGCGGAGCGCCTCCACCACCGATGGCGTGGTGGCGACCGCCGGCACGCCCGCCTCGCGTGAGATCAGCCCCAGCATCTCGCGGTCCCAGCCGGGGCCGCGGTAGAACGATCCCGTCGTGCACCCGTAGGCGATCACGTCGACCTTGGCGGTGGCGAGATAGCGCGCGCCGGTCTCGATTTCGTCGTTCATGCGCTTGTAGGCGTCATCCCCGGTGGCGTCGTTCGTCATCCACAGGCGCTGTCCGTGCACGGTCACGCCGCGCGGCACGACCATGTTGAAGTCCGCCTCGCAGGTGGTGTTCGTGGACGGCACCATGACCCCGATCCGCCGCCGTACCCCGGTCGTCATGCGCGCGATTATACGACCGCGACGCCCGTATAGCGCGCCGCCCGTATAGTAGGAAGGCCGGACATGATTCGTGATGCCCGCGAGTCCGACCTGGAGTCGATCGTCCGCATCTACAACGCGGCCATCCCGGGTCGCCTCGCCACCGCCGATACCGAGCCCGTGTCCGTCGAGTCGCGCCGCACGTGGCTGCGCGAGCACGATGCGGCCCGGCATCCACTCTGGGTGGCCGAGCGGGAGGGACGCGTCGTCGGCTGGCTCAGCGTGAGCGCCTTCTACGGCCGGCCCGCGTACGCGTCGACGGCGGAGCTCAGCGTCTACGTCGACCCGGCCGTGCAGCGCGGTGGCGTGGCCTCCGCGCTGATGCAGCGGGCGTGCGACCGGGCGGCCGACCTCGCCGTGCGCACCTACCTCGGCTTCATCTTCGCGCACAACGCGCGCAGCCTGGCGCTGTTCCGCAAGTTCGCCTTCGAGCAGTGGGCGCACCTGCCGCGCGTCGCCGTCCTCGACGGCGTCGAGCGGGATCTGCTGATCTTCGGCCGGCGGCTGCGGTGACCGGGTTGACTTCGGCGTCGCCGTCGTCCGAGAATCCGGCCTCGATGCACATCCGAGGAGGGGAAAACATCATGATCATCGTCCTCGCCTGCGCTCTCGTCCTCGGCCTCCTCGTGCCTGCGGCCGCCAACGAGGCGATCCAGTGGAACGAGATCACCATCAGGGCCATCGAGGCGAACGGGCAGAGCAACGTCGTCGCCACCCGAACGCTGGCCATGGTGCACGCTGCGGTGCACGACGCGGTGAACGCGATCATTCGCCGATACGACGCCTATTACTTCGAGGGACCGGCGGACCCCGCGGCCTCGGCGGAGGCGGCCATCGCCGCCGCCGCCCACACCGTCCTCGTCGCCATCGTGAGCGTCTCCGGCTCGCCGCCGCAACGCGCGGGCGCCCTGTCGCTGGTGGATCAGGCTTATGTGGCGTCGTTGGCCCGCGTCGCCGACGGACCGGCCCGCAACCGAGGGGTCGCGGTCGGCCGGGCCGCGGGCGGCGCGATGCTGACGCTGCGCAAGGACGATGGTGCCACGCGGGACGCGCCGTACACGCCGGGCGCCGGCGCCGGCAAGTGGCGGCCGCATCCGAATCCGGTTCCCGCGAATCCGCCCATCGCGAATCCCGACGCGGCGCGCGGCTATCAGCCGTCCGCGGTGCCGGGCTGGGGGAACGTGACACCGTTCACCCTGCTCTCGGCGTCGCAGTTCTGGCTGCCCGGACCGCCCGCGCTGACGAGCGCCGCCTACGCCCGCGACTACAACGAGGTGAAGAATGTCGGCGGCAAGGTGAGCACAGCCCGCACGGCGGAGCAGAGCCAGATCGCGCGCTTCTGGTTCGAGGGGCCCGGCGCGTGGAACACGATCGCGCGCACGGTCCTGACGTCGCGTGGCGCCGACGCGCGGGACAGCGCGCGGGTGCTGGCACTCATGAACCTCGCCATGGCCGACGCGTACATCGCCGGCTGGAAGATCCGCTACGTCTACGACCTCTGGCGTCCGGTCACCGCGATCCGCGAGGGCGACCACGACGGCAACGACGCCACTGCCGGCGATCCGGCGTGGGACAGTCATCAGAACACGCCGGCGGTCTCCGATTATCCGTCCACGCAGGGCACGTTCAGCGCAGCCGCCGCGGTCGTGCTGGCCAGCGCGCTCGGCGGCGATCAGGCCACGTTCACGGTCACCAGCGGCAAGCCGTTCGAGGGCATCACGCGCTCGTTCACCAGTTTCTCGCAGGCCGCCCGGGAAAGTGCCGACTCGCGAATCTATGCCGGCATTCATTTCCGAAGCGCCTGCGAAGACGGGCTGGCCCTCGGACGAAAGGTCGGGCAGCGGGTGGCCATGATGTATTTGCAGCCGGTACGGAAATAACGTCTTGCCGCTGGCCGAGGTGAACGGCGTCCGTCTCTACTACGAGGTCACCGGCAAGGGCCGCCCGGTGGTGTTCGTGCACGGATTCGGCTGCGGCATCCGCAGTTGGGATCCGCAAGTCAGCGCCCTGGCGCGGACGTCCCGGGTCATCGCCTACGACGTGCGCGGTCACGGCCTGTCCGACGCACCGTCCGAGGCGGCCGCCTATTCGCAGGCCACGTCGGTCGAGGACCTGCGTCAGCTGCTCGAAATCCTACGGATCCGCCGGACGGCGGTGGTCGGCCTGTCGATGGGCGGCAACATCGCGCTGAACTTCGCGCTGGCGCACCCGACGCTCGTCTCCGCCCTCATCGTCGCGGACACGGGCGCCGGGTCCGACGATCACGGCGAGTGGGTCGCGACCACGCGCGCGTTTGCGGCGGCCCTCGACGCCGGGGGTACGGAGGCCTTCGCGGACATGGCCATGGCCAGTCCGCTCTTCGCGGCGTATTGCGCCAAGGGCCCGGCGGCGCAGCGCTTCATCCGCTCCTGTCTCATGACCCATCGCGCGCGGGGTGTCGCGCACACGGCGCGCGAGGTGCTCGCCAAGCGGCCGCGCATCTATGCGCTCGAGGCGCAGCTCGCGAAGCTGCGCGTCCCGACGCTGCTCATCGTGGGCGATGGAGACGACCCGTGCCTGAAGATCCACGACTTCATGGCCCGCACCATTCCCGGCGCCCGCGCGATCGTCCTGCGCGGCACCGGTCACCTGTCGAACCTGGAATCGCCCGCGGCCTTCAATGCCGCCCTCGGTCGATTCCTGGCGAAGGCGCTATGATGGCGGCCCAGCGCTGGAGGTGACCATGGCCAACGTGCTTCTCGCCCGTTGCGCGCTGCCGACCGGTCCTGCATGGGGCGTGCTGCTCAAGGACCGCATCGAGATCGTGGCGACTGACGCCGGCACCAACGGTGGCTTCCTGGCTTCGTTGCTGCAGCTGCCGCATCCCGCGCGCGCCTTGCACGAGCGCCGGGCCGGCGCGCAGACGCTGAAGGCATCCGCGGTGATGGCGGCGCCGGCGGGGTCGGCGGCGCCGTATTTGCTCGCCCCGCTCGACCTGCAAGAGGTCTGGGCCGCCGGGGTGACCTACGAGCGTAGCCGCGTGGCGCGAATGGAGGAGACGGCCGGCGCCGAGACCTTCTACGACAAGGTCTACACGGCCGAGCGGCCGGAGCTGTTCTTCAAGGGCGCCGCCTCGCGCGTGAGCGGCCACAACGGACCCATCCGCATCCGCCGCGACGCCTCGTGGAACGTTCCCGAGCCGGAGATCGCCGTGCTCGTCGCCGCCCACGGGGGCATCGCCGGCTACACCGTCGGCAACGACGTCAGCTCGCGCGACATCGAGGGCGAGAATCCCCTCTACCTGCCGCAGGCCAAGATCTACCGCGAGTCGTGCGCGCTGGGGCCGGTGGTGTGGCTGACGGACGAGGCCTCGCCGGTGTTCGACCTCGCGATCACCATCCAGCGTCGCGGCAGCGTGGTGTACGAGGGGAAGATCTCGACGTCGGCCATGCGGCGCTCGTTCGCCGACCTCGCGGAGTGGCTCTTCCGCGACAACACGTTTCCGGCCGGCGCCTATTTGTTGACGGGCACCGGGCTCGTCCCCGAGGCCGGCTTCTCGCTGGCGCCGCAGGATCGCGTTTCGATCACGGTGCCGCGCATCGGCACCCTCTCGAACCATGTCGTGCAGGACGGGTGATGGCGAACGCGCACGGCCATCTGCCCAAGGCCGATCCAGCCGCGCTCACGCCGGAGCTGCGGCGCCGCCTCGACGTCTGGTTCGAGAAGGCGTATCGGGACGACAACCTGTTTCTCACGCTGGCACGCGAGCCGGCGGTCCTCGAGCTCTTTCTGGCGTGGGTGTCGCTGATCTACACCGACCGCTCGCGGCTCGATCCCGGGCTCGTCGAGCTGTGCCGCATCCGGCTCGCCGCGCGCAACGCGTGCGTGCACTGAAGCCTCGCGCGCAGCGCATCGTTGATGCGCAACGGGCTCACGGAAGCGGACGTCGAGGCCGCCCTCGGCGATCTCGACGTGTCAGCGCTGCCGCCGGCGACGCGGGCCGCGCTGCGCTTGGCCGACCGCCTGACCGAGCCCGCACCCGCGGTGGACGCGGCGTTCTACGCCGAGCTGCGCCGCCATTTCGACGACGGGCAGATCCTCGCGCTGGGGGCCGCCCTCTCGGTGGCGTCGGGCTGGCAGCGCTTCATCGAGGCGTTCGGCATCCGTCCGGACGGATGGACGGAAGCCGGGGCCTAGACCCCGCGCGACCGCCGCCGGCGCTGCCAGCGATAGAACCGGTACAGCGCCGTCTTCCCGAGAGGTGAATCGACCGACATGACCGTATACGCGGCGACCATGAGCGTCGCTGCGACGATTCCCGGCACCAGCATCCTGCGCGTCCTCCCTTTTGCCGACGACTGAGGAGCAGACCGGCGCAACAGGGATGCCACGCGGCGCGCATCCCAATGCCGTGACCTCCGAGGCGTTGAAAGAATCGACCCTGGAAGGGGCAGGGAGGAGAAACGCCCGCCCAGGGAGGAGTGCCCGGCTGCGCCGCCCGGAATTTGACCGCGCCGACGCGAGACGCTACTCTCGCCGCGAATGACGCTTCGCCGCTGCCTGCTCGCGCTGCTCGCCCTGCTGCTGGCCGGTGGCTGCGTCACCGGAGGCGCGCGCCAACCCAGCCGCGGCGACGTGATCCGCCAGATCCTGCCCGCCACGGTGCAGCTGCGCTGCGAGCGCGACGGCGGCGGCCGCCGCGCCGCCTCCGGCGTGGTGCTCGCGCGCGACGCGGCCACGCGGCGCGCCTGGATCGTGACCACGCGACATTTCCTCGAACCCCTGGCGCCGCAAAAGGTCTCGGTCGTCGCGGGACGGAAGGCGCGCGTTTCGGCCAAGCTCGTGACGGTGAGCGAGCGCGCGGATCTGGCGTTGCTCGAAATCGCCGACATCGACTCGACGCCGGCGCGGTTGAAGGACAGCGTCCAGCTCGGCGACGAGGTGTGGGTGGTGGCGTTTCCATGGGGCCGGCGCATGACCCTCTCCAGCGGTGTGGTGAGCCAGGTCGTCGCCGACAGCGGCGGCGGCGAGTACGAAGGCGCCGCGCGGATGGTCGACGTCTCGGTCAGCTATGGCGCCAGCGGCGGCGGCGTCTTCGACGCGCAGACGGGAGCGCTGGTGGGCCTCATCGAGAGCTATCGCACGGCGCAGGTCACCATGCAGGGCAGTCCGGAGCGCGTGATCGAGGTGCCGGTGCCGGGTGAGACGACGCTGATCTCGGCGGAGGCGATTCGCGGGTTCGTCGCGGAAGCGGGTCTCGAGCGCTTTCTCGAGCGATGAACCGGACATGTCCGGACCCGCTCCGGACATGTCCGGTACCAGAGTGTGGGTCGCGCTACTCCTTCACCTCCACGCTCGTCGCCATGTTCTTGCCGTCCTTCTCCTCGTAGGAGGCCTTGACGTCCGAGCCCTCCTTGAGCTTGTCGATCGCGACGCTTTCGCCGATCCAGACCTTCGTGCCGTCCTCGAGCGTGAAGCTCTTCTCCGTCGTGTCGACGCTCTTGATCTTGCCCTCCACGTCGGCCGCGAACGCGGCTCCGGACACGGCAACGCTCAGCGCGACCGCTCCCACGAACGCCTTCAACATGGTGCCCTCCTTCGGTGGTTGTACAGCGGCTTTACCCTACCGAACGCCGGAGCGCAGCTCAATCCGGGAAATGGATTTCCCATCGCCTGGTCTAACCATCGCCCCGGTGCTCAGCGACCGCGCGCACGTCGCCGCTGGCGATATCGAGGTGATCGCGCCGCGGCCCGAGCTTCTGCATGGCCTCGAAGCCGCCGTCATCGAAGAGGTCACAGTACAGCTCCACGCGGTTCCCGTCGGGGTCGTGGAAGTAGACGCTGCGAGTGACGTTGTGGGCGATCGTCGCATCGACGGCGATGCCCATCGCCTGCAGCTCCCGATACGCCGCCTGGAGCTCCTCGAAGCTGCCGAGCTGCCAGGCGGTATGGTGGAGACCCGGCGCGGTCGCGTCCGGCGCCTCGCCGGTGGCGAGCTGAAAGAGGGCGAGGTCATGGTGCTGCGTGCCGAAGCTCAGGAACACAGCCCCCTGCTCGTAGTCCTCGTGCGCCACCTGGAGCCCGAGCACGCGCGTGTAGAAGTCCTTGGACCTCCGAGCGTTCCGCACCTTCAGCACGATGTGGCCGAGCTTTCGCGCCTGGATCATGGCTGTGCTCCCGTCGGCGATGTGGCGAGCCGGTCGTCGCCGCCCGGTAGGATTATAGCGAGCAGACGGCTCTCACGCGCTGCGGGCCGAGCCGACGGCGCGCGACGCCGCGGGCAGCCTCGTCTTCACCCAGCGCACGACCAGCTCGCCCCACGCCCGCCGCCACGCCTTCTGCCACAGCCCGTGGTCGGCGTCCATGATGACCTCGTGCTCCAGCGAGCCGGCGCCTCCGAACGCACGCAGGTAATTCGCGATGACCGGATGGGGAATCACGGCGTCGTGCTCGGACTCGACGATGAGCACGTCGCCCGCGAAGCGCGCGGCGGCGGCCAGCGCGATGCTGTCCGAGGTGTCGAGCCGTCGACGGCGGTAGGCGGGAAGATCCGGGTCGAGGTTCAGCTCACGTTTCGGACGGTCGAAGTCGCCGTCCTTGTAGAGTGCCGGCGCCCGCAGCGCCAGCGCGCGCACGTCGCGCTCGGTCGTGAGCAGCGTGGCCAGATAACCGCCATAGCTGCCGCCCACGACGGCGATGCGCTCCGCGTCGACGTCCCGTTGCGCGGCCAGCAGATCGTAGGCGGCCATGACGTCGCGCAGGTTCTGGGCGCGAGTGACGGTCTCGCGCTGCTCGGCCGTCCGCGCGTGTCCTCGCAGGTTGAAGGTCAAGCAGACGAAGCCCGCCTGGAGGAGCTGCCTGGCCTTGCCGATGCTGCGCCGCTGGCTGCTCCCCCAGCCGTGCACGAACAGGACGGCAGGCCGGCGACCGCGGGCGTCCGGCGGCTGGAGCAGTTTGCCGTTGATGTGCTGGCCATCGACCGCGATGGACACGGTCTTCATGCGACACGCTCGAGCGCGGGCGCTGCCACCGTGTAGCGGACCATGGGGCCGGCCTGCTCGTCGTCGCCATGGAAGTGGACGATGGCGCCCGGCGGTGGGGCGGCATCGCGCCCGTAGGCTTCGACGGTGGACGCGTGCACGACGTCGAGCGACGGCGACTTCGCGAAGAGGTGCATGGCCGCGACCTCCGCCGGACTGGCGCCGCCGAGGCGCCAGGACGCCTCGAACACGCCCGAGCGCCACTGCCCGCGTGCGTCGCGGCCCTGGCCGACATCGTAGTTGCGGCGCGAGGCGATGATCCCGTATTCCTCCGTCGCCTCGTCGTAGAGCCGTGCCTGGCGGATGGCCAGGCGCACGGACTGCTCGACGTCGACGCGCTCCAGAGCATCCCAGCCGCCGCGGATGCAGGTGAGGGCCGAGCCGCCGTAGACCGAGCGGCCGGCGTTATCGCGACCGAGCCACTGGCGACCGTGATACGTGATGGTGAGGTCGTTCAACGTCACGTGACCGACGCTGCGCGTCGTCACCGGATCGAGGTTGAGCTCGAAGACCACGCCGTGCTCCGCGAGCTCACCGTCGCTGACGCGCGCCAGCAGCGCCTCGAGGTCGGCGCGCGAGGCCAGCGTGCACTGCTCCCGCGCCCCGGCGGCTCGCGGCAGCTTCCCCCGCACGGGGCCGACCTGGAGCAGACGGCGCACCGCCTCGATCGCGTCGCGGCGTGCGAATGCGCTGTAGCCGGGCAGAACGGCGGCGCGGCTGCGACGGGCGAATTCGTCCGACCAGCCGTCGGGCCGATCGGCCGCCGGCCCCACCAGTTCGTGCGTGATGACCTTCGTCTGGACGAACGCGTAGGGGACGACGCCGCCGAAGAGGTCCTGCGCGGAGCGCACCCCCAGGGCGTCGGCATCCGCGCGCAACAGCGTCTCGTCAGGCACGAAGAAGATGGCGCCCTCGCGCGGACCCTCCCACCGGCCGCCGAACTCGAAGCCCTTGAAACGCGCGATCGACTCGGCGACGCCGTTGAGAGTGATTCCCTCGTGGCACCGCCAGAACTGCGGCGGTCGCGCAGCATGCACGACGACCGTGCCTTGCGCCATTGGCAGGCCATGCTGCAAGTCTGAGGCCCGTTGAACGGTGGACGCGACGGCGGGCTAGGTGACCGCGTCGCGCCGCAGCTGCTCGATCTCGGCCGGCGTATAGCCGGCTTCCGTCAGCACCTCGTCCGTGTGCTCGCCGAGCGTCGCGGGCTCGCGCTCGATGCCGGGGCTGCCGTGCGCGAGCCGGAATCCGGCGCCGACCAGCCGCATCGGACCGTAGCGCGTGGCGACGGTCTGCAGCACGTCACGGGAGTCGAGCTGCGGGTGGCGCGTGATCTCGTCGATCTTCCAGACGACGGAGCACGGCACGTCGGCCGCGGTCAGCCGTACCTCCCAGCTCTTCGGCTCGTCGCTCGCCAGCGCCGTCTCGATCACGTCGCGCAGCGCCTTGTCGTTGTCCGTGCGCGCCCGCCAGTCCCTGAAGCGTGGATCGTCGAGCACGTCGGCCCGCCCGATCGTGCGCATGAGGCTTGCGAACTGCCGGTCCGTCAGCACGGCCAGCACGATATAGCCGTTTCCGGCGCGGAAGCGGTGCGCCGTCGGCTTTCGACTCACGGAACCGTTACCGATCTGCTTCTGCTCGATGCCGGCCACCGTGTACTCCGAGACCGGACCGGGAATGAACGCCAGCGCGGCGTCGAGCATGGCCACGTCCACGAACTGGCCCCGCCCGGTGTGGGTGCGCTGGTAGAGCGCGCTCGAGACGGCCAGGGCCGCGGTCATGCCCCCGATCGTGTCGCAGAGGGCGAAGCCGGCGCGCATCGGGCCGCCGGCGGGATCGCCGGTGATGGACATGATGCCGGACATCGCCTGCAGCTTGCCGTCGAAGGCGGCCGTCGTTCGCTCCGGACCCGTGTAGCCGAAGCCCGACACCGCACAGTAGATGAGCCGCGCGTTGATCGCGGCGAGCGTCTCGTAACCGAGGCCGAGGCGGTCCATGACCCCCGGCCGGAAGTTCTCCCAGACCACGTCGGCGCCGGCCACCAGCCGCTTGACGATCTCCACCGCGGCCGGCTTCCGCAGATCGAGCGTGACGCTCCGCTTGTTGGCGTTGACGGCGAGGAACGAGGACGCCATCTTGCGATCCGCCCACTCCTTGCTGATGAGCAGATGACGCGACTCGTCGCCCTCCTGCGACTCGATCTTGACGACGTCGGCACCGAGCAACGCCAGCTGATAGGTGCCATACGGCCCCGCCAGATAGCGGGTGAAGTCGAGGATACGGACGCCGGCGAAGGGTTTTGTCATCTCCGTCGCGGATAATACACCAGCCGCGACGGAGACTCTTCCCAGGCTAGGCGGTGGCCGCCTCCGCGGACGGGGTGTCGCCGTCGAGGCGGACGGGCGGCTTGCTCCGCTGCCGGCGATGCACCCAGTTCTCGCAGGATAGCGCGTGCGCGACGACCACCGACGTGAGATCGCTCGCGCAGCGCGGGCACGCCAGCGAGTTCTCGATCCGGGTCAGCCAGCCGAGGCGGTAGGTCTCCTGGCAGCTTTCGCAGGGGACGGCGTGCTGGCTGCAGTAAAGGAAGAGAATGGCCCGGGCGTCGGCGTCGAAGACGTCGACCTGTCCGGCGTTCGCGTGAACGACGAACCACTTGCCGGCGGCCAGGGCGGCGTCACGCTCGGGGCGCGCGCGGCGCTCCTGACGGTGGGCGTCGCGCTCGCTACTGCGCTCGCTCGACCGGCGATCGACGACGATCCGGACGCCGGAGCCGTCGAGCGTCTGCCGAAGACGGCGGCACGCCTCCGATTCGGCGTGAGGAACGATCACCAGGAGCGAGGGCGTCAGCTGATCACTCTGCATGCGTGGCACCTCCATCTGATGTAGCAGCGTAAGGGGGCCGCGCGAAATTCACGGCGTATTTCATCGCGCTCCGAGCGCCCATCGATGGTTGTGCGATGCGTGGCGTCCGTGCCAATCACGCACATGCGTTGCGTCGCGGGTTTGGACGGGGCTGTGAAAAACTTTAACGCGGCGGGCGTGCCGCTCCGGCACCCGACGACTCCCGCTTGGCCTTCGCAATGGCCTTGATCCCGTCGAACTCCCGGCGCCGCTCGGCGATCTGCTCGGGCGTCATCCGATCGAGGTTCGAGAAATCGAGCTTCCACGCGGCGTCGTCGCGCCAGCGCAGCGGCGACTGCACCGTCGTGCGCGCCGCCGGCGCCGTCTCCAGCACGCGCAACGCGAGCTCGAGCGTCAGGGCCTGGGAGTCGCCATCGAACGGCCGCCCGGCCGAGTTGCCGAGCGGGAAATCGCTGAAGAGGAATCGCGGCACGCCGCAGTACTCCACGATGTCCTTCGCGCACCCCATGATCACGGTCGGGATGCCGTTCGCCTCCAGATGCCGCGCGGCCAGACTCACGGTCTGGTGACACACCGGTCAGCTCGGAACGAGCAGCGCCGTCTCCGCTCCATCCTCCCGGCAGCGCCGCAGCAGCTCGGGCGCGTCCGTCTCCAGCGTCACGCGCTGGCTGCGGTTCGTCGGCGCTCCGTGGAACCGCGGCGTGAGCGCGCCGAGGCGCCCGCGCTTCACCAGCGCCTGCAGCGCGGCGAGCGGAAACCACGTCCGCGGATCCGCGGCCGTCGTGTGGATGCGGTCGTAGCCCACGTGGGAGATCCGCACGTCCGGCACGCCCTCCGTGGAGTCCGAGTAGACCTGGTAGAACTTGGCGGCGGCGTTGTATCGGGCTCCCGGCCCCTGGTCGCCGACGCCCGGCTGAAACGGCGCGGCCGTGGTGATCAGCGCCAGGCGCGTCTGCGCCAGCGGTTTCCGCAGCGGGGTGAACGGCACCTCGGCGAAGTGGGCCCACCGATACGGAGCAAAGCCGAGCCGCTGATAGTAGTCGCGCGTGCGCTGCATGTAGGGGATGGGGACGTCGTGCTCGGCCGCGAACGACATTCGCGCCTCCTCCTGGCGGCGATGGTACACCAGGCCTCCGTCGGCGATCGAGCGGCCTTACTGAGCCATCGCGAACGCCAGGCACTGAGTCACGGTGGAGCAGCTGTCATCGGTCGGGATCGGGTGCACGACGCCGGCGACGGCCTGGGCCATGTACCAGGCACACATCGCAGCGGCGACCAGCACTCCGGCGACGACGATTAGATCGTCCTTCATGGCCTTGTCCTCCTCCTGGCTCGAGCATGACCGGCGGACTTGCCGGCGCCGCATCGCAAGGCGTGTGCCAGGGCGGAGTCCCGCGTAAATCGCCGATCGCTGCAAGCGCGATCGGGCAGACGGCCCGAAGGGGGGCGCCCGATTGACCGTGCTCGGGCGAGACGCTACCCTCGCCGCGATCGCAATGGACCAGCCCTCGGCGCGCTACACGCTGCTCACCGCGGCCCGACTCCTGGACGGCAGCGGCGCGGCCGCCGTCGAGCAGGCGGCGGTGCTCATCGATCGCGATCGCGTCATCGCGCTCGGACCCGCCGGCGACATCCGGGTGCCCGATGGGTCGCTCGAACGGCGCGACTATGGCGCCGCCACGATCCTGCCCGGCCTCGTCGACGCGCACACTCACCTGGTGGCGCCGGGCGACGGCACGCTCGGCGACGACGTCGCGAAGGAAGACGACGACATCCTGCTGCTCCAGGCGGCCAAGAATGCGCGGACGCTGCTGCACTCCGGCGTCACGACGCTCCGCGAGAACGGCGCCAAGGGCAAGGTGGCATTCTCGCTCCGCGAGGGCATTCGGCGGAAGCTCGCGCCCGGGCCGCGCATGGTGATCTGCGGGCGGCCGATCACGATCACCGGCGGACACATGGGCTACTTCGGGTCCGAGGCGGACGGCGAGGCGGCCGTGCGCGCCGAGGTCCGCAAGCTCCTCAAGGAAGGCGCCGACTACATCAAGATCGTGGCGAGCGGCGGCTCCACCCGCACCTCCGATCCGAACCGCGCGTCCTACACCGTGCCGGAGCTGGCGGCGATGACCGACGAGGCGCGCCGCCACGGCAAGCTCACGGCCGCGCACTGCACCTCCGCGCAGTCGGTCCAGAACTGTCTCGACGCCGACGTCGACATGATCATCCATTGCATCTTCACCGAGCCTGACGGCACCTACCGGTTCCGGCCGGATCTCGTGGAGCGGCTGGCGAAAGCGAAGGCATGGGTGAACCCGACGCTCTACGTGCAGAAAGCCGGCATCGACCGCCGGCGCGCGGCCTGCGAGCGGGACGGTCTGCTGACGCCGGAGCTGGTCACGGAGCTCGACGCCGCCCGCCGCGCGCTCGACGTCAAGGTCGACGCCGTGCGGCGAATGACGGAGGCGGGCGTCCGCATGACAGCCGGCTCGGACTCGCCATGGGGCTGGTACGCGCCGGGCGAGTTCGTCCACGAGATCCACATGCTCGCGGAGGCGGGACTTTCGTACTCCGCCGCGATCGTCGCGGGGACGGCGGGCGCCGCGGAGTCCATCGGCGTGGGACGAGTCGCCGGCCGGCTGGCGCCGGGACGGACGGCGGACGCCCTGGTCGTGCGCGGCGATCCGACGAAGGACATCACCGCGCTCTGGGACGTGCTCGACGTCTATCAGGCAGGCCGGCGGGTCGAGCGCGGAGTGGTGTAAGGGGTGATCGGTCAGCGGGCGTCGTGCAGGTGACAGGCCGCCTGGTGCCCGCCGGCCAGCGTCTGTAGCAGCGGCCGCTCCACGCGACACCGGTCGAACGCGAACGGACAGCGCGGGTGGAAGCGGCAGCCGCTCGGCACCGCGAGAGGGCTCGCCACCTCGCCCTTCGGCACGATGCGCTCGCGCCGTAGCGTCGGGTCGGCGACGGGAACGGCCGACAGCAGCGCCTGCGTGTAGGGATGCTTGGGCGTGAGGTGCAGCGCGTCGCGCGGGCCGATCTCGACGATCTCGCCGAGGTACATCACCGCCACGCGGTCGGACATGTGCAGGACCACGTGCAGGTCGTGCGAGATGAAGAGGTAGGTGAGGCCGAAGCGCCGGCGCAGGTCCATCAAGAGATTGAGCACCTGCGCCTGCACCGAGACGTCGAGCGCGGAGACCGGCTCGTCGGCCACGATGAGCGACGGCTGCAGCGCCAGCGCGGCCGCGATGCCGATGCGCTGGCGCTGCCCGCCGGAGAGCTCGTGCGGGTAACGCTCGGCGAACGCGGACGGGAGCCCGACCACTTCCAGCAGCTCCGCCACCTGTCGCCGCCGCGCCGCGGCGTCGGCACGGCCGTAGATGGCGAGCGGCTCGGCGATGATGCTGCCCACGCGCATCCGGGGATTCAGCGAGGCGAACGGATCCTGGAAGACGATCTGCATCCGCTGGCGCGTGGCCCAGAGCCGCGCCGGATCGAGCGCGGTCAGGTCGTGGCCCTCGAACCGGATGCTGCCGGCGGAGGGCTCGATGAGGCGCAGCAGCAGGCGGCCGGTGGTGGACTTGCCGCAGCCCGATTCGCCGACGAGGCCGAGCACCTCGCCACGCTCGATCGTGAAGCTCACACCGTCGACGGCGTGGATGACTCGCCGGCGGCGGCCGAGCCAGGCGCCGCCGAGGGCGAAGCGCTTTTCGAGCCCGCGCACGTCGACGAGCGCCGGCATCACACGCTCACCACCGGGCACGCGACGAGATGTCCGGGCTTTCGCTCGACCAGCGCCGGCTCGTCGCGACGGCAGCTGTCGAGCGCGAGCGCGCAGCGCGGCGCGAACCGGCAGCCGCCGTCGGCGTGACGCAGGTCGGGTGGCGCGCCCTCGATCGAGGAGAGCGGCTGGCCGAACCGACTCGGGTGCGGCAGGCAGCGCAGCAGCCCGCGCGTGTAGGGGTGGAGCGGCTCGCGGAAGATCGTCTCCACGGGCGCCATCTCGACGATGCGGCCGGCGTAGATGATGGCCACCCGGTGGCAGAGCTCGGCAACCACGCCGAGGTCGTGCGTGATCAGCAGGACGGCCATCCCGCGCTCGGCCTGCAGCCGGCGGAGCAGGTCGAGGATCTGCGCCTGGATGGTCACGTCGAGCGCGGTCGTCGGCTCGTCGGCGATCAGGAGCTGCGGCCCCGGCGCCAGCGCCAGCGCGATCATCGCGCGCTGCCGCAGGCCGCCGGAGAGCTGGTGCGGGTAGTCGCGCGCGCGCTCGCGCGGCGACGGCACCTGCACGCGGTCCAGCATCTCGATGGCGCGGTCCCACGCCGCGCGGCGGCCGCCGCCCGCGTGCGCGAGCACGGCGGCGGCGATCTGGTCGCCGATGGTGAACACGGGATTGAGCGACGTCATCGGCTCCTGGAACACCATCGCGATGTGGGCGCCGCGTATGCGCCGCATCGCCTCGGCGTCCTTGTCGAGCAGCTCCTCGTTCTCGAGCCGGATGCGGCCGGCGACGACGCGCCCCGGCGGCGGCACCAGCCGCATGATCGACAGTGACGTCACGCTCTTGCCGCAGCCCGACTCGCCGACGAGGCCCAGGACCTCGCCCCGCTCGATCGTGAAGCTGACGCCGTCGACGGCGCGGACCACGCCGGCGCTGGTGTGGAAGTGCGTGCGCAGGCCGTCGACCGAGAGCAGCGGCACTAAATTTAGACCTTCAGCCGGGGGTCGAGGGTGTCGCGCAGCCAGTCGCCGAGCAGGTTGACGGCGAGCACGGTCAGCATGATGGCGAGCCCGGGGAAGGTGGCCAGCCACCACGCGGTGGCGATGTAGTTGCGGCCGTCGGCCAGCATCCAGCCCCACGTGGGCGTGGGTGGCTGCACGCCGAGGCCCAGGAACGACAGCGCCGACTCGTAGATGATCATGAAGGCGAGCTCGAGCGTGGCCACCACGATGATCGGGGTGAGCGCGTTCGGCAGGACGTGGTGGAGCAGCAGGCGCAGCGGCCGGTTGCCGCGGGCGCGGGCGCCAGCGACGAACTCCCGCTCGCGGATCGACAGCACGTCGGCGCGGACGATGCGGGCGAACTGCACCCAGCGGGTCACGCCCATCACGAGAACGACGTTCAGCAGGCTCGGCCCGAGGGCGAAGACCACGCCCATCGCGAGCAGGATGTAGGGAATGGCGAGGAAGACGTCGACGACGCGCATGATGAAGGCGTCGGCGCGGCCGCCGAAGAAGCCGGCCAGGAGCCCGAGCGTCACGCCGATGAGCGCCGAGAGCGTCACCGCGGTGAGGCCGACGCCCAGCGAGATCCGGCCGCCGTACAGGATGCGGCTCAGGATGTCGCGTCCGAGATGGTCGGTGCCGAGCGGGTGCTCGCGCAGGCCGCGCTCCTGCCACATCGGCGGCCGCAGACGCTTGAGCAGCATCTGGCGCCCCGGATCCCAGGGCGCCAGCTGCGGCGCCAGCACGGCCGCCCCGCCCATGAGCAGCAGCATGCTGAGCCCGAAGACGGCCCTGAAGCTCACGCGCCGGCGCGGCCGCGCCGCCACCGGCAGCACGGCCTCGGACGCGACGACGCTCACCGGGCGCTCCGCACGTACACGATCCGCGGATCGAGGTAGGTGTAGACGAGGTCGACCGCGAGGTTGATGGCGACGAACGTCGTCGCGAGCACGGCCACGATCGCCTGCACGAGCGGGTAGTCGCGGCTGAAGATCGCGTCGACGGCGAGGCGTCCCACGCCGGGCCAGGCGAAGATCGTCTCCGTGATCACGGCGCCGCCGAGGAGGATGCCGAACTCGAGCCCGATGATGGTGACGAGGGGGATCGCCGCGTTCTTGAGCGCGTACTTGTAGGTCACGACGAACGCGCGGATGCCGGCCGCGCGGGCCGTGCGCACGTAATCCTGCGCCAGGACCTCGAGCATCCCCGACCGCGCCATGCGGGCGATCCGCGCCATCGAGAAGGCGCCGAGCGCGGTGGCGGGCAGCACGAGCGAGGCGAGGCCGTCCCGCCCCGCCGCCGGGAACCAGCCGAGGCCCACCGCGAACACCATGATCAGCAGGAGGCCGAGCCAGTACACGGGCATCGCCTGGCCGAGCAGGACGCCCACGGAGCACATCGCGTCGAGCAGCGAGTTGCGCTTCAGCGCAGCGACGATCCCCGCCGGCACGGCCACCAGGAGAGCCAGCCCCAGGCCGGCGGCGGTCAGCTCGAGCGTGGCGGGCAAGGTCTGGAAGATCAGCGTGAGGGCCGGGACCTGATGCTTGAAGGAGAGGCCGAAGTCGCCCCGCACCGCGTGGCCGAGGAAGCGCGCGTACTGGACGTACAGCGGATCGTCCAGGCCGAGCAGCGCGCGCAGCTGGCGGACATCCTCCTCGCGCGCCTCGAGCGGCAAGAGCAGCCGCGTCGGATCGCCCGTCAGGTGCAGCAACCCGAACACGATCACCGAGACGCCCAGCAGGACGCCAACGCTCTGCAGGAGGCGCCGCGCGACATACCCCAGCATGGTCAGGCGGCGCCTCGTCGCGTGACTAGAAGGAAATTTCGGTCAGGCGGATGGACTCGTCGCCGCGCGGGGTCCACTTGATGCGATTGTTCACGCCGTAGATGTCCATCTGCTGGTAGCCGAAGATGTACGGCGCCTCCTCGCGGATCGCGCGGAGCAAGTTGCTGTAGAGCTGCTTGCGCTTGTCGGCGTTCATCTCCGCGCGCGCCTGCTCCATGAGCTTGTCGATCTCGGGATTCGAGTACTGCGACACCGGCTCGCCGGTCTTGAGATTCGGCGTCACCCAGTGGTCGGGCTCGAGGCTCGGCAGGCACCAGCCGGACATCGCGATGTCCTCGGTCTTGTGGTCGAGGATGGTGCGTACGTAGGCGCCCCACTCGCCGATGACCTTCACGTTGGTCTTGATGCCGTTCTCGGTCAGCTGCCCCGCCACCGCCTGGGCGATGTCCTTGTCCATCGCCCAGCGTCCGTTGGGAGCCTGGATGGTGAGCGTCAGGTTGCTCTGCCCTGCCGCCGCGAGCAGCTCCTTCGCCTTCTTCGGGTTGTACTCGTAGAACGGGATGCTCGGGTCATGGCCCCACACGTTGGGCGGCATCCAGGAGTTCAGGCGCTTGCCGTTGCCGAGGAGCACGGCGTCGAGGATGCCCTGCATGTCCACCGCATGGTTGAGCGCCTGGCGCACGCGCTTGTCGGCGAGCGGCCCGCCCTTGATCTGCGCGATCGCGAACGAGATGATCCGGCAGCTCGGCGTCTTCTCGACGCGGACGTTGCGATGGGTCTGGAGCGTCTGCACCTGGTCGGGCGGCACGTTGACGATGAGATCGGCCTGCCCGGTCTGGAGCGCGGCGATCCGGGCGCCGAGCTCGGGGATCGGGCGCCAGGTCGCGCGGCGCACCGCGGGCTTGCCCGTCCAGTGCGCGTCGTTGGCCTCGACCACGATGCGCTCGTTCTTCTGCCACTCGACGAACTTGAACGGCCCGGTGCCCACGGGCTTGAGGTTGGCCTGGACGTCGCCGACCTGGCCGATGTACTTCGGCGCCATCTGGTACATGAGCGTCATGCGCGCCGGCATGGCCGGGTCCGGCACCTTGGTGTGGAAGCGCACGGTGAGCGGGTCCACGACCTCGACGCGGTCGATGGTGCCGAACCAGCCCTTCTGCGGGGACTTGAAGTCCGCGCGCTGGATCCGCTCGGCCGAGAACTTCACGGCGGTGGCGTCGAACGGCTCGCCGTTGTGGAATTGCACGCCCTGGCGGAGCTTCACCTCCCAGGTCTTGTCGCCGACCAGCTTGTAGGAGGTCGCCAGGTGCGGCACGACCTGCAGCTGCTTGTCGCGCGTCAGCAACGTGTCGTAGATCGAGCCGTTGATGATCATCGTCACGATGTTGTTCGTCATCTGCACGTCGAGGAACTCGGCGTCGATGCCCTGGGCGATGGTGACGTCGCGCGACTGGGCGGCCGACGGCGCGGCGATCGTGGCGACCAGCATCAGGGCGATCGCCAGCGAGCGGATCATGATGGGCATAGCGCCCTCCTTGACGGCGTGTGGGACGTCGAGCGCGCCGATCCTATGTCCCGCGCCCGGGAGTGTCAAGGTTGGGCGGGGTATACTCCGCATTCCCCAATGGCGCCGCCACCTCGCAAGCCTCCCCGTGGGCCCTGGCCCCTCCGAATCGTACGGGCCCGGCCGCGCTTGTTCTGGTCGGCCGCCGTCGGCGCCGCCGTCACCGCGATCCTGATCCTCGCCGACTGGCGGCTCGTCACCCGCCTCCTCGTCGGCTGGGACGTCGGCGTCGCGCTCTACCTCGCGCTCGTGGCGCACATGATGTGGCGATCCGACGTCGCCCGTATCCGTCTGCGGGCCACCCTGGAGGACGAAGGGCGGCTCGCCATTCTCGTGCTGACGGCGCTGGCGGCGCTGGCGAGCCTGGGCGCCATCTTCGCCGAGCTCGGCGCCTCCGTGAGCGGAGCCCGATCCTTGCTCCACGTCGCGCACGCCGCGCTCACCATCCTGCTCTCCTGGGCGTTCATCCACACGATCTTCGCGCTCCACTACGCTCACGAGTTCTACGACGTCACCGCCGGCGGTCTGGCCTTTCCGCAGGGCGCCGCGGATCCGGACTACTGGGACTTCGTGTACTTCTCGTTCGTGATCGGCATGACCTCCCAGGTCTCCGACGTGGCGGTCACCAGCAAGGAGGTCCGCCGCCTCGTCACCGCGCACGGCGTGCTCTCGTTCGTCTTCAATGCCGCGCTGCTCGCGCTCACGGTCAACCTGGCGGCGAGCGCGCTCTAGAGCGAGATCAGGCCGCGCCGCACGCCGAGCGTCACGGCTTCGGTGCGGCTGCGGGCGGCGAGCTTCGTGAGAATCGAGGCCACGTGGAACTTCACCGTGTGGCGCGAGATCTTCAGGCGCCCCGCGATGGCGCGATTGCGCATGCCCTCGGCCATCATCTCGAGGATCTCGAGCTCGCGCGCGGTCAGCGTGCTCGACTCGCCGGGTGGACGGGGGGAGGCCGCCGGTACGCCGCTCAGCGCATCCGGGTGCAGGACGAGCAGCCCCGCCCGCGTGGCGGCGACCGCCGCCGACAGCTCCTCGGCGGTGACGTCGCGGCCGAGCACGGCGCGGACGCCCGCGCGGCGCGCGCGGGCGCTCCACGCGCCCTGCGGCGTCGACGCCAGGAGGATGATGGCCGGCGCACGCCGCCAGCGGCGCAGCGCGTCCACGACCCGACCCGTCGCCGGGGCCGGTAACGCGACGACGACGATCGGCGCATCGCGCTCGGGCTCGGCGATCGTGAGCGCGTCGGGATCGAGCACGACGACGTGCAGGAGCGGATCGCGACGCAGGACGGCCTCGACGCGGGCGGCGACGCCGCCGTCGGCGATGATGAACACCGAGGTCGGCGTCATGTCGGCGCCACGCCGGCCGCGCGAACGAAGGCGATCACGCGCGCGACCGGCACGGCCAGCGCCAGCCCGCCCGCGACCATGGCGTTGAGACCGACGACGGAGCCGGCGACGTCCGCCAGCGGACCCCCCGAGTTACCGGGGGCCAGCCGCACGTCGGCGTGGATCCACGCCGGCCCGCCCGGCACGAGCGGAGCGACGGCGTGGACGATGCCCGCGGTCAACGCGCCTCGCACCCCGAACGGATGGCCGACGGCGACCACGAGCGAGCCGACGCGCGCCGCCGCCGAGTCGGCGAGGGTCGCCGCCGGCAGCCCGCTCCCGGGGATTCGCAGCACCGCGAGGTCGGCGTCGGGGTCGCGCGCCACGAGCCGGCCCTCGACGCGCACTCCATCGACCAAGCGTACCGCCACTCGCGCCGTCCGGATCACGTGCGCGTTCGTCACGACGCACCCGCGTGGCCACAGCAGTCCCGACCCGAGCGAGCCGCCGCCGGCGACGATCTCGACGGTCACCCGGCGCAGCGTCTCGGCGAGGCCGGCAAAGTCGAGCGTCGCGGCCGGCATCAGCGGCGTGAGCGCTCGCCCACGGTGACGCGCACATCGCGCGGCTCGCCGCCGCGGACGACCGAGGCGGTGACCGTCTCGCCCACGTGCTGCGGTCGCAGCACCGCGCGAAGGTCGGTGGGCTCGCCGATCCGCGTGCCGCCGAGCGCGATGATGACGTCGCCGATCAGGAGCCCGGCGCGCGCGGCCGGACTGTCCGGCTGCACGTCCACGACGATGACGGCCGTCCGCTGATCGGTGGCGAGCCGCTGGCGGAGCGTCTCGTTGAGCTGCACCTGCTGAGTTCCGACGCCGAAGTAGGCCCGCGGCAGGTGACCGCGGCGCAGGAGCTCGTCGACAATGCGGTCGACGGTGGCGGCGGGAATCGCGAGCTGCAGATGACGCTCGGAGCCCGACGTCGTGACTCCGACCACGCGTCCCTTGACGTCGACGAGGGGCCCGCCCGAGAAGCCGGGATAGAGCGTGAGGTCGAGGCTGAGCAACTCGCGCCGTCCGTGGCTGATGGCGCTGATGACACCCCAGCTGGCGCGCGGGCCCCGGCCCACCGCCAGCACGATGTGGCCGACCCGTGGCGGCTCCGTCGCGATATCGGCGACGGCGAGCGCACTGCCATCGATCTTCAGGATTGCGAGATCGATGGCCGGATCGCGACCGCCGACGGTGGCGGCGAGCGTGCGGCCGTCCGGCGTGGTCACGGTGACATCCTCGTCCACCTCCACCGTGTGGTCGGCGGTGACGATCAGCCCCGCTCGCCAGTGCACGCCCGTGGAGCCGAATCGCCGTCGCCCGTTGACGCCGACGGCGGCGCGGCCGGCGTGCTCGACAGCGACGGCGAGCTCGTTGGAAAAGGTCAGCAGCGCGTCCATTGAATCCTCCCTTTCACGACTTCGCGATGGCTACCGCCAGCATGCGCGCCGGCGGCGCGGCCGGGAATCGCCCGAATGGACGGGGTGGCCTGCGCATATAATGGCCGCCCGGAAACGATCCCGAAGCGATCGGAGGACGCATGCCGAAGCCGCAGGTCATCGCCAACGTCGCCCGTCTGCGCGAGCACATGGATCGCCATCGCCTGGCCGCGGTGGTGGCGCGGTCGGGCCAGAACTTCACGTACCTCTCGGGCCTCGCGTACCCCGGCACGCTGGCACGGCACCTCGATCTCGCGGATTCCGTGCGCGGCATCCTGCTCGTCTGGCCGCGCAACGGTGAGCCCGTCATCGTCCTCAACAAGATCGCGGAAGGGCTCACGCGCCGCGACTCGTGGGTGGAACGGACCGAGCTGTACGAGGCCTACAACGAGTCGCCCTACCGCCGGCTGGCGGACGTGATCGAGACGATGGGGCTCGGCGGTGAGCGGGTCGGCTTCGAGAAGAGCTACGTGAGCGCGGCGCACTGGGAAGAGGTGCAGCGGGCGCTGCCGCAGCTCCAGATGGTGGACTGCACGGCGATGATGGACGCGGTGCGCTGGGTGAAGACCGAGGCGGAGATCCGCCGGCTCAAGGTCGGCGCCGATCTGCTCGATGACGCCTACCTCGAGGTCTTTCCGACCATCAAGCCCGGCGAGACGGAGCGGGCGGTGCACAGCCGCCTCATCGCGAGCTGCCTGCGCCGCGGCGCCAACTGGGCGCACGGCATCCTGAACTCCAGTCGCAACCTGATTCCCTACGCCGGCGAGAGCGACGGCACGTGGGCGACCGGCGACGTGGTCCGCACCGACTACGTCGCCTACGTCGACGGCTACCCGGGGCACCAGTCGCGCAACGCCGTGCTCGGCACGCCGAGCCCGCAGCAGCGGCGCGACTACGGCATCACGCGCGAGATCTACGGGCGCACCATCGAGGCGTGCCGGCCCGGCGTCGCCGCCGGCGAGGTGTACGAGCTCGTGGTCAAGGAGTTCGCCAGGCACGGCTGGTCGTACACGAGCCAGCTCGCCGGCCACGGCGTCGGCGCCTGGTGGCACCAGCAGGAGCCCGTGATCTCGCGCGGCAACAAGATCGTGCTCGAGGAAGGCATGGTGCTGGCGCTCGAGCCGGCGAAGGACTACTACCACATCCAGGACATGATCGTGGTCCGTGCGCGCGGGCCCGAGCTCATCTCCGACAAGTTCGCGACCGATCAGATGTTCGTCATCGACTAGGAGCGCGTCCATGGCCGACGCCGCCGACCGGCAGAAGATCCTCGCGGGCATCAGCGACCAGCAGGTGCTCGCGCTCGAGCAGGCCGCCATCCGCATTCCGAGCACGACGTTCGAGGAGGGGCCGCTCGCCGACCACCTCGCGAACTACATGTCCGATCTCGGGCTCGACGTGGAGATGATGGACGTCACCCACTGGGCCAAGCCCGGCAAGACCACGCGGCAGCCGATCGGCCGGCTGCGCGGCGCGGGCGGCGTCCCGAGCCTGATGCTGAACGGCCACATGGATCCGGGCGTGGAGATGAGCGGCTGGAGCGTCGATCCCTACGGCGCCAGGTTCGAGGACGGCTGGGTGTGGGGCATGGGCGCGCACGACGACAAGGGCGGCGTGGTTGCCGCCATCTGCGCCGTCGAGGCGATCGTGCGCTCCGGCGTGCGCCTGCGCGGCGACGTCGTGGTCACGCCGGTCGTCGCCCACAAGCTCGGCGGCGCCGGCACCCGCGCGCTCATGAAGAAGGGGCTGCGCACCGACCTCGCCATCAACATGGAGCACTCGGCCAACACGATCGCCAACGTCTGCGTCGGCATCGTCATGGTGCGGATCAAGACCCGGAGCCCCGAGCTCTTCTTCCGCTACAGCCCGGAGGCGCGCGCGCAGTACATGAACCCGATCGAGCAGCAGGCGGAGATCGTCCGGCGCATCGGGCCGAGCCTCGACCCGATCAAGCCCGGCGGCTGGCTGCGCTTCACGCCGCATCCCGAGCTGCCCGGGTTCCCGACGCACACGTTCGACACGATGCACAAGGAGCACTACTACCAGAAGAGCTTCACGGGGATGTCGAGCCGGGAGTGCGAGATGGTCTTCCAGCTTCGCACCGTTCCCGGCCAGACGCTCGAGACCGTGCGCGCCGACGTGCAGCGGCTGCTCGCCGACATCAAGAAGGACTACCCGGCGTTCGAGGCCGAGATGACCATTCCCGCCAACGGCATGGAAGACGGCTGGTTCCAGGATCCGATGGAGGTGAAGGCGGATCATCCTCTCGTCACCGCGCTCGCCGAGGGTCAGCGAGTCGCCACCGGCACGGCCGCCGTCGTGGGCGGCTGGGGCCGGCTCGGCAACGTCGGCGACGGCAACATCCTGATGTCCCACGGCATCCCGACCGTGCAGTACGGCGCGGGCGACATCCGGATCTACAAGGAGTGGCCCACGCCCGACGAGCGCGTGCCGCTCAGAGATCTGGTCACCGCCGCGCGCGCGATTGCGTACGCCACCCATCAGCTCTGCGCGTGAGCGCGAGGAGACTGAGCATGAGAACGATCGCGGCCGTTGTGCTGCTCCTTCTGACGCCGCTGGCGGCGTTCGCGCAGGCCAAGCCCGGCGGCAAGATCGTGTTCGCTGCCCGCCAGGACATCGACACGCTCGACCCGCACATCACCAATCGCGCGGCGACGCGGAAGATTCTCATCCAGTTCACCGACACGCTGACGGTGATCAACCCCAAGGACGGCAAGGTGGTGCCGGGCCTCGCGGAGTCGTGGGAGGTGGCGCGCGACGGCAAGAGCTACACCTTCCGGCTACGCAGGAACGTCAAGTTCCACGACGGCACGCCCTTCGACGCCGCCGCCGTCAAGGCGACGCTCGACCGGATCCAGGAACCGCTCGGCGCGCCGGGTGTCGCCCGCGCGTTCCTCGGACCCTACGAGGGCGCCGACGTCGTCGACGCGCAGACCGTGCGCGTCCGCTTCAAGCAGCCGTACGCGCCGTTTCTCCGGATGGCCGGGCTGTCGCCGCTCGCGCCACTCTCGCCGTCGGCGGTGCAGAAGATGGGGCAGGACTTCGGCCGCAAGCCGGTGGGCACCGGACCGTTCATGGTGAAGGAGTGGGTGCCGAAGAGCCACGTCACCCTCGTGCGGAACCCCGACTACAACTGGGCGCCGTCGATCGCGGCCCATCGCGGCCCGGCCTACCTCGAGGAGATCACGTGGCGGTTCGTGCCCGAGGCGACGACGCGCACCGCGGTGCTGCAGACGGGCGAGGCGCAGATCGCCGAGGATCTCTCGTACGCCGACGTGGCGGGGCTCGAGCGCAATGCAGATCTGAAGATCCTGCGCGGAGTGCCCGCCGGCACGCCGTGGACGATCTTCCCGAACGTCCAGCGCTTCCCCACCAACGATGCGGCCGTGCGGCGCGCGCTCCATCACGCGATCAGCAAGGACGCCGTCGTGCGCGTCGTGTTCCACGGCCAGAGCCAGCCTTCGGGCTCGCTGATCCAGCCGCCGACTCCGGGTTACGCGCCGCTCGCGAAAGAGCTGTTCCCTTACGATCCGGCGCGAGCGAAGAAGCTCCTCGACGAGGCCGGCTGGAAGCCCGGCCCCGACGGCATCCGCGTCAAGGACGGCAAGCGCCTCGAGATCCTCTGGATCTTCGGCACCAACAACGGCTACGAGGAGATGGCGCCGCTGGTGCAGGGGATGGCTCGCGACGTCGGCATCGACGTCCAGCTCCGTGAGCAGCCGCGCGTGCAGATGTACGAGGCGTGGCGCAAGGGCGAGCACGGGATCGGCGAGCTCAACTGGTGGTTCCCCGATCCGTCCATCCTCACGACGAACTTCCACACCAGCCGGCTGCAGGCCTTCAACCCGCCTCGCCTCTCCGATCCCGAGATCGACAAGCTCCTGGACCAGGCGGCGGCCATGGTGGAGGAAGCGCCGCGGATGGACCTGTACAAGAAGATCCAGCGCGCGCTCCTCGAGCTGGGCGCCGGGATTCCGCTCGTCGACCAGGTCACGATCGTGGGCGTCCGCAAGGACGTGCAGGGCTACGGGTTCAACGTGGTCACGTTCCCCATGCTGTACGACGTGAACCTCACGAGGTAGCGCTCGCTGCTCACGTTCGTCCGGCGCCGGGTCATGCTGGCGGTGCCGGTGATCGTCGGCGTGTCGGTGGTGGTCTTCTCGATCATCCACCTCCTGCCCGGCGACCCCGTGCTCGCCATCCTGAGCGGCGCGAACGCCACGCCCGAGCAGGAGCGCGAGCTGCGCGCCCAGCTCCGTCTCGACGATCCACTCGTCGTGCAGTACGGCCGGTTCGTCAAGCGCGCCCTCGTCGGCGATTTCGGCCGCTCCATCTTCACCGGCCGCCCGGTCATCCAGGAGATCGCCGAGCAGCTGCCGAGCACCCTCGAGCTGGCGGCGACGGCGATCCTCATCGCGGTGGTCGTGGGCGTCGCGCTGGGCCTCCTCGCGGCCGTGCGTCACAACACGTGGATCGATCGCGCGGCGATGCTGGTCGCCCTCGGCGGCGTGTCGATGCCGAGCTTCTGGCTCGGCCTCGTGCTGATCTTCGTGTTCTCGCTCCAGCTCGGCTGGCTGCCGGCGACGGGCCAGGGCGGTCTGAGCCGGCTCATCCTGCCCGCGGCCACCATCGGGCTGAACTACTCGGCCGTCATCGCACGCCTCGTGCGCTCGAGCCTGCTCGAGGTGCTCGGCAACAACTACATCTCGACCGCGCGCGCCAAGGGCCTCTCCGAGTGGGCGGTCACGCTCAAGCACGCGCTCGGCAATGCGCTCATCCCGGTCACGACCATCATCGGCGTGCAGCTCGGCAACCTGCTCGCCGGCACCATCATCGTCGAGACGGTGTTCTCGCGCCGCGGCATGGGACGGCTGGCCGTCACCGCCGTGCTCGACAAGGACTATCCGCTCATCCAGGGGGTCGTGCTCGTGAGCGCCCTCGGCTACGTGCTCACGAACCTGCTCGTGGATCTCTCGTACTCGGCGCTCGATCCGCGCATCCGCCACCGCGCCGCGGAGGCGTGATGCGGCTACGGCTGCTCCGCCGGCGGAAGACGGCGCTTGCCGGTGCCGTCATCCTGGCCGTCATCGCGCTGGCGGCGCTGCTGGCGCCGGCGCTGGCGCCATACGATCCCATCAAGGTGCGCCCGGCGGAGGCGCTGTCGCCACCGTCCTGGCAGCATCCGTTCGGCACCGACCAGTACGGCCGCGACATCCTGAGCCGCGCCATCGTCGGCGCGCGCCTGTCGCTCCTCACCGGGCTCGGCGCCGTCGTGATCGCGCTGACCGCCGGCGTCGTCGTCGGCCTCGCGTG
>JBIOXS010000176.1:0-48351 GCA_044869815.1 Candidatus Rokuibacteriota bacterium | reverse complement strand
CTGGGCGCCCCCAGCGCGGCCGGCGACGTCACCATCAACCAGCCGAAGGTCACCCAGATCCAGCCCGCGTGTCCCGAGCCGAAGCGCCGGACGCTCGCGCTCGGCGATCTGAAGCTCAACGCGGGATACAAGGACTCCGTCTTCAACGCGCGGCCGCTGACCACCGGCGTCGGCAACGGGACGGTGACCGCGCAGCTCACAGCGTCGCTCGAGCGTGGCGTCCGCGTGCAGCTCAACGACGTCGGGATCAAGGCCCTGCCGCTCGACAAGCTGCTCGTGGATTATCTGTGCCAGGGCTACGCCATCACCGGGCCGCTCGACCTGACAGGCGCGCTCTCGTTCGCGGCCGCCGACATGTGGAACACGCTCTCGGGACCGGGGACGCTGCGCGCGGGGCCGGGCAAGGTGGTCGGCAGGCAGGCGCTCGCGCTGCTGTCCGGCGTCGTCCGCGTCGGCGGCGCCATCTCGCAGGCGCTCAATACCGAGGTTCCCGCCATCGCCGCCGGCTCGCCGCTGGAGTTCGAATCGATCACGGGCACCTATCAGATCACCAACGGCGTGGTGACGACGCGCGACCTGCTCTACACGAGCCGGCCGATGAAGGTCGCCATTGCCGGGCAGTACGGCCTGGCGAACGGCCGCATGGACCTCGACATGATCATCACCCACGGTCGGGGCGAGCTGAAGGCCAAGGTCGCCGGCAACGCGGCCTCGCCGTCGATCCGGGTGGATCCCGCCACCATCCTGCGCGGTGTCGACCGCGAGAAGGTGGAAAAAGGTCTCGGCGACCTGCTCAAGCGGATCCGCTGAAGCGGCCGCCGCCGAGCTTGCCGGCCTCGATCAAGCCCACGAAGAACGTGTACAGCTGGTCGTACTCGCGATAGCCGCGCTCGCCGAGGCGGCGCGTCAGGTCCGCGCGCATCGAGCGGTACATCCGGAGCCGCTCGCGGAGAATCGGTCGCCACTCTTCGGAGAGGTCTTCGCATTCGACAGCTCGAAAGCCGGCGCGGCCGAGGAGCGTGCGGTAGCCGTCGAGCGTCTGCAGTGTCACCGCCGCCATCCACTCTTCCAGGCGGCGGCGCTCGCCGTCGCCGAGCCCGGCGTGCGCGATCCAGTCGGTGAAGGCCAGGCGGCCGCCGGGCGCGAGCACGCGGCGCGCCTCGCCCAGCACGGCCGGCTTGTCGGCGACGTGCAGCAGCGCCTCCTGGCTCACGCAGGCGGCGAAGCAGCCGGCGGCGAACGGCAGGGCGACGGCGTCGCCGCGCACGACGGCGACACGGTTCGCGAGGCGGACGAGCCGCGTCAGCCGCGCCATGCCCCCGGCGCGGCCGGCGTTGAGCTCGACCCCGACCACCTGGCAGCCTCGCCGGCTCGCCAGGAACCGCGCCGGGCCTCCCAGGCCGGCACAGATGTCGAGGACACGCGAGGTCGCGACGATTCCGGCGCGCTGGGCGAGAGCGTCCACGGCCGCCAGCCCGCCATAGTGGTCCTGGTCGAAGGCGAACAGATCGTCCGCGTCGAGCGCGCCGGCGCCGCGCGTGCGGCGCACGGCCTCGAGGACCTGATGCTCGCTGATCGGATGGCGATCGTAGAAGTCGATGACGCGCATGGGGCGTTGTTGAAGCGTCCGGGCTCCTATGATACAAACCACTCGGGTTCGACCATCCTCCCGAGGGAGACCAGGCGCATGAGTACGCTCAACAAGGCCGGCCTCGAGGACGTCGTCGTCTCGACGTCGGACATCTGCTTCATCGACGGGCGCGAAGGTCGCCTGGTCTATCGCGGGTACGACGTCGACGATCTCGCGGCACAGTCGACGTTCGAGGAGGTCGTCTATCTCCTCTGGTTCGGCGCGCTCCCGACGAAGAAAGAGTACGAGGCCTTCTACAAGACGATGTCCTCCACGGCCTCGCGCAAGCTGCCGCCGAAGCTCGTGGACCTGCTGCGCGACATCCCGAAGAAGGCGACACCCATGGAAGTGCTGCGCACGGGCGTGTCGGCGCTCTCCGCCTTCGATCCCGACGCCGCCGACAACTCGCGCGAGGCGAGCGTGCGGAAAGCCATGCGGCTCACGGCGCAGATGCCGACGCTGGTCGCCACGTGGGAGCGCATCCGACGCGGCAAGCCGCTCGTGGCCCCTGACCCGAAGCTGAACCTGTCGGCGAACTTCCTCCAGATGATGTCGGGCAAGAAGCCGACGCCGCTCGCCACCAAGACGTTCGACGTCGCCCTCATCCTGCACGCCGACCACGAGTTCAACGCCTCCACCTTCGCCGCCCGCGTCACCGCCGCCACCATGTCCGACATGCACTCGGCCATCACCTCCGCCATCGGCGCGCTGAAGGGCCCGCTGCACGGCGGCGCCAACGAGCAGGTCATGCTGATGGTCGACAAGATCAAGGACCCCGCGAAGGCCGAGGCGTGGATCCGCAAGGCCATTGCCGACAAGGCGCGCATCATGGGTTTCGGCCATCGCGTGTATCGCGTCGAGGATCCGCGCGCCAAGCACCTGCGCCGGCTGGCCAGCGAGCTGGGGCGGCAGGTGGGCGACGAGAGCAAGGTGCAGATCCTCAACACCGTCGCCCGGGTCGTGACCGAGGAGAAGAAGATCTATCCGAACGTCGATCTCTTCTCGGGCGCGGGCTACGCGGCGATGGGAATTCCGACCGACCAGTTCACGCCGATCTTCGCGATGAGCCGCGTCGCGGGCTGGGCGGCGCACGTGCTCGAGCAGCACGGCAACAACCGGCTCATCCGGCCGCGCGCCGAGTACACCGGCTCCACGCGCGCCACCTACGTTCCCATCGCTCAGCGCTAGCGTCGTGGTGTCGCTGGCCAGCGCGCGAGGCGCGCGGGTCCTGGCGCCGGATGCAGCGTGGCCGGCGCGGCTCCGTCACCCACGGCACCCACACGCACTCCTTCGGAGTGCGAGGGTAGCCGGGGGTCCACTACCGACGCGCGGGTGGCGCTGCGGATCGATTTGCGCTAGAACTCTCCCGTGACTCCCCTCGGCGTCGGGATCGTTGGGGCGCGGTTTGCGGCGGATCTGCATGCGGTCAACTATCGGCCGCTGATCCCGGCGCGCGTCCGACTGGCTGCCGTCTGCTCGCGCACGCGGGCCGACGTCGACGCGTTCGCAAAACATCACGACATTCCACGCACCTTCACTGATGTTGCCGCTCTCCTCGACTGCGCCGACGTCGACATCGTGGACATCTGTTCGACGACCGACAGTCATCACGAGGTCGCGATCACGGCGGCGCGGGCGGGGAAGCATGTGATCGTGGAGAAGCCGCTGACCGGATTCTTCGGGCCGGCGTCCGTCGATCGCGGGACGATGCTCGACACTGCGTTGCGGAACTCGGACGCGGTGCTGGGGGCGGTGGCCAAGGCGGGGGTGACGCTCTGCTATGCGGAGGACTTCGTCTATGCGCCGCCGGTGACGAAGCTGCGGCGGCTGCTCGACGCGAGCGGCGGCAGCATCCTCGAGCTGCGCGCCGAGGAGAGTCACTCGGGTTCGCACGCCGCCTACGCCCGCCGCTGGCAGACGGCGGGGGGCGGCGCCCTGCTCCGGATGGGCTCGCACCCGGTGGGTGTGGTGCTTCATCTGAAGCATTACGAGGGCCTGCGGCGTCAAGGCCGTCCAATCCGCGCTCACTCGGTGTTGGCGGATGTCGCACAGCTCACGCGGTTGCCCGGCGTGGCCGGCCGCACGCCATACCATCGCACCGCGGTGGACGACGTGGAGGACTGGTCGGTGGCGATCGTGACCTTCGAGGACGGCACCAAGGCCACCGTTCACTCGAACGACATCACGTTGGGCGGCGTGCGCAACGTGGTGACCGCCTACCTCACCAACGCGGTCCTGCACGCGAGCATCACGCCGAACACGACGCTCGCCGCCTACGCTCCCGACGCCGCGGTGTGGGGCGACGAGTACATCAGCGAGAAGGTCGAGACCAAGGCAGGCTGGCAGTTCCCCAGCCCCGACGAGGACTGGATGCGCGGCTACCCGCAGGAGCTCGCCGACTTCGTCGACGCCATCCGCGAGCGTCGCGAGCCGCTGTCGGGCGGGCTGCTCGCGCGCGAGGTGGTCGAGGTGATCTACGCGGGGTACCTGTCGGCGGCCAGTGGCCGACGGGTGGAGCTCGCGCGCGGATGATCCCGTTCGCCAAGGGCCACGGGCTCGGCAACGACTACATCGTCCTGGAGCAATCGGCGCTGCCCGGACCGTTGACGGAGCGGGCCATCGTCCGCGTGTGCGACCGGAACTGGGGCGTCGGCTCCGACGGGATCCTGCTCCTGGTGCCCACGACGCGGGCGGATTTCGGATTGCGCATCTTCAATCCCGACGGCAGCGAGGCCGAGAAATCGGGCAACGGGCTGCGCATCTTCGCCAAGTACCTCTGGGACCATGGCCACGCGCGCGGCAAGAAGACGTTCACCGTCGACACCAAAGGCGGTGTCGTCGAATGCACCTGCCACGAGCGCGACGGCCGGGTGAACTTCGTCACCGTGGAGATGGGCACCGTCACCTTCCGCGCGCCCGACATTCCGATGAACGGGCCCGACCGCGAGGTCGTCTCGGTGCCGCTCCAGCTCGCCGACGGCACGACGGTCACCGCCACCGCGCTGTCGGTCGGGAACCCGCACTGTGTCGTCTTCGTCGACCGCCTCGACGAAGGCGAGACGCGCCGGCTGGGGCCGCTCGTCGAGCGTCATCCGGCCTTTCCCCAGCGCACCAACGTCCAGTTCGCGCACGTGGGCGGACGCGACAGTGTCGACATCCTGATCTGGGAGCGGGGCGCGGGCTACACGCTGGCGTCGGGATCGTCGTCCTGCGGCGCCGCCTCGGCCGCCGTCAAGAACGGCCTGTGCAGCCACGGGCGCGTCACCGTGCGGATGCCGGGTGGCACCCTCGTCGTCGACGTGCGGTCGGACTGGTCATTACGGCTCGAGGGTCCGGTGGAGGAGGTCTACACCGGCGCGCTCGGCGAGGAGTTCGCGCGGGCGTGGCTGGGCGCGGCACCGTGAAGCGTCTCTGCGTCTTCGCCGGCTCGGCCACCGGCCGTCGCCAGGAGTATGCGGAGGCGGCGCGCGATCTGGCGCTGGAGCTGGCACGCCGGGGACTCGGTCTGGTCTATGGCGGCGGCTCCGTCGGTCTCATGGGCGTGCTCGCCGACACGGCGCTGGCGGCGGGCGCGGAGGTCATCGGTGTGATCCCGCGGGCCATCGCATCCAAGGAGCTGGCGCACGGCGGTCTCACGGAGCTCCGCCTCGTCGCCACCATGCACGAGCGGAAGGCGACGATGGCCGCCCTCGTCGATGGCTTCGTGGCACTGCCGGGCGGGCTCGGGACGTTCGAGGAGACCCTCGAGATGCTCACGTGGTCTCAGCTCGGCGTCCACGCCAAGCCGGTCGGCGTGCTCAACGCGGCCGGCTACTACGACGGGCTGCTGCGCTGGCTCTCGCATGCCGTCAGCGAAGGGTTCTTGCAGCGCGAGAACCTCGGTCTCCTGCTCTTCGGCGACACGCCGGCGGACCTGCTCGACGCACTCGCCGCCTGGCGGCCGCCGCCGGGCCCGCGCCCCTGGCTCGACCCGTCGCAGACGTGAGCGTCCCCCTCACGTTGCTCGCGGCGTGGGTGCTCAGTGGTCAGAAACGGGGTTCGCGCGGCGGGGGAGGCCAGGCGATAGCGCCGGGGGCGCAGTCGAGGTGAAACATCTCTCCCCCGAAGAAGACGACGGTCTCGCCGTCCTCGATGCGGTCCCCGCAGGCGGGGCAGGTGCGCTCCGTGCCCTCCATGCTCAGAGTCTACCGCCGGCGTGAAGCGGGGCCAGCCTGACGACCCGCGCGGCTCATGCGGCGATTCTACCCGCGCCGCGTCCAGGCCAGCAGCGCGTCGAGCGAGCGCGTGTTGAGGACCTGCTCGGGACCGATCCAGGCGCGCCGGGCCACCGCGCAGCCGAGCTCCGCCCAGTCGAGCTCCGACAGATAGTGCGTGTCGGTGCTGATCGGCACCGGGATCCCGAGCTCGGCGGCGCGACGGGCGTGGACGTCGCTCATGTCCAGCCGCTCGGGCGAGGCATTGATCTCGATGGCCTTGCCGTGGGCCCTGGCGGCGGCGAACACCGCCTCCATGTCCACGTCGTACGGCTCGCGCGAGCCGATCTTGCGCCCGGTGGGATGGGCGAGGATGTCGAGGTGCGGATGGCCGAGCGCGCGCACGATGCGCGCCGTCATCTCCGGCCGGCTCTGCTTGAATCGTGAGTGAACAGCGCCGAGCACGACGTCCAGCTCGGCGAGCGCCTCGTCGGGGAAGTCGAGGCGCCCGTCCTCGAGGATGTCGCACTCGGTGCCGGCCAGGATCCGGATCCGATGGCGCCCCTGCAGCTCGTTGATCTTGACGCGCTGGGCGCGCAGCTCCTCGACGGACAGGCCGCCCGCGATCGTCAGCGAGCGCGAGTGGTCGGAGACGATGATGTACTCGTAGCCGCGCGCCTCCGCCGCCTCGACGAGCTTCTCGAGCGGATGGTGTCCGTCCGACCAGTCGGTGTGGTCGTGGAGATCGCCGCGGAGGTCGCGCGGCTCGACGAGGCGCGGCAGCCGGCCCTCGCGCGCCGCCTCCAGCTCGCCGCTGTCCTCGCGCAGCTCGGGCGGGATCCACGGCAGGCCCAGCGCCGCGTAGACCTCCACCTCCGTCGCGCCCGCCACGCGCGTGCCCGTCGCCTCGTCGAACACGCCGTACTCGCTCAGCTTGAGCCCGCGCTGGATGGCGAGCTGGCGGAGGCGGACGTTGTGCTCGCGGCTGCCCGTGAAGTACTGGAGCGCGGCGCCGAAGGCCGCCGGCTCGACCACGCGCAGGTCGATGGCGAGACCGTCCTGGTGACGGACGGACGTCTTGGTGGCGCCGCGCCCGGTCACCTCGATCACCGACGGCAGGCTCACCAGCGTCTCCATCACCAGCCCCGGATCCGTCGACGTCACCAGGATGTCGACGTCCTTGACGCTCTCGCGCATCCGGCGTAGCGAGCCGGCGATCTCGAGCCGCTCGACACCGCCCTGCGCGCGCAGCGCCTCCGCCACCTGACGCGCCACCGCACGGGCCGCCGGCAGCAGCACGCGCGTGCGGCCGGCGCGCCACTCGGCGATGCCCCTGAGGATGTTGTCGCACGTGCGCTCGCGGACGCCGGCCACGCCGACGATGCGCTTCGTGCGGCACGCCTCCTCGAGCTGCTCGATCGATTCGATGCCGAGCTGCTCGAAGAGCGCGCGCGCGGTCTTCGGCCCCAGGCCGCGGATCTCGAGAAGCGACAGGAAGGTCGGCGCCAAACCCTCGCGCAGCGACTCCAGCCGCGCGATCCGCCCGCTGGCGAGATATTCTTGGATCTTGGCGGCGAGGTCCTTGCCGATGTTGGGCAGCGTCTGGAGCGCGCCGCGGTCGGCGAGGACGCCGACGTCCTCGGACAGCGTCTCCAGCGTCTGGGCGCCGCGCTGATAGGCGCGGACGCGGAAGAGGGATTCGCCGCGCACCTCGAGAAGGTTCGCCATCTCGTAGAAGAGGCGCGCGATCTCGAAGTTCCTCACGGCTCCATGGTACACTTGCCGCCGCCGGTGATCGCCGCGTGGTGCTGGGATCTCGTCGAGCCGTACCTGAGACGCAACCTCCTCAATCGCGGCGTGGAGCGTCCGACGCGCAAGCAGGTCCTCGAGGAGTTCGCGCGCGTCTGGCCGGAGTTCACGGCGACCCTCGGCGTGCAGGAACCCTTCGCGGGCACCATCCGCTTCAAGTGGCTCGTCCGCCTGCCGTCAGACGAGCTGGACCCGCTGTTGACGGATCCGACGGCCTGGATCGCCGCCCGTTTCGGCGGCGGCAAGTTCAAGCTCAACCTTCATCACGGCCTGCACTTCGTGAACACGAAGAACTTCAAGCCCGAGGGCGAGCCGAAATGGCGAGAGGCGCCCGCCCTCGAGGACGAATAAGGGGAACGGCCATGCCCTCGGACGAGACACGCAGGCTCTTGAAGGTGTTCGGCGTGGCGGTGACGAGCCTCGAAGACGCCATCGACGCCAAGGCGCCGTTCGCGGAGATCATGAAGTGGGACGCGGAGCTCGCCGATCGCACGCGCGACATCATCGATCTGGTCGAGCGTCTGCGCAGCCGCCGCATCGCCTGAGCGAGGTGGCCGTCCGGCGTATCGTGTCCCTGGTGCCCAGCACCACCGAGCTGCTCTGCGCGCTCGGTCTCGCCGACGCGCTCGTCGGCGTGACCGTCTATTGCGTCGAGCCGCGCGACGTGGTTCGCAGCAAGACGCGCGTCGGCGGCGAGAAGGATCCGGATCTCGCGAGGATCCGCGCGCTGGCGCCCGACCTCGTCGTGGCCAACATCGAGGAGAACCGCCGCGAGGACGTGGAGGCGCTGCGCGCGGCGGGCATCGAGGTCTTCATCACCTATCCGCGCTCGGTGGCGGAGAGCCTGGCCATGATCCGCGAGCTCGGCGCGGTGACGGGCGCGGTGGATGCCGCCCGGGACCTTCTCGGGGAGCTGGAGCGGCTTCACGCGGAGGTGCGCGGCCGCCTCGCCGGCCGCCGCCCCACGCCGTGCTTCTATCCGATCTGGCGCGACCCGTGGATGACGATCGGCCACGACACTTACATCCACGATCTGCTGGCGATGTGCGGTGGCGCCAACGTCTTCGCCGACCGCACCCGGTACCCGACGATCTCGCTGGACGACGTGGCGGCGCGGTCGCCGGAGGTCGTGCTGCTGCCCGACGAGCCGTTCCGCTTCCGGCGCGCGCACCTGCGCGACTTCGACGCCTACGCCGGCATGCCGGCCGTCCGCGACGGACGGGTCCGGCTCGTGGACGGCAAGCGCTTTTCCTGGCACGGACCGCGCCTGGCCGAGGCGCTACGCACCGTGCCGGCGCTGCTCGGACACCTGTTGTAGCGACCGCGCTGTTTGCGGCTCGAGGCGTGGGTGGCCTGCTCGAGATAGTGTCCGGCTCCGTGATAGTTCTCGGGTTCTCGTGTGGCGCTGTGCTAAGACTTTCGAAGATGCGTCGCGGACTCCTGAGGGCCTGATGGCGGATACGTGTCCGAAATGCGGCTTCGCCGGGGTCAGCAGCGACCGGTGCCCGCAGTGCGGCGTGGTCATCGCGCTGTACCAGGCCTCGATGGACAAGCTCCGGCGTGGCCCGCAGGCGGTGGCCCGCACCGGCCCGGCAGCCCCGACGCTCGCGGCGCCGACCGCGAAGCCGCCGACGGCCAGCGTGGCGTCGCCGGCCGCTCCCCAGCCGGCGGGGACGAACGGTGCGCGCCGGGCGCGCTTCACGGGATCGGGCGCCGCGCTGTTCGGCATTCACGTCGTCAACGTCCTGCTGACGCTGCTCACGCTCGGCGTCTATTTCTTCTGGGCGAAGGTCAAGGTGCGCGCCTATCTATTCTCGCAGACGGACTTCGAGAGCGACCGCTTCGCCTATCACGGCACCGGTCGCGAGATGCTCGTCGGCTTCCTCAAGGCGCTCGTCTTCTTCTTCATTCCGATCACGCTGCTCAGCATGCTGCCGGAGCTTCTCGGGGCCTCGCTGCCGATCCGCTACGCCACGAACCTGCTCTCCTATCTGCTCGCCAGCTGCTTCGTGCCGATGGCCATGATCGGCGCGCGCCGCTATCGCCTGAGCCGTACCTCGTGGCGGGGAATCCGCTTCTCCCTGCGGGCGCAGACCTGGGACTTCGTCCGGCTCTGGTCGTGGAACACGTTCCTCGTCGCCTTCACGCTCGGCCTCTACTATCCGATCTACATCATGCGCCGCCAGGACTTCATGACCCGCCACATGTGGTTCGGCTCCCAGCGCTTCGGTTTCGACGGCCGCGGCCGCGATCTCTTCTGGCCGTTCGCGGGCATGCTGCTCCTGTTCCCGTTCACGCTCGGCCTCTCCTGGTTCGGATTCGCGGCCAAGAAGGCGAGGTACTTCGCGGCGCACACGACCTTCGGCAGCGCGCGCTTCGCATCGAGCATGCGCGCACTGCCGCTGGCGTGGCTCACGATCTCCAACTTCGTCGGCCTCGTCTTCACGCTCGGCCTGGCGTGGCCGTGGCTGTCCGTCCGTTCGCTGCGCTTCGCCTACGCCAATCTCTCGCTCGATGGTCCGCTCGCGCTCGAGGCGATCACCCAGCAGGCGCAGACGGTCACCGCCACCGGGGAGGGTCTGGCCGGCTTCCTCGACGCCGACCTGGGATTGACGTAACGACATGCGCCTCGATTGGGAGGCGGCCTATCTGGACGGGCGCAGCGCGGCTCGCCGGCGCGCGACGGCCCGTATCGGGCGCACGGCGCTCGAGATCACGCTGGCGGACAGCAACACACGGTTGCTCTGGCCCTATCGCGAGATCCGCCAGACGCAGGGGACCTACGCCGGCGAGCACGTGCGACTCGAGCGCGGCGGCGAGCTCCCGGAAGCGCTCCTCGTGGGCGACGTCGCCTTTCTCTCGGCCCTGCGCGAGGCGGCCCCGGGCAGCCACTTCCACGACCCGGCGCGGCGGCGATTCCGCGTCGGCCTCATCCTCATGGCCGGCGTCGCCGCCATCGCGCTCGGCGTGGGCCTCTATGTGTTCGCGCTCCCCGCGGTGGCGGCGGTAGCGGCCGAGCGCGTCCCCGTGGAATGGGAATCCAGACTCGGCGACGCGATCGTCCAGCACATCGCGCCGCCGAGCGGACGCTGTACCGACGGCGTGCGGCAGTCGCGGATCGACGCCATCGGCGCCGCCGTGCTGAAACCGGTGCAACCGACGGGCTACACGTTCAGGATCGCCATCGCGAACAGCGCCACCGTCAATGCCGTGGCCGCGCCCGGCGGCGCCATCGTCGTCTTTCGGGGCCTGCTCGATCGCACCGAGAGCGCCGAGGAGCTGGCCGGGGTCCTGGCCCACGAGTTCCAGCACGTGCTGCACCGACACGCGACGCGGGCGATCTTCCAGCATGCCTCCGCCGGTATCCTGATGGCCGCCGTCGTCGGCGACGTCAGCGCGGTGGTCGCCTTCGGGCTCGAGGGCGCGCGGATGCTCGGCGATCTGAGCATGAGCCGGCAGGCCGAGGCGCAGGCGGATCGCGACGGCATGCGGATGCTGCACGAGGCCGGCATCGATACGGCGGGCATGGTCACGTTCTTCGAGAAGCTCGCCAAGCTGCACGGCGACCCGGGACGCGGCAAGTACCTGATGTCGCACCCGGCGCCGCAGGAGCGACTGGAGAGTCTGCGGGCGCTCTCGGCGCAGTGGCCGCGACCGGCCACCCGGCTGCTGGCCGACTACGACTGGAGCGACATCAAGTCGATGTGCGCGTCCGAGCCGCCGCGACAATCGCCTGCACGATGAAGTGATATCCGGTGCAGCGGCAGAGGTTGCCGCCGATCGCCTCGCGGATCTCCGTCTCGTCCGGGCTCGGGTTCTCGTCGAGCAGCGCCTTGGCCGTCAGCAAGATGCCGGGCGTGCAGAAGCCGCACTGCAGCCCGTGCGTGGCCCAGAACGCCTCCTGGATCGGATGCAGGCGCTCGCCGTCCGCCAGTCCCTCGACGGTGGTGAGGGACGCGCCGTCGAGCTGGATCGCGAACAGCAGGCACGAGCGCACGGGCTGCCCGTCCCAGAGCACCGTGCAGGCGCCGCAGACGCCGTGCTCGCAGCCGATGTGCGTGCCGGTGAGGCCGAGGTCCTCGCGCAGCGCGTCGGCAAGGGTCCGGCGCGGCTCCACCGTGACGGTGTGCGGCACGCCGTTGACCAGGAGCCCCACCGTGCGTGAGGTCACGCGGCGTCCTTGGCGCGGGCGGCCGCGTCGGTCAGCGCGCGGGCGGTCAGGGTTCGCGCCACGCTCGCGCGATAGGCGGCGGACGCATGGATGTCCGCGACCGTCTGGAGGCCGGCCGTCGCCAGACGCGCGGCGTCGGCGAGGACGCGTTCGGTCGGCGCCTGTCCGCGCAGCGCGCCCTCGGCAGCGCCGGCGCGCACCGGCGTGGCGGCGGCCCCGAAGATCGCGACGCGCGCGTCGCTGACCGTCCCCCGCGCCAGCGTCAGCACCGCGATCACGCCCACGAGCGCGAAATCGCCGTGGCGGCGGGCCATCTCGCGGAAGCCCCAGCCCGCGTGCGCCGCCGGCAGGGTCCAGCGCGTCTCGGTCACCAGCTCGTCCGCGGCCAGCGTGGTCATGAGCGGGCCCTGGAAGAAGTCGGCGGCGGCGATGGTCCGCGTGCCGCGCCGGCTGCGGGCGACGACGGCGCCGTCCAGGCACAGCAACAGCGCCGGCAGCTCCGAGGCCGGATCCGCGTGGGCGACGGACCCGGCCACCGTGCCGCGCGCGCGGATGGGCGCGTGACCGACGTGGCGAAGCGCCGTCGTGAGCAGCGGCGCGCGCTCGGTGGCCCAGCGCTCCAGCGCGCGCTGGCGCACGAGCGCGCCGACCGCCACGGTCGCGCCGCGCTGGGTGACCTCGTCGAGGCCGCTCACGCGATTGACGTCGACGACGACGGAGGGGCGGGCGAGGCGGAGGGCCAGCATCGGCACCAGACTCTGACCGCCGGCGAGCACCTTCGCGTCGTCGCCATGCATCGCCAGCAGCGCCACTGCCTCCTCCGCGGTGCGTGGATCGAAGTACTCGAACGGCGCCGGTTTCATCCGCGCGCCGTCTCGATCGAGTGGAGCACGCGGGCCGGACTCGCCGGCGTCTCGGTGATCCGCACGCCGAGGGGCGCCAGCGCGTCGTCGATAGCGTTGGCGATGGCCGCCGGCGGCGAGATCGCGCCGCCCTCGCCGAGCCCTTTCATGCCGAGCGGATTTCGCGGCGACGGATACTCCAGGTGGACGGTGTCGATGGGCGGCAGATCGGTGGCCGACGGCACCAGATAGTCCATGAGGGTGCCGGTCAGCAGTTGACCTTCACCGTCGTAGGCCATCTCCTCGAACAGCGCACCACCGACGCCCTGGGCCACGCCGCCGTGGACCTGGCCCTCGACGATGGTGGGGTTGATGACCTTGCCGCAGTCGTGCGCGACGACATACTTGAGCAGGCGCACGTAGCCGGTCCCCGTATCGACCTCGACCTGGGCGACGTGCACCGCGCTCGCGTAGGTCACCGTCGGCACGTGATGGTACGCGCTCGCCTCGAAGTCGGGCGGTGCCACGCCGGGTCTGGCGAAGGTCGGGATCGACGCCTGGACGACCTTGCCGAGGTCGACGGCGGAAGCCGGCGCGCCGCGCACGAAGGCCTTGCCGTCCTCGATCTCGACGTCGTCCGGTGAGGCCTCCAGCAGCTTCGCCGCCGCATCGACGAGCCTGGCTCGCACTTGTCGCGCGGCGTCGGCGATCGAGTTGCCCGCCGTCACGCCGCTACGGCTCGCGAAGGTACCCACGCCGAACGGCACGGCCGCCGTGTCGCCGCCAGTCACCGTGACCCACTCGAGCGGCACGCCGAGCGCGTCGGCGGCCACCTGCGCGAACGCCGTCTCGTGTCCCTGGCCGGAGTTCACGGCGCCGGTGGCCACCTGCACGCGGCCGGTGAGGTCGAGCTTGAGGTGCGCGCCCTCGAACGGTCCGATGGCGGTGCCCTCGACGTAGCCCGAGATGCCGACACCGCGCCACACGCCGCGCGCGCGCAGCGCCGCCTGCTCGCCGCGGAACGCGTCGTACCCGGCCGCCGCCAGCGCCGACTCGAGCGCGGCGGGGAAATCGCCGCTGTCGTAGACGAGCGGGTTGCCGTCGCGGTACGGCATGCCGAAGTCCCACGGCAGCTCGTCGGCCCGGATGTAATTCTTCCGGCGGACGTCGGCGGGATCCATGCCGAGCCGCCGGGCGAGGCAGTCGACGGCGCGGTCCATCGCGAAGACCGTCTCGGGCCGGCCGGCGCCGCGATACGGCGCGTTGGGCGTCTTGTTCGTCACCATGCCCTTGACGTCCACCTTCATGTCGCGGATCCGGTAGGGGCCGATCAGGTGCGCCACCGTGTTGTAGGGGAGCACGATGCCCCAGACGTTGTAGGCGCCGAGATCGAGAAAGATGCGGTCGGCGAGCCCCACGATGGTGCCGTCGCGGCGCGCGCCGATGCGGATGGTATGCGTCTGGTGCCGGGCGTGCGCGGCGGCCATCATGTGCTCGCGCCGGTCCTCGATCCACTTGACCGGCCGGTTCAGCGCCCGCGCGGCCAGCGGCACCAGCACGTCCTCCGGATAGCCGGAGGCCTTGGTGCCGAAGCCGCCGCCGAGGTCGGGCGCGACGACGCGGATCTTGTGGGGCGGCAGCTCCAGCGCGGCGACCAGGCCTTGCTGCACGAAGTGCGACACCTGGGTGCTGTTCCACGTGGTCAGCGTCCCGTCGCGGCGGTCCCACTGCGCGACGACGCCGCGCGTCTCGAGCGGCATGCCCACGTAGCGCTGGATCCGGAACGTCTCCTCTATCACGACGTCGGCGGTGGCGAGGGCGCGCTCGGCGTCGCCGATGCCGTGAGTGAAGCCGACGGCGACGTTGGTGGACCACTCGGGATGGACGAGCGGGGCGCCGGGCTCGCCGGCGGCGATCATGTCGGCGACGACCGGCAGCGGCTCCCACACGACCTCGATGGCCTCGGCCGCGTCCTCGGCGCGTGCCCGGCTGTCGGCGACGACCATGGCCACGCTCTCGCCGACGTGGCGCGCGACCTCCTTGCAGAGCGCCCACTGTCGGGCCTGACGCACGTCGAAGCGCACGGCAGCGGCGAGGCCGGGCGGCGTGGCGCCGAACACGGGCAACGGCTTCATCCAGCGCGCGAGATCGGCGTGCGTGAAGACGGCCGCCACACCGAGCATGGCGCGCGCGCGGGCGGTGTCGATCGACCGCAGGCGCGCGTGGGCGTGGGGCGAGCGCAGAAACGCGGCGTGCAACAGGCCGGGCAGGGTGACGTCGTCGACGAAGCGACCCTCGCCGCGAAGGAAGCGCGGGTCCTCGCGCCGCCGGACGGCGGCGCCGAAATATTTCGCGCCCATCAGCCGGACTGGATCAGCGCTTCGGACGAGCGGGCCGGATCCAGTCGAGCCACGGAGCCAGGGCGGCGATGAAGAGCCCGGGCAAGGCGACGCCGCTGATGATGCCGAGGATGCCGAGGAAGGCCAGGGAGATCGCGGCGGCCGCCCCGTCGAGCAGCAGCTCCATCATTCGACCTCCAGGATCATCTCGATCTCGACCGGAATCCCCATCGGCAACTCGGCCATGCCGACGGCCGACCGCGCGTGCTTGCCGATGGCCTCGCCGAAGACTTCCACCATCAGGTCGGAGAAGCCGTTGATCACCTTGGGCTGCTCCTGGAACCCTTCGGCCGAGTTCACCATGCCGAGCACCTTGACCACCCGCTTCACCTTGTCCAGGCTGCCGAGGCTGCTCCGCGTCGAGGCCAGCAGGCTGAGGCCCACTTCGCGCGCGACCTGGTAGCCCTGTTCCGTGGAGAGATCCTTGCCGAGCTTGCCGCGCGCCGACGGCTTGCCCTCCGTGCGCACGGGACCGTGGCCGGCCAGGAAGAGCAGATTCCCCGTGCGCACGGCGCTCACGTAGTTCGCCATCGGCCTCGACGGCGTCGGGAGCGTGATGTTCTTGGCCTTCAGCGTCGCTTCAGCGCCCATGGAGCCGCGATCCTCCCCTCTGAAATGACAACCGCGCGTTAGCGTGTCACACTACGCCGTGCCCGTCAAACAACCGGTCGTGCCCGCGCCGGCCGCGACGGTGGTTCTGCTTCGCGATCGCGCCGCAGGGGATTTCGACGTCTTGCTGATGGAGCGCCACCACGCGAGCAAGTTCGCCGCCGGCGATTTCGTGTTCCCCGGCGGCAAGCTGGAGATCGACGACAATCCGGAGGACGCCGTGCACTGGTGCGCGGGCCTCGACCTCGCGGGCGCTGCTCGCACGCTCGGCCTCGAGCAGGCGCCGGCCACCGCGCTCGCCTACTGGATCGGCGCCATTCGCGAGACATTCGAGGAGGCGGGCGTGCTGCTGGCGACGACGGCCGACGGCGGGCCCGTGCACTTGCCGGCCCCGCGCGTCGCCGATTACCGGCGCGCCATCCAGGCCGACCACCGCGCCTTCTGGTCGATGATCAAGGCCGAGAAGGTGCGCCTCGCGACCGACCGGCTCGTCTACTTCGCGCACTGGGTCACGCCGGAAGGCCTGCCGCTGAGGTTCGACACCCGCTTCTTCGCGGCGCCGATGCCGCAGGGGCAGGAGGCGGTGGGGGACGATCACGAGATGATCTCGCTCCGCTGGCTCGCACCGCGCGAGGCGCTCGCCGCGCAGGCGCGCGGCGAGATCTCGCTACGGAATCCGACGATGCGCAACCTCATGCTGCTCGAGGGCGCGTCGGTGGGCGACACGCTCGACCGCCTCCGCGGCCGCGAGGTGAAGATGATTCGACCCAAGGTCGTCTTCGACGAGAACGGCAAGCGCCGCGTCTTCAACCCGGGCGACCCGGGATACGACGAGCTGCCGTGACTACCGGAACGGCTTCCGCTTGAACCGGAGGCGAAGGCGGTTGACCGCGTGGAGCACGGCGGGGCGGCCGATGATCGCGCTGATGAGTCGGTGTCGACCGGGGAACTCGATCAATGTGAGGCCGGCGACGATCGTGAGGATGCCTTGACCCGGAACGCCGGGCAGGGAGAGCACGATGCCGACGGCGACGAGCACGATGCCGGCGACGGTTCGCACGATCCGCGCGACCCAGTGACGCTGCGAGCGGTCGCCCTCGCGGAGATAGTCCTCCGGGAGCGCGAGCAGCACGACCCCCGCGATCAGCATCGACAGGGCCGTGGAGGCGAGCCAGACGGCGACGATCGACAGGATGTTCGTCGGCGCCTCCGCGGCTCCCGCGGCTGGCTCAGCCGGCGCGTGCCGCCGGGACGGCGTCCGCGGCGGACAGACGGTAGGTATGCACCGGCGCCTCGACGTTGCGAAGGCTGAGTTCGCCCAGATCCTCGAGCGGCAGACCCGAGGGGACGCGCCCGGCAGTGGCGGCGCCGACCATGACGGCGTCGCCGTCGGCGAGGGCGGCCAGCCGGGCGGCGATGTTCGTCACCGGGCCGGAGGCCGTGTACGTCCAGCGCGTGCCGGCCGTGCCCTCGATCTTGGTGGCGCCGACGGCGGCGCGCCCGGAGTTGACGCCGAGGTGGACGATGATGGGCTCGTCCTGCGGCGCGGTGTCGTTGATCTCGGCGGCGCGGCGCATGATGGCCAGGGCGGTGGCGATCGCGGCGCGCGCGTGGCGTCGCGGGTCGCCGTCCTGGAAGATGACCATGAGCCCGTCCCCGGCCGTCTCGTTCACGTCGCCGCCATTTTTCAGGATCTCGTCGAGGAAGGCGCCGAAGTAGCGCTCGACCAGCCGGTTGACGGTGGCGGCGTCCAGCCGCTCGGCCAGTCGTGTGTAGCCCGCGATATCGACGAACAGGACGGAGACGTCGAGCTCGCGCTTGGCGAGCTCGGGCGCGTCCGGCGCCTGCTCGATCAGCCGCTGCACCGTGCGCGGCACGAACTTCGAGAGTCCGGCGCGGATCGACTCGAGGATATCGACGCGGCGCAGCGCCGCCTGGAGCGCGCCGTACGCCCGCGCGTGCTCGAGGGCGACCGCGCTCTGACTCGCCAGCGTGCGCAGCAGCCGGAGGTCCTCCGACGTGTAGGGCGCGCCGCCGCGGCGTGGGCCCAGCGCCAGCAGCGCGGTGATGCGCTCGTGGAACGTGATCGGCACGACGAGATCGGCGCCGAGTGCATCCAGCTCCGCCAGGCACCCTGCCCGCGCCTCCGCGAGCGCGGGATCGTCGAGCAGGCGCTCGCGCGTCAACGGCGCCCGGAGCGTTCGCAGGCAGCCGAGGAGGCGGGCGCCGTGGCCGACGGTCAATCCGTCGGCGGGCGCCGCCGTCCGGAACGTCAGGCGGCTCTCATCGGCCAGCAGCAACCGGATCCGCTCGGGATGGAAGATGGCGTCGACGGTCGAGACGATCAGCGGCGCCAGCCGGTCCAGGTCGAGCGTCGTCGTCATCGCGTCGGCCAACCGCTCGAGCGCGCGCTGCGCGTCGAGGCGCCCGCGGAAGAAGAGCCGGTCCAGCAGCGCCTGTGTCCGCAGATAGAGCGGGTTGACGATCACCACGACCGCCAGCGCGCCGAGGGCCGGCGCCACCATCGGCGAGATGTGCATGTCGAGCCGCGCGAAGACCACGTTCAGCGCGGTGAGGAGCCCCGCGTAGCCGAGGCCCACCAGACCGGTGACGACCGAGTAGATGGTGCCGAGCCGGATCACGGCGCGGATGTCGAACAGCTGATATCGCACGATCGCGTAGGCGACGGCGAGCGGGAAGAGGAAGCCAAGCCGCCAGCTCTCGTTGAGGAACGGGACCTCCGTGCGGAGAGCGACTTCGACGGTGGTGCCGGCGACCGGGGCCAGGTAGCCGAGGCCGAAGCCGGCCATCAGCACCTTGGCCCGCTGACGGAGCAGGGCGGTGGATCCGTCGCGCGCCGTGATTCCCAGCGCGACCACGAGGGCCAGCAGCGCCGCCGTCCAGTAGGTCGCGATGACGCCGGCCGTGGCCACCCAGGCCTGGGCGAGGCTGCCTTGTAGCCAGACATAGAGGACGGCCGACAGCGCGTACGGCATCCAGACGAGCCAGCGATGGCGCTGCGCGAGGCGCCGGCGCTCGGGGAACGTGAGCGCGAGGTGAACGAAGACCGCCGGTGAGAAGGTCCACGCCAGAAAGAAAAGCCGGGTGAACCGATGCGCGCCGAGCAGGTCGTGGTAGCCGACGTTGATGACGGCCCATTGCAGCGAGAAGACCAGGAAGAGGCGAGTGGACGCGCTCACCGACTGCAGCCTCAGCACCACCGCCGCCAGGGCCACGCCGATCACGCCGGGAATGAGATTCTCGATGAGATATCGCTTGAAGTTCCGGAGCGTGCTGACGCGCGACGGAATGTCTTCTTCGAGCAGCTGACCGTTCCGCACGAGCAGGTAATGCATCGCCGTGCCGGGCGGATGGCGCTCGACTTCCGCCTGGAGCTCGCGGGTCGACGTCACCATCCGGCCATTGACGGCACGCACCACGTCGAACGGTTGAAGGCCCACACGCTCGACGCCGGCGACGCCGACGAGCATGTTCTCCATCACGGCGAAGCCCGGCGCCGGCCGGCCGATGCGATTCCACGCGTCGCGCGTCACCATGGCCATCAGCAGCACGGTGAGGGCGATCAGGATCCAGTGGACGCTCGTCTCGAGACGGCGACGGCGAATCATCCCGAGCAGTCTAGCCCAGGATGTCGGATCAGCGGCGTCCGACGAGGGGACCGAAGCGCGCCAGCAGCTCCGTCTCGCTCAGATTGCCGGCCTTGGCCAGCGCGGCCAGGGACTCGGGCGTGTCGAAGTCCTCGGCCTTGAGACGGATCATGTAGGCGGCGAGCGTCTGGTACATCTCGGACTCGACGTCGACATAGCGGACGCGGACCTTGCCGGTCTTGGGATCGAGCATCAATCCGAACGGGATGGGCACCAGGCGTCCCGCCTGGATGGTGACCATGGCATTGCTGCCGCCCTCCAGCAGAAAGCGCGTGGCCCAGTAGCCGAGGCTGCGACAGTACTGGATGTCGTGCGCGCCCGGCGGCGCGCACCGGAGCTCGTAGCCCAGATCCTTGGCGGTGATCGTCACCTCGGCGCCGCGGCTCTTGAGGCTCTGCGCCACGCGCTCCTTCAGCACGCTGCCGAGATCGAACTCCGCCAGCCGGACGTTGCCGTAGGCGTCCTGTCCGACGTTGCCGAGGGTGCCGGGATCGAGCTTCTCGGCGATCCCCTCGGAGAGGATGGCAACGCCGTGCTCCCGGCCCTGCGCGCGCCGCTTGATGATCGAGCCCTCCAGCACGTCCGCCACGCGATCGAGGGAGATCTGCGGCTCCGGAAACTCCTCGGCGATGACGGTGAGCGTCGCCGCCGCCGAGCCGCCGATGCCGAGCGCCAGATGGCCCGCGTGGCGGCCCATCACGGTCACGAAGAACCAGCGCTCGGTGGTGGCGGAGTCTTGCATGAGGTTGCGCACGAGCTCCTTGCCCAGATTGCAGGCCGTCGTGAAGCCGAACGTCACGACGTCGCCGGGCAGGGGGAGGTCGTTGTCGATCGTCTTGGGCACGTGGGCGACGGTGAGGCCGGGCACGGACTTGGCGAGGCGCGAGGCCGAGAAGGCGGTGTCGTCGCCGCCGATGCTGATGAGATGCTCGACCCCCAGGCGCTTGAGCGCGTCGCCCACGTTCTTGATGCCGTCCGGCGTGCGCGTCGGGTTCGTGCGCGACGTCCGGATGATCGAGCCGCCGTCGAAGTGGATCCGCGACGTGTCGTTGATCTGCAGCTCGATCACGTGCTGGGTGTCGCCCTGAGCCAGCCACTTGAAGCCGTCGTAGCAGCCCAGCACGCGCAGGCCGTGGTTGCGGGCCTCGATGGTGGCGGCCGAGATGACCGAGTTGATGCCCGGCGCCGGACCGCCGCCGACGAGAATGGCGAGCGTCTTCATAATCTCGCCATCTATCGTACTACGGCGAACCGTCGATCCCGGCCAGCGATCAGTCGCGCGGCTGGGCGGAGCGACGCAGATCGAGCATGGCCGGCAGGTCGGGCGGCCAGCCGGTGGCGGGTTCCAGGCGCGTGAGGCGGCTCATGCTGTGCACGATGGCGCTCATCCGCTCGATCGCCAGCCGACACGATTCGATCCGATGCATCTCCTCCGGCGACACGCTGCCGGCGAGCATCTCGATCTGCGCGAGGATCACCATGAGGGGGTTGTTGATCTCGTGGGCGGCCGCGTTGGCCAGGCGGGCCACGCTTTCCAGCACCTGGCTGTGCACGCGGTCCGTCACGTCGAGGGCGACCCCGATCGTTCCCGTGATGGACGTGCCCTGCCAGCGCGGCTCCACGTGCGCGTGAAAGACGCGACCCCGCCACTCGTACTCCCAGGTGGTCACCGTGCCATCGAGGGCCGCGCGGTGCGGAGAGGCGGCCGTGGCGGCGATGCCGGCGCCGATGAGGTCGTCGCCGCGCGGACCGAAGTGCTTCAGCGCGGCGCCGCGGCCATAGGTGATGCGCAGGTCGCGATCGGTGGCCCAGACGACGGCCGGCAGCTGATCGAGCAGCACGAGCAGATCGAGACCGTTCGGACCGTCCATGGAGGCGATCCTCGGGGCAAACGAGCACGCGCGGAGGTCGCGCAGTTGAAACGCTTGATGCATGTTCCGCGCATCGCCCTCGGTTCGCAAGCCCGATCTCAAGCTTGGCGGCCAGCATCGGCGGGTAACTCTGTGGACAATGCGGTGGAAAACGGCAGGATCGTAGCGCTATCGCACCGTTCCGCGCGCGGCGACGGGCCAGACCGCCTCGACGCCGCTGCCACGAACGCCGTACACCTCGTCCACCATGTTGCTGACGACGCAGCAATGGTTGGGGACGACCTCCACGACGTCGCCGACGGCGGGACGGCCGCGGCACGCCGAGAGGTCCACCACGCCGTGCTCCTCGGAAAGCGTCGTGACCACAGCCTCCGGATACTCCATCACGTGGCCGAAGCCTTTCACCGTGTACTGGTCGGACGTGAGCACCTTGGTGCCGCAGTCGAGAATGGCGCGGTCGGGCGTGGGCCGGCTGACGACGGTGGCCCGCACGCGCATCGCGCAGTCCTCCCAGGTCGCGGTGCCGGAGGCCACCACCATGCAGTCGTTATAGAGGTACGTCCCCGCGCGGTGCTCGGTGAGCATCGGAAAGTTCTGGGCCGTGAAAATCGCCGGCGTGCCGCCGCCGGAGACGACCGGTACCGGGATGCTCGACCGCTTGAAGCGCTCGAGCGCCTGCTCGAGAAACAGGCGAGTGCCCGGCTCGCGGTTGGGAAACGTCATCAGGCCTTCGAACCGGAGTCCCGGCAGCTTCATGGCCGTGCGGGCGAGCTCGAAGGCGGCCTCCGGAGTCTGGACGCCGTTGCGGCCGAAGCCCGTGTCGCACTCGACGAGGAACGGGATCTCGACCCGGTGCGCGCGCGCGGCCTCGGACAATCCACGCGCCACGACGTCGTTGTCGCAGACGACGGCGAGCCGGCGGAGTCGTCGCGCCAGCGCGGCCAGCCGCTCGGTCTTGGCGCGGCCGATCACGTTGAACGTCAGCAGCACGTCGTCGGCCACCCCGGCGTCGGTGAAGACCTCGACCTCACCGAGCTTCTGGCAGGTGATGCCGACGGCGCCGGCGGCCATTTGCAGCTTGCCGAGCGCGGGAATCTTGTGTGTCTTGATGTGCGGCCGGTTGCCGATGCCGTGCCGGGCGAGGTGGCCGTGCACGCGCTCGATGTTGGACTCCATGATGTCGAGCCGGACGGTCACGGCCGGGGTGTCGAGGTCGGCGACGCTGCCCATGGTGGCTCCTCTCAGAAGTAGGCGATGAGGCGGCCGCAGGCGATGACGCTCGTCCACAGCGCGAGCGACAGCACGCCGGCCGCGCGCGCGGCGCCAGGGCCGGCCACCTCGGTGTCCCAGTCGCCGACCGTGCGAAACGGCCAGCGGTGGAAGACGGCGGCGTTCACGAAGGCGGCCGCGACCAGCATCAGCTTCAGGCGGAACGCCGGGTTCTCGGCGGTCTCCGTGGCGTGGGCCGCGAACATCGCCGCGCCGGTCGGCACGATGAGGAGCAGGCTCCAGCGCGCCCACGGCAGCAGATGGCGCTCCAGTGTGGAGACGGGCAGGTCGCGCGAGCGGCCGAGCAGGCGGACATCGAACATGAACGCGGCGCCGACGAGCACGACGAATCCGAAGATGTGCACGATCTCGACGCTCGGATAGAGCCACTGCCACTGGCGCATCGCCACGGCCACGCCGGAGGTCTCGAGCCAGACCAGCCAGGCCGGGCCGCTCGGCGGGTGCATCAGCGCAGTTCGGTCGTCTTGCCCGCGATGATGATGCGCTCGGCGCGCACCTCGACGGGATCGTCCCGCTTCGGGTAGGCCACCACGCCCGCCTTGGTACCTGGCTTTAACATCTCGCGTGGAAGTCCTCGATTTTCCATCCGAGATGGCGGGGCCAGAACTACCAGCCAGGTCTTCTCCGCCGTCTCGAGCTTGACGTAACCGTGCGGGTGCTCGTAGCCGCTCTCGCGGATGGTTCCCTCGAGGCTGAGGGGCTTGGCCGCGTCGTAGCCGCTCCAGCCGTGGTGGGCGGCTGCCCCGACGGGAACGAGCACGAGCAGCAGCATCAGCGCGATGACGGCTCGCCAGCCGGTCATGGCGTCAGCACGATCTTGCCGAACTGCTTGCCGGCGGCCAGCCGCGCCTGGGCGGCGGCGCCGTCCTTGAGCGGGACGACCTCGTCGACGATCGCCTTGAGCCGGCCGGCGAAGAACAGACGCATCACGTCGTTGAACTCCTTCCGGCTCGCCATCGTGGAGCCGATGATGTGCACCTGCTTCCAGAACACCAGCGGGATCAGCGTCTCGCCGATGGGTCCCGAGGTCGCGCCGCACGTGACCAGCCGGCCGCCGCCCTTGAGCGACTTGATCGAGTCCCTCCAGGTGGCGGCGCCGACGTTCTCGATCACGACGTCGACGCCCCGCTTGCCGGTCGCCTCGAACACCTGCTTGGTCCAGTCCGGGGTCGTCCGGTAGTTGACGCCGACGTCGGCACCGAGCGCCTTCGCCCGCTCGAGCTTGTCGTCGCTCGACGACGTCGCGATGACGCGCGCGCCGCAGAGCTTGGCGATCTGCACGGCCGTCGACGAGACGCCACCGCCGACGCCGATCACCAGGACGTCCTGGCCCGGGCCCACCCGGCCCTGCGTGACCACCATGCGCCAGGCCGTCATGTTGGTGAGGACGAACGAGGCGGCGTCGGTGTAGGCGATGTGGGCGGGGAGCGGCAGCACGTTGTCGCCGCGCACCGCCACCAGCTCGGCGAGGCCGCCGGGTACGTGCTCGCCGAGGATGCCGTACCGCACGCAGAGACTGTCCTCGCCCTGCGCGCAGAACTCACAGCGATCGCACGTCAGGTTGGGGTTGACGGCCACCCGCGCGCCGACCTCGACACCCTGCACGGCGGACCCCACCTCCACCACGTCGCCCGCGATGTCGCAGCCGGTCCAGAATGGCAGCGGCGTCTTGAGGGCCGGGATGCCTTCGCGCACGAACAGGTCGAGATGGTTCAGCGCGCACGCCTTGACCCGCACGAGGACCTCGTGCGCCTTGATCTTCGGATCGGGCACGTCCTCGTAGCGAAGCTTCTCGGGACCGCCGAACTCGCGGAACGTGAGTGCTTTCATCGGTTGAAGTCTTTCATATTTGCCGTCGGGGCGCCTTCGCGCCCGACGGTCGGCGAATCACCGGTTGAACTCTTGTATTACTCGCGGTAAACGCGGATCGTCGAGGCTGGGCTGCTTGTACGGTTGATAAAACGCCGTTCGGTCGAGGAGGCCCGCGTACCGTTCTCTCAGCTTGCTCGCGATGGTCGCGTAGCTCCCGGTGACTGCGTACGTGTCGAGCATCTCGTCGGTGATCAGGTCGGCCATGCCCTTCCAGTCCCCTTCCACCGATTTGCGGTGCAGGTGCGGCACGAGATCCTGCCAGCCATGGGCCGCCAGCACGGGCTCGTAGGTCCGCGTCGATGCGTAGAACGCGATCTGCTGCTTGACGGCCTGCTGCTGCTGCTCGAGCTCCTGCGCATTGTCGCCGACGACGACGAAGCTCGACGTCACGTAGGTGAACGCGCTGTTCGTGCGGCCCGCCTTCGCGCGGCCTTCCTCGACGGCGGGGCGGACGTACTCGTGGAGGTACTTCGGGCTGTTGAAGGGGTGCACGTGCAGCCCTTCGCAGACCTCGCCGGCCACGCGGCACATCGCCGCGTTGACGCCGGCGACGTACACCGGGATGGCCGGATGCTCGATGGGGCCGGGATTGAAGAACGGCGTCATCAGGTCGAAGCGGAAGAACTGCCCCTTGAAGTCGAGCTTGGTGGCGTTCTGCCAGCAGTCCCAGATGCTCCGCAGCGCGAGCACGACCTCGCGCATCTTCGGCGCCGGCGACTCGAACTTCACCGAGAAGCGCCGCTCGTTGTGGCCTTTCACCTGCGAGCCGAGGCCGAGGATGAAGCGCCCGCCGGAGGCCTTGGCCAGGTCCCAGCAGATGTGGGCGAGCACCATCGGGCTGCGCGGAAACGCGACGGCGATGGAGGTGCCGAGCTTGATCCGCGACGTCACCGTGGCCGCCACCGCCAGCGGCAGGAACGGATCGTGCTGCGTCTCGGCGGACCAGAGGCAGTCGTAGCCGAGCGCCTCGACCTTCCGCGCATAGTCGGGAATGGATTTCAGGTCGTGCGTGAGCATGCCGACGTCGAGCTTCACGAGCGCTCTCCTTTGGCGGGCATCTTAACATCCGCGCTGCGCCAGGCGCCGGCGGCGAGGGCGGCCATGTTGATGGCGCCGAACAGCACGAGGCTCACGGCCATGGCCGCGAAGACGGCGGTCAAGCCCCCGCCGAGCACGCGGCCGCCGAGCCAGCCGCCACCGACGGCGACCGCCAGGCGCACCACCGAGGCGGTCACCGGCCAGAAGAGGCGACCGGCGCCCTGGGAGGCGAAATACAGCGCGAGACCCACGCCGAACAACGCGTACACGGGCCCCACGATTCTCAAGTATGCCGAGCCGGCGGCGACGACCTCCGGCTCGGTCGTGAAGAACCCGAGCCACGCGTGCGGAAAGAGCGCGCCCCACACGCCGAGGGCGGCCGTGGCCGCCGCCGCCAGCGCGGCGCCCGTCCACGCGACGCGCTCGGCGCGTCGCTCGCGACCGGCGCCGACGTTGGTGCCGACCATCGCCACCAGCGCGGCGCCCATGCCGAACACCAGCGGGATCTGGAGATATTCGAGCCGCGCGCCGATGCCGTAGCCGGCGAGCGCGTAGGTCCCGAACTGTCCGACGATCCCGGTCAGCAGCAAGACGGTGGAATTGGTCAGCACCGTGTTGAGGGCACCCGGCAGCCCGACGCGCAGGATCTCGCGAAACAGCGCCGCCTTCGGACGGACGTCGAGGCGCAGCCGAACGAGTCCGCGTCCGCTCGCGAGATAGCCGGTGACGACGGCGCTGCCGACGGTAAAGGCCGCCACCAGCGCGACGGCGGCACCGCGGACGCCGAGCCGCGGGAACGGGCCCCAGCCGTTGATCAGCGCCGGCGAGAGCGCGAGCTGCAGCAGACTCGTGCCGAGGATGAGCCGCGCGGCGAGGGCCATGTCGCCGGTGCCGCGGACGACGTTGGTGAGCGTGTTGAACGTCCAGGCGGCGATGGCGCCGGCGAAGAGCAGGTCGGAGTACGCGAGCGCCGCCGTGAGCGTGGCGGCGCGCCCACCCATCGCGCCATAGAGCGCGCGGCCGCCGAGCAGGATGGCCGCCGTGAAGACGACCCCGAACCCGAGGGCGATGAGGAGCGCGTGGGTCGCGAGCGCGTCGGCGTCGTGGCGACGCCCGCCGCCGAGCGCACGGGCGACGGCGGAGGACACGCCGCCGCCCATGCCGCCCGACGACATCGTCTGCATGAGCATGACGACCGGAAAGACGAGCGAGACGCCGGCGATGGCGTCGGCGCCGAGCCGCGCGACGAAGTAGGCGTCGAGCACGGAGACGGCCGACTGAAACAGCGTGACGGCGGCGTTCGGGGCGGCCAGGGCCAGCAGCGTGGGCACCATGGGCGCCTCGAGCAGCCGCGCCGTACGCGCCGGCAGGACCCGCGTGCTCATTTGTGGCGACCGCTCTGCGTGCGGCTCGAGCCGTGGGTGGCCTGTTCGAGACGGTTGGTGGCTATCAGCGCGGCAGCCGCTCGAGCACGCGACGGGCTTCGCGCGCGATCGCTTCCACGACCTCGGCCGCGCCGGGCAGGTCGTGGATGAGGCCGGCGCACTGGCCGGCGTAGAGCGCGATGTACTCGGGATCGCGCTGCTCGGTGGCGGCCGCGAACACGTCCTGCGCCGCGCGCTGCTGCATCAGCGCCGGCAGCACCGGCGCGCCCGAGGCGGCGTAGTCCTCGGCGAAGCGGTTGCGCAGCACGCGGGCCCACAGCCCCGTGAAGGCCTCGGACAGCGTGGTGGTCGCGCCGTCGCTCTCGAGCAGCCGCTTCTTCCAGATCTCCGCCGCCATCGACTCCCGCGTGGCCACGAACCGCGTGCCGAGCAGCGCACCCTGGGCGCCGAGCGCGAGCGCGGCGACGAGCCCGCGCCCGTCGGCGATGCCCCCTGCGGCGAGCACCGGGACGCGGACGGCGTCCACGATCTGCGGCACCAGCGTCATGGTCGCGACCGAGGCCTCCTCGCGCGGCCGCTTCACCCATGTCGAGCGGTGGCCACCCGCCTCGCCGCCCTGAGCAACCACGATGTCGACGCCGTTTTCGACCACCGCGTGCGCGTCCTCGACCGTCGCCACCATCGCCATGACCTTGACGCCGCGCGCGTGACAGCGCCGCACCATCTCCGCCGTCGGATTGCCGAGGCCGATTGACCAGACGGGGACGCGCTCCTCGAGCACCACCGAGAGCGCCTCCTCGATGAGGTCGGGCATCCCCGGCGCGCGGCCCTCGACGGTGGCGAGCCCGAGGCGCTTGCGGAAGACGTTCAGCTGCGCCTGCACCGCCGTCATCGTGCGTTCCGGCACCCGCGCGGGATCGGCGGGGGGCAGCAGCTCGGTGTGCAGCCACTGGTTCACGCCGAACGGACGGTCGGTGACGGCGCGCAGGTGACGGATCCGCCGGCGCAGCTCGTCGGCCGTGGTGCCGAGGCCGGCGATGATGCCGAGGCCGCCGGCGCGGGACACCTCGGCGGCCAGCTCCGGGCCGGCGGCGCTGCCCATGCCGGACTGCACGATCGGGTACTCGATGCGCAGCAGGTCGCAGATCGGCGTGCGGAGCGACGTCATGAGGTCTCCTTGCCGGCGAAGTCGGTGAGGGCCATCTCGCGCAGCTTCACGCGCTGCACCTTGTCGCCGTGCGGGCTCGGCGTGCGCGGCACGTCGTCGACGAATCGCACGCCGCGCGGAATCTTGAACGACGCGATCTTGCCGCGGCACCACGCCCGCAGCTCGTCCTCGCCCACACGTGCGCCGGCCTTGCGGATGACGTAGGCCACCGGCGCCTCGTTCGAGGTGCGGTCCGGCACGCCGACCACGAATGCCTGCGCGACCTCCGGATGCCCGAGCAGGAACGACTCGATCTCGCCCGGAGCGACCATGTGGTGACTGATGCGGAGAGTCTCCTTCAGTCGCCCGCTGAAGATCACCCGTCCCTCGGCGTCACGCACCCCGAGGTCGCCGCTCCTGAACCAGCCGTCGGCAGTGAACGCGGCCTTCGTCTCGTCGGGCTTCTTGTAGTAGCCCGGCGTCACCAGCGCGCCGCGGAACTGCAGCTCGCCCTCCTCGTCGGTCTTGCAGGCGACGAGCGTGTCCGGATGCGCCACGCGGACCTCGAGCCCGCGCGCCGGACGAATGCCGGGCAGCGCCCGCACCGCGGGCGGCTCGTCGAGGTCGTGCAGCAGCGCCATCGCGTTGACCTCGGTCATGCCGTACGGCTGGTAGGCGAGGGGAATGAGGCGCTCGACCACCTCCTCGAAGAGCCCATGGCGCCCGCCGCCGACGGCGGCCACGGCGCCCGTCCGCAGCGACGAACGATCGTGACGGTCAAGATCCGGGCGATCGAGAACGGGAATCAGCATGCTGTCGACGGCGTTCCACACCGTGCAGCGCTCGCGCTCGATGAGCGACAGCACGCGGGCGGGCTCGAAGACGTCGAGCAGCACGAGACAGGCGCCGTGGGCCCACGACGCGAGCGGGATGTTCACGCCGCCCCAGGTGCCGGCCGCGGGCAGCGCGTGCAGGACACGATCCTGGGGGGTCATCCGGAGGACGACGCCGGTGTTCCAGCCATGGGGCACGCAGTTGCGGTGGGTGACGAGCGCGCCCTTGGGAAACGACGTGGTGCCCGACGTATAGAGAATGGTGAAGACGTCGTCAGGATCGACGGATGCCGGCGGCGTCACGCCGACCTCGAAGAGATCGCCGGCGCGGTGACAGCCCGGGTACGGGTCGTCGGCGTCCACGATGACGTGACGCAGCCGCGGAGCCTTCTCGCTCCGGAGCTCGCCCGGTACCGCCTCCGCCAGCTCCGGGAGCACATCGTAGAGCGTCTCGAGGTAATCGACGGCACCCAGGCGATCGGTGAGCAGCAACGCCACCGCGTCGGACTGGGCGAGGATGTAGGCGAGCTCGTGCGCGCGATAGCGCGGGTTCAGGGCCACCACCACCACGCCCAGGCTGGCCGCCGCGTACTGCGCGACGAACCAGAGCGGCCGGCTCGGGAGCCAGATCGCCAGCGCGTCGCCCTTGCCGAGGCCCAGCGCGGCCAGGCCGCCCGCGAAGGCGCGCGCCCGATCGCGAAGCCCCACGAAGGTGAGACGCTCGCCGTCGAAGACGATCGCCTCGCGCGACGGATGGCGGGCGGCGACCGTCTCGAGCATCGACCAGGCGGTGGCGTCCGCGAAGCCGTGGTGCGCCACGTCAGTCGAGGCGATAGAGCCTGGCGGCGTTCTTCCAGGCGACGCGTTCGGCGACGGCCGGCGACAGCTGGCCGAGCACGCGGCGGGTCCAGCGCATCAGGCGATCGAGCATCGCGGGTTCGAACAGGCGTGGCGCCCACACGTCGATACCGATGAGGAACCGATCGGGCATTTTCTCGATGAGCGCTTTCCAGCGCGCGTCGAGCGGCCCCTTCTCGCTGGCGAGCGAGGGTGTGCGCTGGAAGTGCATGCCCGAGAGATCGACCATGAGGTTGGCGTTCCGCGCCAGGACCTTCTCGAGCTCCGCCGGCTTCGCCTCCCCGGCGTGAGCGAGCACCACGATCGCCTCGGGCCGCGCGCCGAGCGCCTTCTCGAGCTGCGCCACCGCCGTCGGGGCGGTCATCTCGTAGTGGATGACGATCGGCACCCCGCGCCCGGCGGCCAGCTTCAGGATCTCGAGAAAGTGCGGGTCGTTGGGATCGCGGTCGATCTTGCGGCCGACCTGACGCAGGTGGACCTCGCCCATGACGTGCGCCTTGGTGCGGGCAAGCTCGACGTCGAGCGTGCCGGCCGCGTCGCCACGTGTGGGATCGGGCACCGGCAGCCCCGGAACGACGTGCTCCGGATGGGCTTTCGCGGCCGCGGCGATCCACTGCGCATCTTCCTTTTGCACGCCGCCCACGCCGAGCAGCACGACCTTGCTGACGTTGTGCCGCTTCATGGCCGCCACGTAGCCGTCGATGGCGGTGGCGTCGGGAACATGGGAGTGGGCGTCGATCAGCGGCCCCACGTAGTCGGCGGCCGCCGCCGCGGCGGGGAGCAGCAGCGCGAGAAGAAGGGAGACGAGTGGCGCAAGCACGCAGCCTCCTTTCAGACGGTGCCCTCGCGCTTGAGATGCGCGAGCTCGCTCTCCGAGATTCCGAGGGCCCCGTACACCTCCGCGTTGTGGGCGCCGAGGGCCGGCCCCGCCCACCGCACGTCGGCGGGCGTGCCCGCCAGCCGTGGCGTCGGCGCCGTCATCCGCACCATCCCGAGGTCCGGGTCGGGCACGTCGACGAGGATCCCGCGGGCGATCACGTGGGGATCCTTGGTGATGTCGGCGATGTCGTAGACGGCGCAGGCCGTGAGGTCGCTCGACTCGAACAGCCCGCGCATTTCGTCCAGCGTGCGCGCGCCGATGGCGCCGGCCAGCGCGGCGTCGACCAGCGCCTGGTGGCGGACCCGCGCGTCGTTGGTGGCGAACCGCGGATCGCCGAGCAGATGGCCGAGTCCCAGCGCGCCGAAGAGGGCGGTCGCGGACGCGGGCGTGGAGGCCGACAGCGCGATCCACTTGCCGTCGCGCGTCCGGTACGTGCCGCGCGGGCTGGCGTTGTCCGATGTGTTGCCGCGGCGCTCGCGGACCGTTCCATCCAGCGCGTAGAGGGCGGCGTCGGGGCCGAGCACGGAGAGCAGCGGCTCGTACAGCGAGATGTCGATGACCTGACCGCGGCCGGAGACATGGTCGCGATGCCGGAGCGCGGCCAGGACGGCCGTGCAGCCGGCGAGCGCCGCCACCATGTCGGCCATCGGAAACGACGGCAGGGTCGGTGGACCGCCGGCGTCGCCGGTCGTGTGGGCGAAACCGCTCATCGCCTCGACCATCGTGCCGAATCCTGGCCGCTCGCGGTACGGACCGTCCTGTCCCCAGCCCGATACCCGGGCGAACACCAGTCGGGGATTGTCCGCGGAGAGGACGTCCCAGCCGAGACCCCAGCGCTCGAAGGTGCCGGGCACGTAGTTCTCGATGAGCACATCGGCGTCGCGGACGAGCCGGCGCAGCAGCGCCTGTCCCCGCGGCACCGTGAGATTCAGCGTTACCGATCGCTTGCCACGCGCGTAGACCTTCCACCAGAGCTCGCCGCGGTCACACAGCCACGTGCGGAGCGGATCGCCGCCACGGGGGTTCTCGACCTTCACCACATCCGCGCCATGGTCGGCGAGCACCGTGGCCAGGACGCCGCCCGCGATCAGGCGCGAGCAGTCGATCACGCGCAGTCCCGTGAGGGCGCCGTTCATGACGCGACTACTATAGCCGTCTCGGCCAGGGCGGGCACGACAAGCGCCAAATGTCATCCTTCCACTCAGGAGCTCTGGCGCGGCGCTCGAGATTCGCGTCGTTACAAGAGAGAACGAGGCTTGGCACCCGAGGCGAGCGAAGGCTGTGGAATTTCGGCGCGTTCCACTCGGGCTCGCGGTTCGTCTATCCGCGACCAGGAGACGCGCCTAGTGGCGCACGAGATGCAAACCAGCACTCTCTCTCGACGTGAACTCGGCCTTGGCCCGCGATTCCTCATAAGTGGAGGCAAGCCATGATGGACAGGATCGTTCCTGAGCCGTATCGAGAAGAAGAGCCTGTCGAACCGCGGCGGGCACAGGAGAACGACGAGGAGGAAACGACGGAGTCGGAACCGGCTGACAACGACCTCGATGAGGAGGCAGTCCCGCTGCCGTGAGACGGTGGGCGGCCGACCGGAATCCCGGAGATCCGGGACTCCGGCCGGCCGGGATAGCGCCAACCGGCAAGCGGCGGGCTCCGGCGAGGGCTCCTGCAGATGGAGGTGTGAATCATGCGAATCAGACACGCCATGACCAAGGATCCGAGTTGCTGCGTTCCCTCCGATACCGCTCAGAAGGCGGCGATGATCATGCGCGACGAGGATGCGGGGGTCGTCCCCGTCATCGAGAACGAGCAGAGCCAGAAGATCGTCGGGGTCGTCACCGATCGTGACCTTTGCATGAATGTCGTTGCCGAAGGCCGCGATCCGCGCACCGTCCGTACCGAAGAGTGCATGACCACCGCGGTGGTGACCTGCTCACCAAACGACTCCATCGAGAAGGCGACGGAACTGATGAGAGACAATCAGATTCGCCGGATCCCCGTCGTCAACGAACAGGGCGAGCTGCAAGGGATCGTTTCGCTTGCCGACGTGGTTGGCCGCGGGGAGATCAAGACGAATCAGACGCACGACACGCTGAAGCGGGTGTCAGCGCCGAGCGGGGAGCCGAGCAAGCCACGCGCGAAGTCCAGGAAGGCCGCGTAGCGCACGACTCCCACGTCTCGTCACGGACCACGGCTACGCCACGTCCCGCCTCTATTTCGGCTGCGGCACGATGCGGAGGTATGGCTTGGGCGCCTTCCAGCCGGCCGGGTACGTCTGTTTCGCCTCGGCGTCCGAGACGGCCGGCACGATGATCACGTCCTGGCCCTGCTTCCAGTTCACCGGCGTCGCCACCTTGTGCTTTGCCGTCAGCTGGCAGGAGTCCAGCAGCCGCAGCACCTCGTCGAAGTTGCGCCCCGTGCTCATGGGATATGTCAGCATCGCCTTGATCTTCTTGTCCGGTCCGATCACGAACACCGAGCGTACCGTCGCATTGTCCGCCGGTGTCCGACCTTGCGCCGTGCGGCCCGCTTCCTCGGGCAGCATGTCGTACGCCTTGGCCACGAGGAGCTCCGGGTCTCCGATCAACGGGTAGTTCACGGCGTGCCCCTGAGTCTCCTCGATGTCCCGGGACCACTTCTCGTGGTCGGGGACCGAGTCCACGCTCAGCCCGATGATCTTGCAGTTGCGCTTGTCGAACTCCGGCTTGAGCCCCGCCATGTAACCCAGCTCCGTCGTACACACCGGGGTGAAGTTCTTCGGGTGCGAGAACAGGATGGCCCAGCTGTTACCGATCCACGTGTGGAAGTCGATGCGGCCCTGCGTCGTGTCCGCGGTGAAGTTGGGAGCTTCGCTGTTGATCCTCAACATGAGTCACCTCCTGATCGTGTGGTGGTCATCAGACGCCGGCCCATCAGAGCAGGCCGAGCTGGAGCTTCGCGGCGTCGGACATCTTACAGCTGTCCCAGGGCGGATCGAAGACCACCTCGACGCGCGCGCCGGTGACGCCGGGCACGGCGCGCACCTTCTGCTCCACGTCGGCCGGCAGCTCCTGCGCAGCCGGGCAGTTGGGCGAGGTGAGCGTCATGCGGACGTGCACGGCGCCATCGGCGGCGATGGTCACGCCGTAGATCAGCCCGAGCTCGTAGATGTCGACGGGGATCTCGGGGTCGTGGCACGTGCGTAGCGCCGCGACCACCTCGCGCTCGATCGTGGACGGGTCGGGCATGGCCTGCTTCTCCTCCTTCGTGACGACTACTCGGTCGAGACCGGCTCGGCGGCTCCGCTGAGGGCGGCCTGGAGCGTGTGCCACGCGAGCGTCACGCACTTGATCCGGCTCGGGAATTCGCGGACGCCGGCGAAGACGGTGAGCTTGCCGACCTCGGCGGCGACGCCGTTCGCACCGGTCAGCATCGCGTGGACACGGTGAAAGAGCGCCTCCACTTCCTCTTCCGGCTTGCCGATGACGCTCGCGGTCATCATGGACGCCGCCGCCTTGGAGATTGCGCAGCCCGACCCCTGGAAGGCGGCGTCCTTGACGACGCCATCCTCCACCGTGAGGTAGACGGTGATCCGGTCGCCGCAGAGCGGGTTATAGCCCTCGGCGGTTCGGCTGGCGTCCGCAATCTTCCGGAAGTTCCGCGGCTTCCGGTTATGGTCGAGGATCACCTGCTGGTAGAGGTCGCGAAGATCGGACATCAGGCAAAGATCTCCCGGGCCTCCTCGATCGCGGAGGCCAGCGTCTCGAGCTCGGCGCGCGTGTTGTAGAAGGCCATCGAGGCGCGAGCCGTCGCCGACACGCCGAACCGCTGCATCACGGGCATGGCGCAGTGATGCCCGGCACGGACCGCGACGCCCTGCTGGTCCAGGATCGTGCCGAGATCGTGGGCATGGACGCCGTCGAGGACGAACGATAGCACGGCCGCCTTGTGGCGGGCGGTGCCGATGAGCCGTACCCCGGGGATGGCGGACAGAAGCTCGGTCCCGTAGGTGAGCAGCTCATGCTCGTATTCGCCGATCCGGTCGAAGCCGAGTCCGGCGATGTACTCGAGGCCCGCGGCCAGCCCGATCGCGCCCGCGATGTGCGGCGTCCCCGCCTCGAACTTGTAGGGGAGCTCGTTGTAGATCGTCTTCTCGAAGGTGACAGCCTTGATCATGTCGCCTCCACCCTGGAAGGGAGGCATCCGCTCGAGCCACTGCTCCTTTCCGTAGAGCACGCCGATGCCGGTCGGCCCGTAAGCCTTGTGGCCCGAGAACACGTAAAAGTCGCAGTCGAGGTCGCGCACGTCGACGCGCTGGTGAGGCACCGCCTGGGCGCCGTCGACGAGGACGGGGATGTCCTGCCGGTGGGCGAGAGCGATGATCTCCTGGATCGGCGTCACCGTGCCGAGCGCATTCGACACCTGGGTGATCGCCACCAGCCGGGTGCGCGGCCCGAGCAGGCGCGCGTACTCTTCCATGATGATGTCGCCCCGGTCGTCGATGGGAACCACGCGGAGCCTCGCGCCCTTTTCCTCGCAGAGCATCTGCCAGGGGACGATGTTGGCGTGGTGCTCGATGGCCGAGATCACGATCTCGTCCCCGGCCGCCACGAACCGACGCCCGAAGCTCGCCATGACGAGGTTGATCCCCTCGGTCGCCTGGCGGACGAAGACGATCTCCCGCGTGGAGGCGGCGTTCAGGTGACGCTGGATGCGGGCGCGCGCGCTCTCGTACGCCTCGGTGGCTCGCTCGCTCAAGAGATGCACGCCACGGTGGACGTTCGAGTTGTCGAGGCTGTAGTAGCCGACGAGGGCGTCGATCATCGACTGGGGCTTCTGGCTCGTCGCCGCGTTGTCGAGGTAGACGAGGGGCTTGCCATGAACCTGCTGGTGCAGGGCCGGGAAGTCCTTGCGGATTCGCTCGACGTCCCAGACGGCGTTCGGGGCGATCATGCGACCTCCTTCGTGGCCCGTCCCGATCGGAGCCGTGCCATCAGCAGGCGGTCGACGTGGGCCCGCAGCGACTCGACGCCAACGCGCTCGAGCACCTCGCGCGCGAACCCGTAGGTCAGGAGCGCCCGCGCCGTCTCCTCTGCCAACCCGCGGCTCCTCAGATAGAACAGCGCTTCCGGCGCCAGCTGGCCCTCGGCGGCGCCGTGAGTGCACTTGACGTCGTCGGCGAAGATCTCGAGCTGGGGCTTGCTGTCCACCTCGACGCCGTCGGACAGGAGCAGGTGCTTGTTCGTCTGGGTGGCGTCCGTCTTCTGGGCGTCGGGGCGCACGAGGATCCGTCCGTTGAAGACCGCACGGGAGGTCCCGTCGAGCACGCCCTTGAAAAGCTGCCGGCTCGCGCAGCGGGGCACCGCGTGGTCCACGGTGACGTGGTGGTCGACGTGCTACCGGCCGCCCACGACGTAGAGACCGTTGATGGCGCCGCGTGCGCCTTCGCCCGCGAGCTCGAGCGTCAGCGTGGTCCGCGCGAGCCGGGCCCCGAAGGTCGTGCCGCACGTGGCGAACGCGCTGTCGCGCTCGAGGGTGGCGCACAGCGTCGCCACGTGAAAGGCCTCCGCGCCCTGCTCCTGGAGCACGTAGTGGTCCACCGACGCTCCGGAACCGGCGACCACCTCGGTGACGGTGTTGGTGAAGTGCGCCTCGTCGGTGAGGCCCACGTATCGCTCGATGACGCTGAGCCGGCTGTGCCGGCCCGCCACGATGAGAGTGCGCGGCTGGGCCACGACACCCGGCGTCGCCGCCAGGAACAGGAGCTCGATCGGCGTCTCGGCCCGCGCCTCGGCCGGCAGGCAGAGGAAAGCGCCGTCCTCGAGGAACGCCGTGCTGAGGGCGGTGAAGACGTTCCCGTCCCGACCCTCGGAGCGGCCGAGATGCTGCTCGACCACCTCGGCGTCGGTGATCATCGCCTCGGCCAGGCTTCCCGCCCGGCCGCCCCCCGGGAGCGGCCGCGACGTCGAGAGCTTGGGGGAGTAGCGGCCGTCGATGAAAACCAGGCGCGGCCACCCGGCGCCGGCCAGCGCCAGGCGGTCGAGCGCCCCGGCCGGCACGCCATCCGGCGAGGGCGCCGGGTGCCGGAACGGCGTCCCGGCGAGCGCCGCCAGATTCGTGTACCGCCAGTCCTCGTCCTTCGTCGTCGGGAAGCCCTGCTCCGCGAAGCGGTCGATGGCGCGGCGCCGGAGTGGCGCGAGCCACGACGGGCTCCGGAGCGCGCCCTGACGCTCCAGGGCCTCGAACTCGGCGAGGTAATGATTCCTGGCGGTGACGACGGTGGCGGCCATTGACGTCTCGCTACCGCCCGACCGGCTGGCCGGCCGCGACCTCTGCCCGGACCCAGTCGTAGCCGTTCCGCTCCAGCTCGAGGGCCAGCTCCTTGCCGCCGGACTTCACGATGCGACCGTCGAAGAGCACGTGGACGTGGTCCGGCTCGACGTACTGCAGGATCCGCTGGTAGTGGGTGACCAGAATGATGGCGTTGTCGGGCCGGCGCAGGCGGTTGACGCCCTGGGCGACGGTCTTGAGCGCGTCGATGTCGAGGCCGGAATCCGTCTCGTCCAGGATGGCAAGCGTCGGCTCCAGCGTGGCCATCTGGAGGATCTCGTTCCGCTTCTTCTCGCCGCCGGAGAAGCCCTCGTTGACCGGCCGGTTGACGAAGCTCGGGTCCATCTCGACGACCTTGAGCTTCTCCTCGAGAAGCTCCAGGAACTCCATCGCGTCGAGCTCCTCCTGTCCCTGCCGGCTCCGCCGCTCGTTGACCGCGGCCTTCAGAAAGTAGGCGTTGCTCACTCCGGGAATCTCCACCGGGTACTGGAAGGCGAGAAACACGCCGGCCCGCGCCCGCTCCTCGGCGGGCAGAGCGAGGAGATCCTGACCGAGGTACGTGACCTCGCCGGCGCTCACGAGGTAGCTCGGGTGGCCCGCGAGCACCTGAGCCAGCGTGCTCTTGCCAGAGCCATTCGGGCCCATGATGGCGTGGACCTCGCCCGCCTTCACCTCCAGGCTGATCTCCTTGAGGATGTCCCGCTTGCCCTCGACGCCCGCGCTCAGGTTGCGGATCGACAGCATCAGCCGATGCTCCCTTCCAGGCTCACGCCGAGCAGCTTGGTCGCCTCCACCGCGAATTCCATCGGCAGGTTCTTGAAGACCTCCTTGCAGAACCCGTTGATGATCATGGACACCGCGTTGTCGCCGGAGATTCCCCGCTGCTTGCAGTAGAAGAGCTGCTCGTCGCTGATCTTCGAGGTCGACGCCTCGTGCTCGGCGATGGACGAGGCGTTGCCGACCTCGATGTAGGGGAATGTGTGGGCTCCGCACCGGTCGCCGAGGAGCAGCGAGTCGCACTGGGTGTAGTTGCGCGCGTTCGTCGCGCGCGGCAGGATCTTCACGAGCCCCCGGTACGTGTTATTGCCGAGGCCGGCCGAGATGCCCTTGGAGATGATCGTGCTCCGGGTGTTCTTGCCCAGGTGGATCATCTTGGTGCCGGTGTCGGCCTGCTGCCGGTTGGCGGTCAGCGCCACCGAGTAGAACTCCCCGACCGAGTCGTCGGCCTGCAAGATCACGCTCGGGTACTTCCAGGTGATGGCCGAGCCCGTCTCGACCTGCGTCCAGGAGATCTTCGATCGCCGTCCGGCGCACTTGCCGCGCTTGGTCACGAAGTTGAAGATGCCGCCGCGGCCTTCGGCGTCCCCGGCGTACCAGTTCTGGACGGTGGAGTACTTGATCTGGGCGTCGTCGAACGCCACCAGCTCCACCACGGCGGCGTGGAGCTGGTTCTCGTCGCGCATGGGGGCGGTGCAGCCCTCGAGATAGCTGACGTGGCTTCCCTCCTCGGCGATGATCAACGTCCGCTCGAACTGACCGGAGCCTGCGGTGTTGATCCGGAAGTACGTGGAGAGCTCCATCGGGCAGCGGACGCCCTTCGGGATGTAGCAGAACGACCCGTCGCTGAAGACGGCGGAGTTGAGCGCCGCGTAGAAGTTGTCCGTGTAGGGCACGACCGAGCCGAGGTACTTCTGCACGAGCTCGGGGTGATTCTGCACCGCGTCGGAGAAGGAGCAGAAGACGATGCCGAGCTCCGCCAGCTTCTCCTTGAACGTCGTGGCCACGGAGACGCTGTCGAATACCGCGTCGACGGCCACGCCGGCCAGGCGCTTGCGCTCGGACAGCGGGATACCGAGCTTCTCGAAGGTCGCGAGCAGCTTGGGATCCACCTCGTCCAGGCTGGCCGGGGCGTCGCCGGCCCGCTTCGGCGCCGAGTAATAGACGATCTGCTGGTAGTCGATGGGCGGATAGGTGACGTTCGCCCACTTCGGTTCCCCGGCCGATCGTTCCATCTTCAGCCAGTGGCGGTAGGCACGAAGACGCCACTCCAGCATGAACTCCGGCTCCTTCTTCTTGGCGGAGATCGCGCGGACGACGTCCTCGTTCAGACCTGGCGGCAGGACATCGGCCTCGATGTCGCTGACGAAGCCCCACTTGTACTCGCGGTTCGCCAGGGCCTCGAGTGTCGTGCTCGTCGTGCTCATGACTCTGTCGTGTCCTCCTCGGTCTCGTTTCTCACTTCGCTGCCAGCATCTCCGGCACGTCGGCGCCGAGCTCGGCCAGCGTCATCTTGTCCAGCAGGTCGGTGATCGCCGCCTGGAGCTTCCACGCTGGCTTCCGGAGCGTGCAGCACGGCGTCTGGGCGCACTGGGCGTGCTCCGTCATGCAGCTCACGATGGCCAGCGGCCCCTCGAGCACCCGGATCACCTGTCCCACCGTCACCGCCGACGGCGGCCGGGTTAGCCGGTAGCCCCCGCGCGGCCCGCTCTGGCCGGCCATGAGGCCGCCTTTCGCGAGGCGCTGGAGAACCTTGGCAAGCAGCTCGGCCGGGATGCCGAACTCGTCGGCGATCTGCTTGACGCCGACCGCCTCGTCGCCCCCGTGCTCGGCGATGTACTGCATCGCCATGAAACCGTAGTCCACCTGCTTCGTGAAACGCAGCAATCGGCCGCCCCTCTCCCTCCGACTCCCCCTAAGGCTATACCCGATCTGATATCCGATCAAATCAGTCGGCGATATTTTTGATCGCCATTGTGTACGTCGCGCTGAGGCTATCGAGGCAAGTGAAAACAGCGATTTAGCGCTTGTTCTTCATCCTGTTTGACGATATCGCGGCTCGGAAGTGCCCATTCGGCGCCATCGACAACGCCACGCTCCGGCGAGGGACGACCTCGTTGCCGGCCACCCGACCGCTTGCGGAAACGAAGAACGCCGAGGGCCGGAGCATTTCACTTCGCCGTCCGGCGGCGAAGGCCGCCGCGGGCCACGGGGACAAGCTCTTCCACGATCTCCGCCGCACCCCGATCCGAGAGATGGTGGCGCCGGCGTGCCGGAGAAGGTCGTCCCGCACGGTGTTCGACCTCTACGACATCGCCAGCGAGAAGGACCGCGAGCGCAGCCGCGAACTGACCGAGGGCGATGGATTACGCGTACAGTCGGGTGCGACTATACTCCTCATTCCCTATGCGGCCGGTATGGAGCAGAACGCGTGACGCAGTTAGTTCAGCGCAGCGCTCGCGTATCCGCCGCCGCGGTCAGGTCCGGCGCCGAGGATTCGGAAGCGAGACTTTCGCTTCTATAGGCGGCTGTCCAGCACGGCATGTGAGTGGTGCGGCGCTCGGCCTGCACGAACCAGCCGATGAGCCGTGCGTCCGATTTTCCACAGAAGAAGCAACTTTCTTCCCGGTCCATGGTCGCTCCTATGACGATTAACGGGCAATCCCGAGCATGACGCCGCCGGCTCAGTGCACGCCTCGTGCCGGGCTGAGTCGCCGCCGCGCGGATCACGGCGTCGGCACCGGATGATCCTCCTGGCAGCGAACCCGTATAGCGGTGCCGGCCCGAATCGACGGCGCGTCGACGCGCTGGTCCGGGCGTTGCGCGCGCTCGGCGTCGCCACGCGCCCGGTGTGGAATGCCGCCGAGCGCGCGGCCGCGCTGGCCGACGTGGTGGCGATGGCCGATTGTCGCGCCGTCATCGCGGCCGGCGGCGACGGGACCGTGTCGCAGGTCATCAACGAGCTGCCGCGCGGCGTGCCCCTGGCCGTGCTGCCGCTCGGCACCGAGAACCTGCTGGCTCGCGCCCTCGGCTTCGCGGCGGACCCGCGGGCGCTCGCGGGCGCGATCGTCGCCGGCCGCACGCGCACGATCGATCTCGGACGGGCGAGCGCGGACGGTCGGAGCCGACTCTTCGCGCTGATGCTCGGCGCCGGCTTCGACGCCGCCGTCGTCCATCGGGTCGCGACATGGCGCGCTCGCGGCTCCAGCCTGCGGCGGGTGCGACGGACGAGCTACGTGCTGCCGATCGCGGCCTGCGCGCTCCACTACGCGTACAGCCGCCTCCGACTCGCGACCGACACGGAGGTCGCGGAAGGCGCGCACTGCGTGATCGCGAACGTGGCCGCCTACGCGCTCGACTTGAAATTCACGCCGGCGGCGGCCCCGGACGACGGCCGTCTGGACTGGCTGATGCTGGAGCGGCCTGGACTGGCGTCGCTGCTCGCCTACTGCTGGACAGCCTACCGAGGACGCCATCTCCGGCGCGCCGACGTGAGGGCGGGGCAGGCGATGCGGCTGGGCCTGACGGCGGCCACGCCGACGCCGGTGCAGCTCGACGGCGATGCCTGGGGAACGACGCCGGTGGAGGTGGAGATCCTGCCGCGCGCGCTGAAGCTGATCGTGCCGCGCTAGCGCTTGCGCTTGAAGTGCGCGTTGAGCGCGTCCAGCACGCGTGCGAGCGCCTCGCTCTCCGTGCGGCCCGTTGCCGTCACCTTGTACTCGACGGCCTCCGCCACCCACTCGCCGGTCTCGTTCTTGTAGACCTCGACCTCGAAGCGCATGACGGACGGCAGTCTAGCACGTGCTATCATTCGTGCACTTCGCGGAGGAATCGCGGATGACCTTCTCCACGCGAGACGACGCGCTGCCGCTTCCGTACTCCAAGGCCCTCGAGTCGCTGTCGCTCGGACCGCTGTGGACCGCGCTGCATGTGTTGCTCCCGCATCAACGCGTCACCGCGGCCGTGCCCCATCGATGGTCGTGGCGCGACATCCGGCCGCTGCTGCACGAGGCGGCGCGGCTGGTTCCGCTCGAGCAGGCCGAGCGTCGCGTGCTCGTGCTCGAGAACCCCGGGCTCAAGGGCAGCTACGCCATCACCTCGACGCTCTACGCGGGGCTGCAGGTGATCCTCCCCGGCGAGACGGCGCCGAGCCACCACCACACGCCGGCGGCGCTGCGGCTGGTCGTCGAGGGCGAGGGCGCGTTCACCACCGTGGACGGCGTGAAGTGCGCCATGGAGCGCGGAGACTTCATCATCACGCCGCCCATGCGCTGGCACGATCACGGTCACGAGGGCTCGGCGCCCGTGGTGTGGCTGGACGGGCTGGACATCCCGCTGGTGCGCGCGTTTGATGCCTCGTGGGTGTCGCATACGCGTCCGGCGCAGCCGCCGACGACGGCGACCGATTCGTCGGAGGACGAGCTGACGGCGGCCGGCGTCGTGCCGCGACGCTCGCGCTACGAGGTGACGGGCTATCCGCAGATCCGCTGGCCGTGGCGGACGGTGCGCCGCGCGCTGGCGACGCTGGCGAGCGGTGCTCCGGCCGCGCATCCCGTGACGCTCGAGTACGTCACGCCCACCTCCGGTGGCGCTCCGCTCCGCACGCTGGGCGCGGAGGCGCACTGGCTGAGGCCGGGCGAGCGCGCGCGGAGCGGCCGTTCCACCGCCAGCCGCGTGTTCCACGTGATCGAGGGCCAGGGGACCAGCACGATCGGCGACGCGACGCTGACGTGGGAGGCGGGCGACACGTTCGTGGCGCCGCCATGGCACTGGATCGAGCACGAGAACGGCCGCGCCGGCGACCCCGCGTGCCTGTTCTCGTTCAACGACGAGCCGGCGCTCCGCGCGCTCGGCCTGTGGCACGAGGAGAACGCTCCGTAGACCGTTACGACGCCCTGATGGACGTGGTGCGCAACCGCATGACGAATCGCGCCTTCGCGCCGTTCGACGTGCCGCAGGCGCACTTCGAGTTGATCCTCGAGGCCGCGCGGCATGCGCCGTCGGGCGCCAACTCGCAGCCCTGGCACTACGTGGTGGTGACCGATCCGGCCGTCAAGCGGACGATCGGCCAGTGCTTCGTCGACGAGCAGCAGCGTCGCGCGAGGCTTCGCATGGGCTTCCCGACGCCGAACTACAACGGCGTGAAGACGGCGCCCGGTCTCATCGTGATCGCCGCCGACTTCCGGTTCGTCCGGGCGTTTCCCGTTCTCAACGACGACTCGCCGACCGACCGGCTCTACAAGCAGAACGCCGAACGGATCCTGCTCCAGTCGGTGGCTGCGTCCACGATGTGCGCGCATCTGGCCGCCGCCGCGCTGGGCTACGCGGTGTGGTGGATCACGGCCGTGGGTCAGGAGGATATCCAGAAGCAGGTGAAGCCCCTGCTCGGGATCCCGGAGGAGCTGGGCGTCATCGACGTGATGTGCTTCGGACCGCCGCTGAAGCCATCCTACAAGCGCTGGAAGAAGACGCTGCCGCAGATCATGTCGTGGAACCGCCTGGACCCCGCCAACGTGATGACCGACGCCGAGATCGACGAGTGGATCAAGAGCACCCGGCACAAGGTCATGTACCGCGACGAGTCGAAGATCGACTGATCAATCGGCGGCGCGCCAGGCCAGGATGCGCTCGGCGCGAAGGCGAACCACGGCGCCGTCGGTGCGCAGGTCCATGGCGCGGTACTGCGGATACTTCGCCCCGAGCAGATCGATCGCGTGGCTGAAGTCGGCTCCCGATCGGAGGACGTCGGCGCCGCCCTCGACGATCACCCACCGCAGCCGCGACCAGTCCTCGCTCCATTCGTCGACCACGAGCGCGACCTGCGGATTCTCGGCGATGTTGCGCAGCCGTCGCAGCTGGCGCGTGCGCTTCGGCTTGTCGTCGACGGCCGAGTAAAGGACGTCCCCCTCGAAGACGAAGCACACGGGGACGACGAGCGGCCGGCCGGCGGCGTCGGCGGTGGCCAGGCGGCCGACGCGGGCCTCGCCCAGGAACGCGAGGGCCCACGCCGGCGCCGCCATCTGTAGCGACCGCGCTTACTCGGCTCGAAACGTGGGTGGCCTGTTCGAGATAGTCGTGGCTCCGTGCTACTTGATCAGCTTGGCGTACCGATCGAGGAGCGGCAGGACCTTGTCGCGCGGCTCCGGCGGCAGCAGCAGGATCGCGCGCGTCACACCGGCGGCGGCGAACTGGTCGAGCACGCCCGTGTCGGGCGGCGTGGCGAACGCGGAGACGGAGATGGTTCGCATGTCGCGTCCCGCCCTTACGGCACGCTCCTTGAGATCCTTCATGCCGGCAAGAACCTTTTCCGGCATTCGGCCGCGCGGATACCAGCCGTCGCAGAAGTCGACGACGCGCTGCAGGGTATAGCCGCTCTCGCCGCCGAGCAGGATCGGCGGGTGCGGCTTCTGCTCGGGCTTGGGCCAGGCCCAGATCGGATCGAAGTTCACGAACTTGCCGTGGAACTCGGCGACGTCCTTGGTCCAGATCTCCTTCATGGCGCGGACCTGCTCCTCGAGCTTCTTGAACCGCGTCTTGAACTCCGTGCCGTGGTGCTCCATCTCCTCGGCGTTCCAGCCGCCGCCGAGCCCGAGCTCGAAGCGGCCGTTGGAGAGCAGGTCGAGGCTCGCCACCGACTTGGCGGTGGTGATGGTGTCGCGCTCGATCAGCAGACAGATGCCGGTGCCGACGCGCAGCGTCTTCGTCGCGGCTGCGGCTGCCGTCAGTGCGACGAACGGATCGAGCGTATGTTTGTATTGCTCGGGAAGCTCCCCGCCCGCGAAGGGGCTGCGCCGGCTGGTCGGGATGTGCGTGTGCTCGGGCACCCACAGCGACTCGAACTTGCGCGCCTCCGCCTCGCGCGCCAGCTCGTCGATACGGATCGCATACTCGGTGGCGAAGATGCAGACGCCGACGTTCATGTCGTCCTCCGTGTTACCGGGCCGATCCCGGAGTGGCGCCCGCGGGGGCGGGCACCAGCGAGAAGTGCGTGTGGGTGGCGAGCCACCGGCCGTCGCGGCGCTCGAAGGCGATGGTGCAGCGGCCGGGGCGGGGGAAGAGGGCGCCGTCGCTGCGCCGCCCGCGTGAATCCCAGGTCGCGGCGAGCCAGCCACGGTCGCCGCTCACGGCGCCGCGCGCGCCCTCGACGTCGATGGTGAAGTCGCGAATCACCGGCCAGACGTTGCGCCACTGCTCGCGCTCGACCACGTCGAGACCGGTCACGAACGGCGCCACCGTGCCGAAGGCGACGATGTCCTCGGCGCAGAGCTTGCGTCCGGCCGCGAAGTCGACGGCGCGCACGCACGCCTGCCAGGCCCGCAGCCACTCGCGCAGGGGGGCGAGCTCGTCGGCCATCACGAGACGAAGATCGCCTCCGGCAGGAATGCCGCGACGATCCAGTTCGGCGCGTCGACGATCTCGCTGATCTTGAGATCGGCGGCGACGGAGCACACCACGTATGCCTCTTCGCGGGAAAGCCCGCGCGTCTCCACCAGGTGATCGATCATGTAGCGGACGGCCTGCTGCGCGGAGGCGAACAGATCGGGGCCGTGGGCGGTGGTCGCATAGTGCGGTCCGCGGTTGGTGGCGGCCGACGGCGGCTGCGGCGTCCGCAGCTGCGGCTCCGCAAGACGCCGCCCCGACTGCAGCTCGAAGCTCAGCGTGATGCGCCCCATCATTTCCACCGCCGTGACGCACACCTCGCCGTCGCCCTGCGCGGCGTGCGCGTCGCCCGTGCTGAACAGCGCGCCGTCCACGAGCACCGGCAGGTACAGCGTGGCGCCGGCCACGAGCTGCTTGATGTCCATGTTGCCGCCGGCGCGGCGCGGCGGCATGGTGCTGTGTCCGCCCGGCTCGTCGAGGGCGACGCCCATCACGCCGGGGAACGGCGCGATCGGCACCGCCACGCGGGTGCCGAGACGGGCGTGCCGCTTGTCGGCGAGGTCCCAGATCTGCAGAAACGGCTTCGGGAAATCCGCCTCCGGCAGCAGACCACGACCGGGACGGATCGAGGTCCAGCCCCAATCGAGCGCCGGCTGCACGTCCACGATGTGGACGACCAGCGTGTCACCCGGGCGCGCGCCGCGAACGTACACGGGACCGGTGAGGGGATGGCCGCGGAACGGACCGCGCCGGATCACGTCCTCGTGCGTCGACTCCTTGGTGTAGAAGCGGTTGGCGGCGTCGCGCGTCTCGAAGACGACGGTATCGCCCGGGTCGATGGTGAGCCGCGGGGCCAGCGCGTTGTTCCACTCCTGATGGATCTGCTCGTGATCGAGATGATGCGTCTTGCCCGTCATGCGAGGTCGCTCCACACGACCATGCCGGTCCCGGAGCGCCAGGCGATGGCCGGCATGTAGGCCAGCACGTCGGCGGGCCCGCGCGTCATCGCCAGCACGGCGATCCAGGCCAGCAGCTCGGCCGTCCCCCCGGAGCCGGCGGCCTCCATCCGCTCGAGCGTGCATTCGCGCAGCAGCCGCGCGTGATCACCGACTTTCAGAAGGTCGAGGAACCAGCGATCGAACTCCTCGTCGATCCAGAAGTAGCGCGGCCCACCCGGCTCGTGCGACAGCCCGCCGGTGGCGATCACGGCGATCCGCGTCGGCCCGGGATAGGCGTGCATCGCCTCACGGAGTGTGCGGCCGACATGGTAGGCGCGCGCCGGCGTCGGGATCGGCGGCACGTTGCAGTTCATCGTCACCGGCACGAGGCGGAAACGCGCGTCCGGGTTCAGGTAGTGCGTCGGAACGGAGATGCCGTCGTCGAACTGCATCTCGCGCAGATAGGCCAGCGACAGTCCGCGGCGGACGGCATCGTTGACGAGGAAGCGCGCGAGCCCGGGATCGCCGGGCACCCGATACTTCTCCATCCCCAGCCACTCGTCGAACCAGTCGGCCGGACCGACGTGCGCGTCGCCGATGCCGACCGTGTACTCGGGGATGTTGTTGATCGGCCAGTTCAACAGGTGATCGTTGCTGAACATCACCAGCGTGTCGGGCCGCGCCGCCTCCAGGCGCCGCCGCATCTCGGCGGTGGCGGTGAGGGCCAGCTGCTGGTACTCGGCCGGGGCGCGATCGAACCAGCCGGTCAGGCCGGGCGAGTGCGTCATGGCCATGGCCGCCACGATCTCGGCCACGCCTAGCGTCCTTCGAGGCGCGCCTGGAGCGCCATGGCCTCGGCCGTCTCGGCGGGATACGCACGCTTGTAACACTCGAGCGCGGCGCTGGCGTTTTCGTTCTGGGCGGCGCCGAAGAAGAGCCGCAGAATCTGCGGCACGTAGTATTGATGGACGCCGAGATCCATGAGCCGCTTGGGATCCTTCGCCTGCACCGCGTCGATCTCCGCGCGGCTCAGCCCGAACTCGCGCGCCAGGACGGCGAAGTCCGTGAGCCAGCGCTCGCGCAGGCGGGCATCGCGCCGCACGTGGAACATCATCTCGTTCAGCGGCAGCGTCTTGTCGCATCGCTCGACATTACCCATCGGCGGTGCTCCCGAGGACCTTCGGATTGACCTTCAGGAACATGATCACGCAACGGCCGGGTCCGAGGTTACGAACGTCGTGCGGGACGTTCTTCGGGAACTTCACGATGGCGCCCGCCGGCACGACGACCTCCTCGCCGCCGATGGACATGTTCGCGCTGCCTTCGAGCACGAAGATCGCCTCTTCCTCTTTCGGATGGCTGTGCATCACCGTCGACTGGCCGGGCTCGTAACAGGCGATCTCCGACCAGAGCTGGTCCGTCTTGAAGAGCATCTTGCGCACGCGCTTGTCGGGCGCGAACGCCTTGAGCGCGTGGAGGTCGAACAGCTGCGCGACTCCGCTCGTTTCCATCAGTCCCTCATCGCGGGTGGCCTAGTGTACTCGCCTTTGCCCGGGAATCCCCCTGTCGCGTCGCAGCATCTCCAGGAGTGGGAGGGACAGACCATGATCCAGGTGCTGATCGCACCAGCGTTAATCGTCGGCTTGGTGGTCGGGCTGCTCGCCTGGCGCGTGGTGCGTGACCGTGCCCAGGAGCGTGCGCTCGCGGTGCGCGCGGAGGTCCAGAGCGCGGTGAATCGCGCGCTGGAGGGCGAGTCGTTGCTGGCCGTTCAGGTCGAGCCCGCGTCGGCCTTTCATCCGGGTCGCGTCGTGCTCACCACGCCGACGGGCTACGAGTGGCTCGTGCACGAGGCGTGGAATCCCGTGATCTCGCACGCGCCGAAGGATTACGAGGTCGTGCTCCGCCACGCCGCGTGATCGTCGGTCCGGTCGATTTCGCACCGGCCCCGGCTGGTCAGGAACCGGCCGGGCGGCGTCCCGGCGAGCTCAAAACTCCCTCGGAATCAGTTGGTTATAAGGGACACGCGGCCGTGGTATCGGGATTGCGATGCAAGGGGGCATGGTTGACGCGATCATCCGGATCACGACGCTGCTGGTGCTGCTGGTCGCCATCGTGAACCTCGGCCACGGCGTGCTGCTCGCCGCGCGCCTCGCGCGTCGCATGCGGCAGCGTTATCCCCAACGGTGGCTCGAGCTGTGGCTCCCGGCGTGGCGTTCACCGCGTGAAGCGTTCAGATGGTTCGCAACCTGGCGCGCGCTGCTCGGCTCCGCCGACCCACTGATCGTCGCGCTCCGGATCGACGGTCGCACCGTGATGATCCGTCACGCCCAGCTCTTCGCCTGGTCCGAGACCTGGTCGATGCTCGTCGTCCTCATGGCTGCCTAAAAATAATGGGGGCCCCGACATGGCCCCCATACCCCCAAACGTTCGGCGCGCCCCGGGTGAACCGGGG
>JBIOXS010000175.1:0-15847 GCA_044869815.1 Candidatus Rokuibacteriota bacterium | reverse complement strand
TGGCGATCTCCGCCGCGTACGCCTCCGAGACCTCGATCTCGCCCAGCATGAGCGTGTTCTTGATGCGGATCACGCGCGCGCTCGAAGGCGGCGTGAGCCCGATGCACGAGAGCGCCGTCTCCACCGCCTCGCGGTCGGTGTCGAACGTGGCCGGAACCTTGGCCCCGCCCGGCGCGCAGGCGGTGATCGCGTTGATCAGCGTCGGCTTCATGTCGATCTTCTCGACGAGCCGCCGCGTGGTGAAATCGGCGTTGCCGATGCCCACGGCGTTGCCGTAGCTCTCGTCGGTCAGATCCAGGGTCACGATCCAGAGGATCTTCGGGTGGTTGGGGAACGGCTCGTGTGGGTTGGAGGGCCGGCCGATCACGTTGGTGTCCATCCCCGAGCCGGAGATGTTCTTGCCCATCTCCTCGACGATCAGCACGTCGATCGGCGAGAACGGCAGCCGCGCCATCCACTCGCGCGCGCTCTTGAGCAGCCGGCGCTCGCCGGCCTCGAGCGCCTCCGGCGCGAACGCCTCGACGTGCGCGGTCTCGTCGTAGCCGTTCTCGACGATGCCGACGCCGAAGCCGATCCGGGCTTTGGCCAGCATCTCCCGGCCGACGGCCGTGATGACGGTTTCGTAGCCGTGGTGGATGTTCGCCCGGTGATACTGGATCGCTCCTTTATGCTTGCCGAGGCCGATCGTCATCATCTTGAAGAGGCCGGACTCGATCTCGCCCTTGAAGTCGGTGTGCGGCTTCACGCGGTTGACGATGCCGATGCCGTCGGCCTCGGCAGCCAGCTTGTCCAGCCAGACGGGCAGGCCGAGCGCTTCGCCGACCTGGACCACCTCCATGGTCGCCCGGACGGGGCACCCCATGGTCGCCTCCGTGATGCTGTAGTGCTCGAGCACGGAGAGCTGGCCCTCGGCGGTCCCGCCGCCGTGGCTACCCATGGCGGGAAAGACGAACGGCCGGGCCCCGAGCTCTTTCAACCAGCGGACGGTGGCACCGACGACGACGTCGATGTTGGCGATGCCCCGACTGCCGGCGCCCACGGCGATGGTGTCGCCGGGTTTGACGCGCAGCGCCGCGGCGCCGAGCGTCTGGGCGACCGCCCGCGGGATGTCGGCCACGCGCGGGCGCGGAAACGTCTGACGAACGCGGATCATCCTGGGCAATGCCATGGCAGGACCCCTCAGGCGCTCACGGGGAGCACGGTGTTAGCCCGACCGCCGGACAGCAGGCGCCCCGGCGGTGAACCCGGAATGGTAATACCGGGCCAGCCTGGCGAAGTCAAAGGATTTTTGGGCGTGGAAATGTGCTATATGCTGTGCGCGATGTTCCGGACGCTCGCCCTCACCCTGCTCCTCCTTGCCGGTGGCTGCGCCTGGATGCGTCCGGCCCCGACCCCCATCTTGCCGGCCGAAGAGCTCTATCGGCTCGGTGAAGCCGAGCTGGAGAAGAAGCGGTACGCGGAGGCGCGCGAGCACTTCCGCAAGGTCGTCGAGCGGCATCCGAACTCGTCCTACGCTCCGCGCGCGCGGTTCTTGATGGGCGAGGCGTTCTATCGGGACGCCGAGTTCGCGAAGGCGGCCAAGGAGTTCGAGGCGTTCCTGTCGTTCTATCCGCGTCACGAGATCGCCGACCTCGTGCAGTACCGCTACGCGATGACGTACTACGACCAGATCAAGCCCATCGAGCAGGACCAGGGCCTCGCCGCCAAGGCGATGGATCAGTTCAAGAAGCTCGTGAAAGACTACCCCGAGAGTCGCTATGCGACCGACGCGCTGGCGAAGATCGAGGTCTGTCGCGGCCGGCTCGCGCAGAAGGAAGTCTGGGTCGCGGCATGGTACATCGGCCAGGGCAATCCGAGCGGCGCCCGGCCGCGACTGGAGAAGGTCATCAAGGATTACCCCCGGGCGCCCGTCATTCCCGAGGCGCTCTCGCTCCTGGCCGACGTGAACTTCAGCGAGGGCCGCAACGCCGACGCGCTCGCGTTGCTCCGGCAGCTGGCGAGCGAGTACGGATATACGGAGTGGGGCAAGCGCGCGGCGCAGCGGTTGCGCGCGCAGAGGTGATCGCGTGCACGACATCGTCGACCTCCGTTCCGATACGCTGACGCTCCCCACGCCGGAGATGCGCGAGGCCATGGCCCGCGCCGAGGTCGGCGACGACGTCTGGGGCGAGGATCCGACCATCCAGCGGCTGGAAGCGCTGGCCGCCGAGCGGCTCGGCAAGGACGCCGGCCTCTTCGTGACCTCCGGCACGCAGGGCAATCTCGTCTCCGTCGTCGCGCACACGCGCTCCGGGCAAGAGGTCGTGCTCGATCTCGACTCGCACATCTACAACTACGAGGTCGCGGGGGCGGCGACGATCGGCCACGTGCAGATGCGGCCCGTCACGACGGCCCGCGGCTTCCTGATGCCGGAGCAGGTCCGTGCGGCGATCCGTCCGGCGAACATCCATCTGCCCCAGACGGGCCTCGTCTGCGTGGAGAACACGCACAACCGACACGGCGGGACGTGCTGCACGCCGGAGGAGATCGCCGCCGTCGCCGCCGCCGCCGGCGAGGCCGGCGTCCCCGTGCATCTCGACGGCGCGCGGCTGTTCAACGCCGCCGTCGCCCTGCGGCGCCCCGCTGTCGACTTCGCCCGGCCGGTGGACTCGGTGACCTTCTGTCTTTCGAAGGGCCTGGGCGCACCGGTCGGCTCGGTGATCTGCGGCTCGAACGAGTTCATCGGCCGCGCGCGCCGGGTCCGCAAGATGCTCGGTGGGGGCATGCGGCAAGGGGGCATCATCGCGGCGGCCGGCATCGTCGCCCTCGAGCGGATGGTCGACCGTCTGGCCGAGGACCACGACCACGCCCGCCGACTCGCGGAAGGCCTGGCGAAGCTGCCCGGGCTCGCGGTGGACCTCTCGACCGTGCAGACCAACATCGTCATCCTGCGCGTCGACCGCGGCCCGGCCGCGACCGAGGCGCTGGTCAAGGGCTGCGCCGCCCGGAAGGTGAAGGTGCACGCGATGGGCCCCGCCGCCATCCGCTGTGTCACGCACAAGGACGTGGATGGAGACGACATCGCGCGGGCACTCGACGCGTTCCGCGAGCTGACGAGTCGCTGGTAGGTCCGACGGGAGGCTCCATGGCCGAACGGCTGCTTGACGTCAAGGGACTGAAGACGCACTTCTTCACCGACGAGGGCATCGTTCGCGCCGTCGACGGGATCGACCTCCACATCAACAAGGGTGAGACGCTCGGTATCGTCGGCGAGTCCGGCTCCGGCAAATCCGTCACCGCGCTCTCGATCATGCGCTTGATCCCCCAGCCCCCCGGCCGCATCGTGCAGGGCCAGATCTTCTACAACGGCAAGAACCTCCTCGAGCTGAGCTCGGCGCAGATGCGGAAGGTCCGCGGCAAAGAGATCGCGATGATCTTCCAGGAGCCCATGACCTCGCTGAACCCCGTCTTCACGGTGGGCGAGCAGATCGCGGAGGCGATCCGGCTCCACGAGGGGCTGGGCCGGCGCGACGCCATGGACAAGACGGTCGACATGCTGAAGCTCGTGCACATTCCGAACGCCGAGCGGCGCGTGAAGGAGTATCCCCACCAGCTGTCCGGCGGCATGCGCCAGCGCGTCATGATCGCCATGGCGCTCTCGTGCAACCCCAATCTCCTCATCGCGGACGAGCCCACCACGGCCCTCGACGTGACGATCCAGGCGCAGATCCTCGAGCTGCTGAATGAGCTGAAGGCCAAGCTCGGCATGGCCATCATGCTGATCACGCACGACATGGGGGTCATCGCGGAGACGGCGCAGCGCGTGGTCGTGATGTACGGCGCCCAGGTCGTCGAGGAGGCGGCGGTGGGCGAGCTCTTCAAGGAGCCGCTGCATCCGTACACCCAGGGCCTCCTGCGCTCGATTCCACGCATCGACGTCGCCGCCACGCGGAAGCAGAAGCTGGAGCCGATTCCGGGCACGGTGCCGACGCTCCGCGGCGAGGCCAAGCCGGGCTGCCGCTTCGCGCCGCGCTGCGCGCTCGCCAAACCCATGCACTTCGACAACACGCCGCCGCTCAAGGAAGTGCGGCCAGGCCACAAGGTGGCCTGCTTCCTCTACTGAGGTCCACACCCATGGCAGAGCCCCTCCTCAAGGTCCGGAACCTCAAGAAGTACTTTCCGATCCGTGGCGGGCTGCTCTCGCGGGAGGTGGCGCGCGTCCACGCCGTCGACGACGTGTCGTTCGAGGTCATGCCGGGCGAGACGCTCGGCCTCGTGGGCGAATCAGGCTGCGGCAAGTCGACGACCGGCCGCACGATCCTGCGACTGATCGAACCGACGGCGGGCGAAATCTGGTTCGAGAACAAGAACGTCACCACGCTCGACAAGCGCTCGCTCCGGGCTCTGCGGAAAGAGATGCAGATCATCTTCCAGGACCCGTATGCGTCGCTCAATCCCCGGATGACGGTCGGCTCGATCATCGGCGAGGCGCTGGTCATCCACAAGCTGGCGCGGAGCCGCCGCGCGCGCGAGGAGCGTGTGGTGCAGCTGCTGGAGACGGTCGGGCTGTCGGCGGACCACCTGCGGCGCTACCCGCACGAGTTCTCGGGCGGTCAGCGCCAGCGCATCGGCATCGCGCGCGCACTCGCGGTCAGTCCCAAGCTCATCATCGCGGACGAACCGGTCTCGGCGCTCGACGTGTCGATCCAGGCCCAGATCATCAACCTCCTCGAGGATCTTCAGAGCAAGTTCGGTCTGACGTACATCTTCATCGCGCACGACCTGTCGGTCGTCGAGCACATCTCCACGCGCGTGGCCGTGATGTACCTCGGCAAGATCGTCGAGGTGGCCCCGGCCAAGGAGCTGTACACGAACCCGAAGCACCCGTACACGGAAGCACTGCTCTCCGCCGTTCCCATTCCCGATCCGACGATGAAGCGCAAGCGGATCCTGCTCGAAGGCGACGTGCCGAGCCCCATCAATCCGCCGTCGGGCTGCCGCTTCCACACGCGCTGCGGCCTGCGCGTGCCGTCGTGCTCCCAGAACGAACAGATGCTGAAGCAGATCACGCCGGGCCACTGGGTCGCCTGCCAGGTGCGTACGGGCGTAGCCATCGGCTGAGACGCGCGCCGGCCGCGTAATTTCTTCCTCGGCCGCCGAGACCAGCACGATCCTCGACCCGCGCTGTCAGGATCGGTCGAACCAACGACCCACGCCGCCGCCCAGAGTTGACCGCGGCACGGATGGTTGTCGCGCCCCTCACGCTGCGGCGTTCCGCTGGCCACGGCCTTGCAGCCCTGTTCCTCCCTTTTGCGACGACGGGCGTCGTCGCCGAGAATGGGGGCGAGACATGAACGCATCGGATCGTTTGCTCGAGCTCTGTCGCGGAGGCCGCATGCGCTGGACCGGCCAGGGCTGGATCGCCGAGCCGGAAGAGGTCGTGGAGGCGCTCGCGCGCGACGGCTTCCAGGAGTGCAAGCGCGAGGTCGCGCGCAACCCGGTCGATCACCGGCCGGCGGGGGGCGTCTGGCAGGGGCTGAACAACCAGACCGGCGCCGTCGCGTCAGCGGTCTGGGTGAAGTCGCCGGATCAGTCGCTGGTGTTCATCGAGATCGACGGCCGCCCGCTCGCCGGCTAATCCCAGAGGTAGGCGCGGGGATTGACCGGCTGACCCTTGACGAAGATCTCGTAGTGCAGGTGCGGGCCGGACGATCGCCCGGTGTTGCCCGAGTACGCGAGCAGCGTACCGCGCTCGACCTTCTGACCGGGACGGACCGAGACCTTGGAGAGATGCCCGTAGAGGGTCTTGATGTCCTGACCGTGGTCGAGCATCACCGCCGTGCCGTACTCGTGGGCGGGCCCGGCGACGACGACCGTGCCGGCGGCGGGGGCATGCACGGGCGTCCCGGTCTGGGCCTTGATGTCGATCCCGCTGTGGAATTCGACCGACTGCGTCCACGGTGAGGGCCGGCGGCCGAACTCCGAATTCACGGAGCCGCGCACGGGCCAGCGCGACGGCAAGGTCGCCAAGGCCTTGGCGGCGCGCGCCATCAGACGGTCGAGGGCACGCAGGCTGTGGCCTTCCTCCTTGATCGTATCGGCCAGCCGGTTCAGCTCATCCGTCGGCGCCACCGCCGGCAGGCGCTCCGGACCGCTGGTGGCGCCGCCGATGCCCTTGTCGCGGTTGCCCCGACCCGCGTCGGGACCGAAGGCCTCGTGGATGCGCGCGTGCATCTCGCGCCAGGTGCCCACCTCTTTCCGGAGGTCCGCCAGCTTGTGGTTCGTCGCCTCGATGGTGGCGCGCTGCTGGACGATTGTGTTGGCAAAGGTCGCCGCCTCCCGCGTCAACTCCTTGAGCTTCAGCCAGTCACCGACGAGGAGGCCGACGAAGGAGATGGTCACGGCCAGGCTCACGGCCGCGCCGAGGGCGGACGACCGCGCGAAGTTGAATCGGAGGACCCGCTCGCCGTCGCCGCGCACGATGAGCAAGCTGAACTGCGCCCGTTGTCGCGTCCCCGTGTGGCGTCGAGCCGCGGCCGCCGATCGCATCGCGCTCACGCTCGGACGCCACTCGCCTGCGGCGGGGCTCGCGGTCATGGTGCCGCCTGGCACGTCGTTCATGGCGCCCCAGGGAGCGGCAAGTGACATGCCGAATCGGCCCTCCGATAAATCAAGGGCTTAGGCGTTCGGGAACGCGCCAGATCGGCACGCAGCAATCGCCGGCGGTGACTGATTGACCGCGGCCGGCACGGCGTATCGTGCCGTAAATATGCGTCATCCTTCGGTTCGTTGACACTTTGCGCAACGCTTCGGTATCATCGCGAGACCGCCGCACGACGTCATGCGAGCCCGGAGGGAGCGCGATGGACGAGTTCTATCGGATCAAGCGTCTGCCCCCCTACGTGTTCGCCATCGTGAACGACCTCAAGACGAAGGCCCGCGCCCGCGGCGAGGACGTCGTCGATCTCGGCATGGGCAATCCGGACATGCCGACGCCGAAACACATCGTCGCCAAGCTCATCGAGGCCGCGCAGAACCCGAAGAATCACCGCTATTCCGCGTCGCGCGGCATCACGCGCCTGCGCAAGGCCATGGCGACCTGGTATCGCGAGCGCTACGCGGTGGAGCTGGACGCCGATTCCGAGGTGATCGCCACCATCGGCGCCAAAGAGGGCATGGCGCATCTCGCACTGGCGGTGCTGCAGCCGGGTGACGGCGCGCTGGTCCCCAATCCGACCTATCCGATTCACTCGTACTCGGTCGTGATCGCCGACGGAGATCTCCGATCGGTGCCGCTCACCCCCGACGGCGATTTCTTCGCCCGGCTGCAGGAAACGGCCAAGCTTGCCTGGCCGAAAGCGAAGCTCTTGATCCTGTCCTTTCCGCACAACCCCACCACCATGTGCGTGGACCGCGAGTTCTTCGTGAAGGTCGTCGACTTCGCCCGCGAGCACCGTCTCATGGTCGTGCACGACTTCGCCTACGCCGACTTCGCGTTCGACGGCTACCGGCCGCCGTCGTTCCTGGAGGTGCCCGGCGCCAAGGAGGTCGGCGTCGAGATCTTCTCGACGTCCAAGTCCTACAACATGCCGGGCTGGCGGCTCGGGTTCGTGTGCGGCAACGCGCGCATGATCCACGCGCTGGCGCGCATCAAGTCGTATCTCGACTACGGCGCCTTCCAGCCGATCCAGATCGCCGGCATCATCGCGCTCGAGGGCGACCAGAAGGTCGTGGACGAGATCGTCGAGGTGCATCGCAGGCGGCGCGACGTCCTCGTCGACGGCCTGAACAAGCTCGGCTGGCGGGTCGACAAGCCGAAGGGCACCATGTTCGTGTGGGCACCCATCCCGGACGCGTTCCGCAGCCTCGGCTCGCTCGAGTTCTCCAAGCTGCTCATCCAGGAGGCCAAGGTGGCCGTGTCGCCGGGCATCGGCTTCGGCGAGTACGGCGAGGGCTATGTCCGCTTCGCCCTCGTCGAGAACGAGCAGCGGATCAAGCAGGCGCTCCGCGGCCTCAAGCAGCTGCACCGCTGAGCCGGCCACGCCCCGTCATCCCATGAGCTCCGTCGGCGAGGTACGCATCGGGCTTCTGGGCCTCGGCACCGTCGGCGCCGGCGTGGTCAAGATCCTCCAGTCGCAGCGCGCCATGCTCGAGGAGCGGGCGGGCTGTCGGCTGGCGCTGGCGGTGGTCGCCGACACCGATCTCACCCGGCCACGCGAGGGGCTCGACCTCGCGGCCTTGCCGCTCACGAGCGAGGCCGCTCGCGTGCTCGACAGTCCCGACGTGCACGTGGTCATCGAGCTGGTCGGCGGTCTCGAGCCCGCGCGGACCTTCATCCTGCGCGCGCTCGCCGCCGGCAAGCACGTGGTCACCGCCAACAAGGCCCTGCTCGCGCACCACGGCGCCGAGCTCTACGCGGAGGCGCGCCGCCGCGGCGTCACCCTCGCCTTCGAGGCGGCCGTCGCCGGCGGCATCCCGCTGATCCGCGCCGTGAAGGAAGGCCTGCCGGCCAACAAGGTTCTCGGGCTGGCCGGGATCGTCAACGGCACCTGCAACTACATCCTGTCGAAGATGACGGACGAGGGCCTGGACTTCTCGCTGGTGCTCGAGGAAGCGCAGACGCACGGCTACGCCGAGGCGGACCCGACGCTCGACATCGAAGGCCTCGACTCCGCGCACAAGCTGCAGATCCTCGCCTCCATCGCCTTCCGGACGACGGTCGAGCTGAAGGACATCCATACGGAAGGCATCACGCGCGTGACGAGCTCGGACATCGCCTACGCGCGGGAGCTGGGTTACCGCATCAAGCTGCTCGCCATCGCGAAAGCCGTCGAGGGCGGCGTGGAGGTGCGGGTGCATCCGACCATGATTCCCGCCGCCTCGCCGCTGGCCGCCGTGTCGGGCGTCTTCAACGCCGTGTTCATCACGGGCGACGCCGTGGGCGACCTCATGTTCTACGGCCGCGGCGCCGGCCAGATGCCGACGGCGTCCGCCGTCTGGTCGGACGCGCTCGAGATCGCCCGCAACATCGCCCACGGCATCCCCGCCCTGGCCCTGGAGCTGCCGTCGGTGGGCCCGGTGGCGCTGCCGGTCCGGCCGATGGAGTCCGTCCGGTGCGCCTACTACCTGCGCGTCATGGTGCGCGACAAGCCGGGCGTCCTCTCGCGCGTGGCCGGCATCCTGGGCGAGAACGACATCTCGATCGCCAACGTCATCCAGAAAGGGCGCGCCACCCGCGAAGCCGTACCGGTCGTCATGCTGACCCACGAGGCGCGCGAGAAGGACATGCGCGCCGCGCTCGCCGCCATCGACCGCATGCGCGACGTCGCCACGCCGACCACCATGATCCGGGTCGAAGGAGGGCCCCCCTAGATGCACCGCGCGTGGCCCGGGGTCATCGAGACGTATCGGAAGTACTTGCCGGTGACGGACAAGACGCCGGTGGTGACGCTGCACGAGGGGAACACGCCGCTGGTGCCGGCGCCGCGGCTGGCGGAGGCGACCGATCCGAGCCTGTCGATCTATCTCAAGTGCGAGGGCTTCAACCCGACGGGGTCGTTCAAGGATCGCGGGATGACCATGGCCATCTCCAAGGCCGTCGAGGGCGGCGCACGAGCCGTCATCTGCGCGTCGACCGGCAACACGTCGGCCTCCGCGGCGGCCTTCGCCGCCCGCGCCGGTGTGCGGGCGTTCGTGATGGTCCCCAAGGGCGCCATCGCCCTCGGAAAGCTCTCGCAGGCGGCGATCCACGGCGCCAAGGTCCTCACCGTCGACGGCAACTTCGATCAGGCGCTCACCATCGTGCGACAGATCGCCGAGACGCACCCGGTGACGCTGGTGAACTCCGTCAACCCCTTCCGCCTCGAGGGCCAGAAGACGGCCGCCTTCGAGGTGGTGGATCAGCTCGGTCGCGCTCCCGACTATCACCTGATCCCCGTCGGCAACGCCGGCAACATCTCCGCCTACTGGCGCGGCTATCGCGAATACCACCGTGACGGCAAGATCAAGGACCTCCCGCGCATGGTGGGATTCCAGGCGGCGGGCGCCGCGCCGATCTACGAGAACCGCGTGATCGACGAGCCGCGCACGGTCGCCACCGCCATCAAGATCGGCAACCCGGCCTCGTGGGGGTTCGCGCTGGAAGCGATGAAGGACAGCCAGGGGTGGATCGAGATCGTCACCGACGAAGAGATCCTGCGCGCGTACCGGATGCTGGCGCGCGAAGAGGGCATCTTCATGGAACCGGCATCGGCGGCCACCGTCGCCGGCCTCGTGAAGATGGTCAAGGCCGGCCGCTTCGAACCCGGCTCGACCCTGGTGTTGACGCTCACCGGTCACGGGTTGAAGGACCCCGACACGGCGCTCGAATCCGCGACGCGACCGACGTCCGTGCCCGCCTCCCTCGACGCCGTCCTGGCGCAGCTCGGCCTCTGAGCCACCGCCTGCGTCTGGCGCTCGCGATCGCGATCAGCGTCGCGCTGTTCGCGTTCCTGCTCTGGAGCGTCGATCTGCACGAGCTCGGCGCGCAGCTGGCGCGCACGAGCTGGAGCTGGGTGCTCGTCTCGGTCGTGCTCGGCATCGCCGGCCTCTACGCGCGGGCGCTTCGCTGGCGATGGCTCTTCCCGCCGGGTCCCCCGCCGCCGGGCATCGTGCCGGCCACGATGATCGGCTACATGGCCAACAACATCCTGCCCCTGCGTGCGGGCGAGGTCGTGCGGATCTACACGGCGGCCCGCCGGCTGCGCGAGGCGGAGCCGCTCAGCCCGACCCAGGCGTTCTGGCTGGTGACGGCCACCGTCGTCATCGAGCGCGTGCTCGACAGTCTGGCGCTCGTACTGATCCTGACCGTGCTGGTGTTCCTGACGCCGGTGCCGGCGCCGGTCGAGTGGGCGGCGGGCGTGCTGCTGGCCATCGACGTCATCGGGGTCGCATTGCTGGTGACGGTGGCGCGGGCGCCCGAGCGGGGTCGGCGGCTCGTCGCGCGCCTGACGGGTCGCTGGCCGCACCTGGCGCGCATGGCGCTGTCGCTGTTCGACACGGCGCTGCGCGGGCTCGACGGCATCCGCACCGCATCGCACGCCCTGCGCATCGCCGCGTGGACGCCGATCGTCTGGCTGCTTCCCGCCGCCGCCGCGTGGGCCATGCTGCGCGCGGCCCACCTCGATCTCCCGTTCCTCGCGGGCTGGGTCGTCCTCGCCTTCGTGGGCGTGGGGATCAGCGTGCCGTCGGCGCCGGGCTATCTCGGCGTCTTCCACTTCGCCGCCAAGCTCGCCCTCGAGGTCTTCGGCGTCGCGCCGGCGACGGCGCTGGCCTACGCGCTGATCTACCACGCGAGCGCCACGCTGCCGATCACCCTCGTCGGCTGGCTCTACCTCCTGCGCGAGCACGTCAGCCTCGGCGAGGTGCGCCGGGCGCCGACGTCCGTGGCCTGATGCGCCCACGCGGCTTGCCACTGCGCGCGCGGCTCATGTAGATTGCGAAGTCTATGCTGATCGTGCAGAAGTACGGCGGCTCGTCCGTGGCCGACGCCGATAGGATCAAGAACGTCGCCCGGCGCGTCGCGCAGAGCGCGGGCGAGCACCAGGTCGTCGTGGTCGTCTCGGCCATGGGCAAGACGACCGACGGTCTGCTCGGTCTCGCCGCGCAGATCTCGGCCACGCCGGAGCCGCGCGAGATGGACATGCTGCTGGCCACCGGCGAGCAGGTCACCATCGCGCTGCTCTCGATGGCTCTCCACGGGCTCGGGCTCAAGGCGCGCTCGCTGACGGGCCCGCAGGCCGGCATGCGCACCGATCACGCGCACACCAAGGCGCGCATCACGGAGATCAATCCCGAGCGCGCGCGGGCGGCGCTGCAGGCGGGCGAGATCGTCGTGGTGGCCGGCTTCCAGGGACTCTCGGAGGCGGAGGACATCACCACCCTCGGGCGCGGCGGCTCCGACCTCACGGCGGTGGCGCTGGCGGCCGCGCTGAAGGCCGACGTCTGCGAGATCTACACCGACGTCGACGGCGTGTACACCGCCGACCCGAACATCGTGCCCGACGCGCGCAAGCTGGCCCGGGTAGCCTACGACGAGATGCTCGAGATGGCCAGTCTCGGCGCCAAAGTCCTGCAGGCGCGGTCGGTGGAGTTCGCGAAGAAGTATGGCGTGACGGTGCACGTGCGGTCGACCTTCAAGCTCGACCCCGGCACGCTCGTGACGAAAGAGGAGAGCGGGATGGAAGAGGCGGTCGTTACCGGCATCACGCACGATCGCAGCCAGGCGAAGATCTCGCTGCTCCGCGTGCCCGACCGACCCGGCATCGCCGCGCAGGTCTTCGGCGCGGTGGCGGCCAAGAACGTCGTCGTGGACATGATCGTGCAGAACATCAGCCGCGACGGCTTCACGGATATCTCGTTCACGCTCCCGCGCGGCGACCATTCGCGGGCCCGCGCCGCCCTGGAGACGATCGCGCGCCAGGTGGGGGCGGACGGCATCTCCCACGACGAGCGCGTGGCCAAGGTCTCCATCATCGGCGTGGGCATGCGCAGTCACTCCGGCGTCGCCGCCCAGATGTTCACCGCGCTGTCCAAGGAAGGCATCAACATCCAGATGATCTCGACGTCGGAGATCGCCGTGTCGTGCGTCATCGAGGACAAGTACGCGGAGCTGGCCGTGCGCGCGCTGCACGACGCGTTCGGGCTCGGGCGCCCGCGTTAGAGGAGCGCGTCATGGCCACCACCGGCAGAGCGGCCGTCTTCTTCGGACCCGGTAAGCCCTTCGAGATCCGGGAGCTGAGGCTGCCCGAGATCGAACCGGACGCCGTGCTGATCAAGGTCTCCCTCGCCAACGTCTGCGGCTCCGATCTCCACTTCTGGCGCGGCGACGCGCCGCTGCGCCTGCCCGACGACGGGTGGATCTTCGGCCACGAGATGACCGGACGCGTCGCCAGGCTCGGCAAGAACGTCAAGACCGACTCGCTCGGTCGCCCGCTCCGCGAGGGCGACCGCGTCGCCTACACGTACTTCTATCCGTGCGGGCGCTGCTACGTCTGCCTGAACAAGCAACCGGCGGCCTGCCCGGCGAAGATCGAGCGACCGCGGGGGCCTTCGGAGTTCCCCCATTTCAACGGCGCCTTCGCCGAGTACTATTACCTGCGGCCCGGCGGCGCCATCTTCGGCGTGCCCGACGTGCTGCCGGACGAGCTCGTCTCCCCGGTGAACTGCGCGCTCTCCCAGGTGATCTTCGGGCTCCACGAGGCCAGGCTCGAGTTCGGCGGCAGCGTGGTGATCCAGGGCGCAGGCGGCCTGGGCGTGCAGGCCGCCGCCGTGGCCAAGGACATGGGCGCCGCCAGCGTGATCGTGGTGGATCAGCTGCCCGGCCGGCTCGAGCTCGCGCGCGGGTTCGGGGCCGATCACGTGATCAACGTGAAGGAGATCACCGAGCGCAAGGACCGCGTGGCGCTCGTGCGCAAGTGGACCGGCGGTGTCGGTGCGGACGTCGCGTGCGACTTCGTCGGCTTTCCTCAGGTGATCCCCGAGGGCATCGACATGCTCCGCCCGGGTGGGACGTACCTCGAGATCGGCACCATCTCGCGCGGCGCCAAGGTGGATTTCGAGCCCGCACAGCTCGTGTGGGGCGCCAAGCGGATCGTCGGCGTCATCATGTACGACGCGTGGGTGATCCCGCGCGCGCTCGACTTCCTCGTGCGCAACCAGCGCCGATTCCCGTTCGACCGGCTGATCTCGCACAAGTACCCGCTCGAGGAGATCAACACGGCATTCACCGAGTCCGAGTGGCACAATCGTGAGGCGACGGCCATCAGCCGTGCCGCCCTCGTGCCCTGACTCACCGGAGCGACACCGTCCTGCAACGCACTTCCCATGCGCACCCTTCCGGTGCACAGGCGGCCGGCGTGCACGGCTCGTAGGGGAACGGCGCACGCCGATTCCTGCTCCACGCGCGCCCCATCCATCGATGCGCGCTCCATCCATCGATCGCTGAAGCGTTTTTTACAATCGTCGACGTGGCATGTCGCTTGCCATATTTCGGCGCGATGACAGCACTCGGTCACCACACGCGGTCGATGTTCCCTGCTGTCGAATCCGCCGAACGCCGCTTCCGTGATCTCGTCCATGACGTCGACGGCATCGTGTGGGAGCTCGAGCCGGCCACGCAACGCTTCACGTTCGTCAACCGGCGCGCCGAGGAGGTCCTCGGCTATCCGGTCGAGCGCTGGCTGGCCGCCCAGGACTTCCGCGCGACGCTCATCGATCCCCGTGACCGGGAGCGCGCGCAAGGGGCCTACGACGAGGCCACGCGCGGGCAGCGCGTCATCGACCACGAGTTTCGCGCCACCGCCGCCGACGGCAGCGTGGTATGGCTGCGCGATCGCGTCCACCGCACCGACTCCGGCCGGCTGCGCGGCCTGATGGTCGACGTGACGGAGCAGAAGCGGCTCGAGCAGGAGCGCGACGAGCGGCTGCTCCGAGAGCAAGAGGCGCGCGCGGAAGTCGAGGCGGCCGTCGACATGGTGCAGCGCCTGCAGTCGATCACCGAAGCGGCGCTGGCGCCCCGCTCGTTCGATCAGCTGCTGCGCGGCGTGATCGAGCGGATCCACGACGTGGTCGAGGCCGACACGACGGTGATCCTGCTGCCCACCGAAGATGGCGCGCACCTGAGGGTGGCGCACGCGGTCGGGCTCGCCGCCGGCGCCGGCGCTGACATCCGCGTGCCGATCGGCGAGGGTCTCACCGGTCGCATCGCCGCCAGCGGACAGCCGCTGATCATCGACGACGCCGGCGAGGTCGATCTGGAGCCGCTCCGCGAGGCGCACGTGCGATCGCTGGTGGGCGTCCCGCTGTCGGCGGACGGCGACCTCGTCGGCGTCGTGCACGCGGCGCGACGCCGGCGCGGCGGCTTCAGCGCCGAGGAGGCGCGCCTGCTGCAGCTCGTCGGCGACCGCGTCAGCACGGCCATTCGCAACGCGCGGCTCCTCGAGGAGGCGCAGCGCGCGCGACGCGTGACCGAAGGCGTCCGGCAGCGGAGCGTGTTTCTCGCCGACGCCACCACCGCCCTCTTCGCCGGCCGCAATCCCGTCTCCGCGCTGAGCACGGTGGCGCGCCTGGCCGTGCCGGCCGTCGCCGACTGGTGCGTCGTCGATCTGCGCGACCGCGACGGGGGGTACCGGCGAATCGCCCTCGCCCACAGGGACGCGGTGGTCGAGCGGAGCGCCGCCGCCCTGCTCGGCACCCTGACCGAGGCGCCGCCCGCCGACGGCGCGGTCGGACGTGCCCTGCACTCGCGCGCTCCGCAGTGGCGGGCCAGCGGCGCCACGCCGGCGGATCTGGAAGCGCGCGGCGGGGCCGACGAGCGGGCGCTGCTCGGGCGGCTCGGCGTCGAGAGCTACGTCTGCGCGCCGCTGCTGGCGCGTCGCCGGACGCTCGGCGCGATCACGTTCGTCGGCATGGACGCCGAGCGGCCGCTGGGCGCCGAGGACGTCGCGCTGGTCTGCGAGCTCGCCCGCCGCGCGGCGGTGGCGGTCGACGACCGCCGGCGCCGGCGCGAGACGCGCGAGCTGCTGCGCCTCTTCGCCCGGCTCGTGAGCGGCGCCCTCGAGCTCGAGCGCCAGCCGGTGGACCTCGGCGACGTCGTCGAAACGGCCGGCCGCGCCGTCGCAGAGGAGGCGCGCGCCAAGAACGTCGCCATCGACCGCACGGTGGAAGCCACCGAGATGCACGTGCGCGGCGACCGGCGACGTCTTCGCCAGGTGATGCAACGCGTGATCGAGGGCGGCCTGCGCGTGGCGCCCACGGGCGGGCGCGTGGTGGTGCGGCTGGCGCGCGACGGCATGGCCGCCGTCGTCGCGATCAGCGCGGCCGGCGCCTC
>JBIOXS010000174.1:0-14969 GCA_044869815.1 Candidatus Rokuibacteriota bacterium | reverse complement strand
GCAGCTGCGCCAGCAGGGGCACGCCGTACTCGTCGGCGATGCGCTGCCCGCCGCCCTCGCCGAAGATGTGGTAGCGGGCGCCCGTGTCGGGCGCGACGAAGTAGGACATGTTCTCCACGACGCCGAGAATCGGCACGTTGAGCCGCTGGAACATCCCGATGGCCTTGCGCACGTCGAGCAGCGCGACGTCCTGCGGCGTCGTGACCATGACCACGCCGCTGAGCGGGATGACCTGCGAGAGCGACAGCTGCGCGTCGCCCGTGCCCGGCGGCATGTCGAAGACGAGGTAGTCGAGCGCGCCCCACAGGACGTCGCGGAGCATCTGCTGGATGAACGAGTGAATCATCGGCCCGCGCCAGACCAGCGGCTCCCTGTCGCTCACGAGCAGCCCGATCGACATGACCTTGATGCCATGGGCATCGACCGGGATGATGCGGTTGTCGAACATGCCCGGGCGGCCGCGCGTGCCGAGCATGAGCGGCAGATCGGGGCCGTAGACGTCGGCATCGATGATCCCGACTGCAGCACCCGTGCGAGAGAGCGCGAGGGCGAGGTTCACGGCGACCGTGGACTTGCCGACGCCGCCCTTGCCGGACGACACCGCGATCGTGTGGCGCACGTCCGGAATCAGGTCGGGCGCCTTCGGCTGCGGCGCGGCGGGCGCGTGGCCGTGAGCGTGTCCCTGCGCGTGGGCGGCGGAGGCGCCGGCACCGCCCATCTTGACCTGCACCTTCGCGACGCCCGGCAGCTGGCCCACGAGCTTCGAGGCCATGCTGTGCAGCATGACCTTCGTGGCCGGCGGCTGGCCGCTGAAGGCCAGTGTCAACGACACTTCGCCGCCGCGAACGGCCAGGTCGCGGACGAGCCCGAGCGTCACGATGTCCTTCTGACTGTCGGGATCCTTGAGTCCGCGGAGCGCCTCGAGAACGGCCTGCTCGGTCGCCATACGCAGAAACTATACAGGAGCGATTCCGGGACGGCACGCGATGGGAAGCCGTTTACCCATTCTGGACGGAAGGTCACCGGTCGCGATGCTGCCCCTCCCGCCGCAAGCCATTGAAATCGCACCGGGCCGCCACTGGAACATCAATTGCTGCCTCAGCGAGCGGCCGTCTCGAGAGAGTCGACCAAGCAGTACGTTCGATGCCCTCCCCCCGGCGAGGGCGGGCCTGCCAGGGTTCGCCCTCGCTTGATTTGAGCCTGCCCTTGCTGATACATAGAAGCGGTGGTCGCTCCGGACGACTTTCGTCGTGTTCTCGGTCACTTCGCTACCGGCGTCACGATCCTCACCACGACCGACGCGGAGGCCCGCCCGACGGGCCTGACGGTCAGCGCCTTCTGCTCCGTGTCGCTCGACCCACCCCAGGTCCTCGTCTGCGTCGACCACAAGTCGCAGAGCTATCCCGCGCTGCGCGACGGCGCCTGCTTCGCGGTGAACATCCTCGGCTCCGAGCACGAGAACGTCTCCCGACGTTTCGCCACCACGCGCCTGGACAAGTTCGACGGCGTGCCCTGGAGCCGCGGCACTCTCGGCGTTCCCCTGATCGACGGCGCGCTCGCACACCTCGAGTGCCGCACGGTCTCGCGCCACGTCGAGGGCGATCACACGATCCTCGTCGGACGCGTCGAGGCAGCGCGTGACGGCGCCGGCGAGCCGCTGCTGTATTTCCGCGGCAAGTACGGCCGCCTGGCCTCTCCCTCATCAGGAGCGACATCGTGAGCCCGATCCCCCTGTCCCGTCCTCCGGTCGATGACGAGCTGAAGCAGGCGGTGCTGGCCGCCATCGACTCCCGGCAGTACATCCTCGGTCCCGAGTGCAAGGCGTTCGAGGCGGAGCTGGCGCGCTACGTCGGCGTGCGCCACTGCGCGCTGACGAGCTCGGCCACCGCGGCGCTCTGGCTGTCGCTCCGCGCCCTCGGCGTCAAGGCCGGCGACGAGGTCCTCGTTCCCGCGCACACCGCGTTTCCGACGATCGAGGCGATCGGCGCCGCCGACGCAACGCCGGTGTTCGTCGACGTCGACGCCTGGTACACGCTGGACGCCGCCGATGCGGCCACCAAGGCGACGCCCCGCACGGTTGGCATCGTGCCCGTGCACCTCTATGGCCAGCCCGTCGACGTGCCGGCCGTGCGCGATCTCGCCTCGCGCCTGGGCGTGTGGGTGCTCGAGGACTGCGCCCAGGCGCACGGCGCCACCTGGGAGGGCAAACGGGTCGGTGGCTTCGGGCGCGCGGGCGTGTTCTCGTTCTATCCGTCGAAGAACCTCACCGTGCTGGGCGATGGCGGCGCCATCGTCACCGACGACGACGAGGTCGCCGCGCGTTGCCGGCGGCTGCGCGATCACGGCCGTCTCAACAAGGACGTGCACGCGGAGATCGGCTTCAACCTGCGCTTCAACGACATCCAGGCCGCCATCGGCCGCGTCCTGCTGCGGCGTCTCGACGCCATGAACGACCGGCGGCGAGCGCTGGCCGCGCGCTACGACAAGGGCCTGGCCGGGCTGCCCCTCGAGCTGCCGCGGCAACGGCCCGGCGCGCGCCACGTCTATCATCTCTACGTCGTGCGCACGCCGAGTCGCCAGGAGCTGGCCGCCCACCTCAAGGCGCATGGCATCCAGACCGGCGTGCACTACCCGGTGGCGAGCCATCGGCAGCCCGCCGTCGAGCGGTTCATGCAAGGCGCGCTGCCGGCAACGGAGCGTCTCGTCGACGAGATCCTCAGCCTGCCGCTCTCGGCCGGCCACACCGAGGGCGAGATCGACGCCGTCGTCGACGCCGTCAGGTCGTTCTTCGGAGCCTGATGCGCGGCGCCCCCCTGCGAATCCTGCAGCTCTACCCGAAGGGGGATTTCTTCACCGGCGCCGCCATCCAGCTGCATGACCTCGCGGCCGCCCTCGCCGCGCGCGGGCATGACGTCACCATCGCCACGCCACCCAGCGAGGCGTGGGCGGAGCGCTGTCGCGCCTCCGGGCTCGGCCACGTGGCGCTGCCGATGCGCCGCGCGTTCGACCCGCGCGCGGCGTGGCGGCTGGCCCGCGTCATCCGCCGGCAACGCATCCAGGTCGCGCACGCCCACAAGGGCCGGGCGCGCACGCTGGCCATCCTCGCCGGGCTCATGGGCGGGCGCGCGCTGCTGGTCTTGAACCGCGGCGTGTCGTTTCCCGTGTCCGGTGTCCGTCGCATCGGTTACACGAGCCCGCGCGTCCATGCGATCGTCGCCGTGTGCGACTCGATCAAGCGCGGCCTGGTCGCCGCCGGCGTCCCCGGCGACAAGATCGAGGTCGTCTACTCCGGGACCGACCTCGAGCGCTTCCACCCGGGCGTCGATGGTGCGCCCATCCGCCGCGAGCTCGGGGTCGCGGCCGCCGACCTGCTCGTCACGCAGGTCGGTGTTCGCTCCTGGCGCGGCTGGACTGACGTCGTCACCGCGATGGGGGAGGTCGCCCGGCGCGAGCCCCGCGCTCGGCTGCTCTTCGTCGGCGTTCCGGCACCGCGTGTGGGAGAGATCGCCGAGCGTGCCGCCGCGGCCGGCGTGGGCGGGCGAGTGCTGACGCTCGGCCAGCGCACCGACGTGCCGTCGATCCTCCGCGCCTCCGACGTCGTGGTCGACGCCTCCTACGCGGGGGCCGGCATCACGGGCTCGATCCGCGAGGCGCTCGCCTGCGAGCGGCCGGTGGTGGCCACCGCCGTCGAAGGGATGCCGGAGCTCGTGCGCGACGGCGAGACCGGCCGCCTGGTGCCGCCGCGAGACCCGGCCGCCCTCGCGGCCGCGATCGTGGCCACGCTCGCCGATCCGACGGCGGCGCAGAGGCTGGCGCGCGCCGGCCGCAGCCGTGTGGAGGCGCACTTCTCGCTGCGCGCCAAGGTGGACGGCGTCGAGGCGCTCTACCGCCGGCTCGTGGAGCGACCAGGGCGCGCATGATCGGCCGCGCCATCGGCATCTATCGGCGGCTGTTCGTCTATCTCCGTCCCTACGTAGGCACCCTCGCGCTGGGCGGCGTGCTGGCGCTGCTGGTGGCCGCCATGGAAGGCGCGATCGCATGGCTCGTGAAGCCCGCCATGGACGATATCTTCATCCGCCGCGATCTGACGATGCTGCGTCTGCTGCCGGTGGTGATCTTCGGCGCGTACGTCGTCAAGGCCTCGGCGCGCTACGGCCAGTCGTACCTGATGGCCGCCGTCGGCGAGCGCGTCGTCGCTGCGTTGCGCGGCGCGCTCTACCGGCACATCCAGCAGATGCCCTTGTCGTTTTTCGCCGACGTGCACTCCGCCGACCTGATGTCGCGCGTGATCACCGACGTCAACCGGCTCGCGCGCGTGTCGTCGACGGTCATGGTCATGGCCGTCCGCCAGGTGGCGATGATCATCGCGCTGGTCGCCGTCATGTTCGTCCGCGAGTGGCGGCTGGCCCTCATCGCGCTGGTGGTCTTTCCGTTCGTGGGCGTGGCCGTGCGCTCGATCGGTCGCCGGCTCTACCGGATCAACAAGCGCTCGCAGGAGAAGATCGCCGAGCTGAACGTCCTGCTGCACGAGGGCTTCGCCGGCACCAAGATCGTCAAGGCCTTCGGGCGCGAGGCGCACGAGGCCGAGCGCTTCGACCGCGTCAACGACCGGCTGCTCGCCCTGGCGCTGAAGGACCACCGTACCGACGAGGCCACCGATCCGTTGATGGAAGTCCTCGCCGCCCTCGGCATCATGGGCGCCCTCTGGTACGGCGGCCACCAGGTGATCGGCGGCGCCATGACCCCCGGTGACTTCTTCTCGTTCACGGCGGCGGTGGCGCTCCTCTACGGCCCGGTGCGCCAGCTCTCCCGGATCATGAACACGGTGCAGCAGTCGACCGCCGCCGTCGAGCGCGTGTTCGAGGTGCTCGACACGCCGCCCGCCATCGCCGATCGGCCCGGCGCGCGAACGCTGGAGGCCTTCGCCCACGGCATCCGCTTCGAGGGCGTGGCCTTCCGCTACCCGGGCACGCCGGCGCCGGCGCTGCGCGACATCGAGCTGGACATCCGCAAGGGCGAAGTGGTCGCCTTCGTCGGCATGAGCGGCGCCGGCAAGTCGACGTTGATGGATCTGGTGCCGCGCTTCCACGACGTGACGGAGGGACGGATCACCGTCGACGGGCACGACGTTCGCGAGCTCACCCAGGCCTCGCTGCGCGCGCTGATCGGCGTCGTGACCCAGGAGACGTTTCTGTTCAGCGGGTCGATCTACGACAACATCGCCTACGGCCACCCGCAGGCCACGCGGCCCGACGTCGTGCGCGCGGCCCGGCAGGCGCATGCCCACGAGTTCATCGCCGCCTGCGCCGAGGCATACGACACGCTCGTCGGCGAGCGCGGCGTGCGGCTCTCGGGTGGCCAGCGCCAGCGCCTCGCCATCGCCCGCGCATTCCTGAAGGACCCGCCGATCCTGATACTCGACGAGGCCACCAGTGACCTGGACGCCGAGAGCGAGTTCATGGTGCAGCAGGCGCTGGCCAATCTCATGCGCGGCCGCACCGTGCTCGTGATCGCCCATCGCCTGGCGACCGTCCGCAACGCCGATCGCATCGTGGTGGTCCACGAGGGGCGGATCGCCGAGGTCGGCCGGCACGACGACCTGATCGCCCGGGACGGCGTCTACCGGCGCCTCTATGCGCTCCAGATGGAGGGCGTCGGGGGCTAGCAGGCTGGCATCGTCTCCCGGGAGATTTTCCCTGGCAGGCCCGTTTCACGTTCGTGCAAGCATCGTCCTATGGGGCAGTTCAGGAACGCCGACCGTGGCGGCGCCGTTGCTATGTCACCGCGCATGCGTCGCATGTTCCGTCGGCGGACGATCCACCTGCTGTCGGCCATCCTGGTCAGCCTCAGCGCGTTCATGCTGGCCGACCTCGTGTCCGTCCCCGAGCCGGTCCCCGCCAGCGACCGGCCCTCGCATCACCTCTCCGGGAGCTTTCGCAACATCGATCCCCAGTACGCCTACTCCATCACCTCCCGCATCGGGCACGTCGTCGGTCGCCCGCCCGTCCTCGATCGCGGCCGACCGCTGCAGCTCGTCACCAACGACGGCGCCGCGCTCCGCAGCCCGCTCCCGGCTCCCATCCTGACGTGGATCGGCCACTCGACATTCCTCGTCCAGCTCGAGGGCGTGAACGTCCTCACCGACCCGCACTGGGGCTCGCGCACGAGCCCGGTGTCGTTCCTGGGCCCGCGGCGGCTGGTGCCGCCCGGCGTGCGGCTGGAAGACCTGCCGCCGATCCACGCCGTCGTCATCTCGCACGATCACTACGACCACCTGGACCGGCAGACGGTCACGCGCCTCGCACGCGACCATCGGCCGACCTTCTTCGTGCCGCTCGGCCTGAAGGCGTGGTTCCGCGACGCCGGCATCGACGACGTGGTGGAGCTCGACTGGTGGCAGTCCGGCCGCATGGCGAGCGTGACCATCACCTGCACGCCGGCCCAGCATTCGTCGGGGCGCTCCATCACCCTCACCGATCAGAACCGACGGCTCTGGTCGTCGTGGGTCATCAGCGCGCCGACGCGGCGCTTCTATTTCGCCGGCGATACGGGGTACTTCGCCGGGTTCGCCGAGATCGGGCGGCGCTTCGGTCCGTTCGACGTCGCCGCGCTCCCGATCGGCGGCTACAGCGACTACACGGACCATCACCCCAACCACGTGAGCCCCGAGGAGAGCGTCCGGGCGTTCCAGGACCTTCGCGCCCGCCTGCTGGTGCCGATGCACTGGGGCACCTTCGAGTTGAACCGCGAAACCTATCGCGAGCCACCCGAGCGTCTGCTCCGCGAGGCGCAGCGGCGAGGGCTCGAAGAGTCGGTGGCGGTCCTGAGTCCCGGGCAGACGATTCGCTGGTAACGTTTCGACGGCGCGGCGCTATCCTGGCGAGAGCGTGGGTCAGGTGACGCTCGCATGCTGAGTCGCTGGGGCCGCGTCGTCCACCGGGCTCGCTGGTGGCTCGTCGTCCTGGCCCTCGTCCCCGTCGCGCCGTGGCTGTGGCTCACGCCGGCCAGCCATCTCGACGAGTCCGTCGTCCCGCCGGGCATGGAGTCGGTGCAGGCGGTCAGGCTCCTCGATGACGAGCTCGCGCCGAAGCCGCCCTCGTTCGGGCTCATCCTGAGTCATCCGACGCTGCGGGCCTCCGAGCCCGCCTTCCGCGAGGCCGCTGAGCGCGCGGTAATTCCCCTGCGCCGCGACGCGCGTGTGAAGCGCGTGCGCACGGCCTGGGAGGGTGGCGATTCGCGCTGGGTATCGATGGATGGCCACCGAGCCGTCGCCATGGTCGAGCTCCACGGACGGGCGCCGGCCTTCGCCTCGATGGTGGTGCCCTCGGCGCCGCCCGAGATCTACGAGGCGCTGCGCGCGCACCTCCGTTCGGACACCCTCGAGATCTTGCCGTTCGGCCCCGTCGCGCTGAACCACGACTTCACGCAGATGGTGAAGGCCGACCTGCGGCGGGCCGAGCTGGTGGTGCTGCCGGTCGTCCTCGTGCTGCTGATCCTCGTGTTCGGCTCGGTGGTGGCGGCGGCGCTGCCGCTCGTCGTCGGGCTGCTCGGCGTGGCTGCCGGCTTCGCGGCCATCGCCATTCTCGCGCAGGTCATGCCCGTCTCCGCCTACGCGAGCAACGTGGTGTCGATGATCGGGCTCGGCGTGGCCATCGATTACTCGCTGTTCGTGGTGAGCCGCTTTCGCGACGAGATGCTCGTGGCGCCACCGGCGGAGGCGCTGGCGCGCGCCATGGCGACGAGCGGCCGGACCGTGCTGTTCTCCGGTCTGACGGTGGCCATCGGCCTGCTGGGCATGATCCTGCTCCGGATGGGCAGCATCAGCACCATCGGCATCGCCAGCACGATCGTGGTTGCGTGCGCCGTGGCATACAGCCTCACCCTCCTGCCGGCGCTGCTCGCGATTCTCGGCCCGCGCGTGAACGCTCTGCCCGTCCGGGTGCTCACCCGCGGCGCGGGCCCGGGCTTCTGGCCGGTGCTGGCGACGGCGGTGATGGCCCGGCCCTGGGCCGTGCTGATCCCCGTCGTCGCCGTGCTCCTGCTGCTCGGCGCGCCGTTCCGCCACATCCGATTGGGCACGCCGGACATCTCCACGCTGCCGGCGCAGGCGGAGAGCCGGCGGGGACAGGAGCTGCTCAAGGCCCAGTTCCCGAAGCTGGAGGGCAACACGGTCGTCGTCGTCCTCCACTACCCCGAGGGAGGCGGGCTCACCGCCCCGCGCATGAAGGAGCTTTACGATCTGAGCCGCTGGCTGGAGGCCCAGCCGGGCATCACGAGCGTGACCAGTGCGGCGAGCCTGGATCCTCGGATGCAGCTCGACCATTACCTGCAGCTCGCGGCGGCTCCGCGGCAGCTCGTGCCGCCGGCATTTCAGCTGGCGCTCGCGCAGCTCGCAGGTCCGCGCGTGTCGGTGATCGCGGCGCAGACCTCGCTGCCCGACGACAGCGATGCGGCCCGTGCGCTGGTGCGCTCGATCCGCGCCAAGCATCCACCTGTCGACGCCAGGATGCTGGTCACGGGGCGAACGGCGTATGACCTGGACTTCATCGCGCTCGTCACGCAGGTCGCGCCCGGCGCGGTGGCCTTCGTCGTCGTCGCCACCGCGGTCGTGCTGTTCCTGCTGCTGGGCTCCGTGCTGCTCCCGCTGAAGGCGGTGGTCATGAATCTCCTGTCGATCACCGCCTCCTATGGCGCGCTCGTGTGGATCTTCCAGGACGGCCATCTCTCGACGCTCTTGAACTTCACCCCCGCTCCGATCGAGCCCGTCATCCCGCTCATCATGTTCTGCGTGCTCTTCGGGCTGTCGATGGACTACGAGGTCCTGCTGCTGAGTCGTACCCAGGAAGAATGGGAGCGCGCCGGCGACAACCAGCAGGCCGTCGCCGCCGCGCTCGGCTCCACCGGCCGTCTGATCACGGGCGCCGCCGCCATCATGGCCGCCGTCTTCTTCGGCTTCGGCGCCGCCAACGCCGTCATGATCAAGGAAATGGGCATCGGCATGGGCATCGCCGTGGTGATGGACGCCACCGTCGTCCGCGCCCTGCTCGTCCCGGCCACGATGCGCCTGCTCGGCCGCTGGAACTGGTGGGCCCCGGCGCGGCTCAAGCGCCTCTATCGTCGCGTCCACCTCGCCCGCCACGCTCTGTAGTAGGCTCGGCCGAGCCTACTTCTCGCGGAAGCGGTTCACGATCGGGAGGCGCCAGTCGCGGCCGAATGCCCGTGGCGTGATCTTCACGCCGATGGGCCCCTGCCGGCGCTTGTACTCGGCGGCGTCGATCATGCGGATGACGCGGCGGACGGTGTCGGGGGCACAGCCCTGGGCGATGATGTCGCGCGCGCTCATGCTCTCCTCGACGTAGGCTTCGAGGATCGCGTCGAGCTCGGGGTAGGGCGGCAGCGAGTCCTGGTCCTTCTGGTCGGGACGCAGCTCGGCGGAGGGCGCGCGCTCGATGACCGAGTCCGGGATGACGCTCTTGGCCGCGCGCGCGTTGACGTGGCGCGAGAGGGCGTAGACGAGCGTCTTCGGCACGTCCTTGATCACTGCGAAACCGCCGGCCATGTCGCCGTACAGTGTCGAGTACCCGACGGCGATCTCGCTCTTGTTCGCGGTCGTCAGCACGAGCCAGCCGAACTTGTTCGAGAGCGCCATCAGGAGCGTGCCGCGGATACGCGCCTGGATGTTCTCCTCGCTGACGTCTTCCTTGAGTCCCTTGAACGGCTCCGCCAGGGTGCGCTTGAAGCCCGTGAAGACCGGCGTGATCGGCAATCTCAGAAATTCGATGCCGAGATTCTTCGCCAGCCGGCGCGCATCGTCGCGCGTGCCGCGGGACGAGTACGGCGATGGCATGGTGACGCCGGTGACGTTCTCGCGCCCGAGCGCCTCCACGGCGATGACGGCCACCAGCGAGGAGTCGATGCCGCCCGAGAGGCCGATCACCACGCGCTTGAATCCGTTCTTTCGCACGTAATCGCGCGTGCCGGTCACCAGCGCCTGGAAGACCTCGTCCACGCGCGGAAGTGGCGGCGCCACCGCCGGCGCGATGGCCTCCGGGCGACGACCGCGGGCGACGGGCGTCAGGGCGATCCGCGACACCGTCGCCTCGTGCTCGAGCACGTCCTTCCGGCGCCGGGAATCCTGGAGTCGCGCGCGGAACACCGCATCCAGATCGAGGTCGGCGGTGACGATCTCTTCCTGGAACTGGCGGCCGCGCGCGATGACCTCGCCGCGCTCGCTGACGATGACGCTGCCACCGTCGAAGACGAGCTCGTCCTGGCCGCCGACCATGTTGATGAAGGCCAGGCAGACGACGTCGTCGGCCGCGCGCGTGGCCACCATCCGCTCGCGGAAGTGCGCCTTGCCGGCGTGGAACGGTGAGCCGTTGATCGTCACGATGAGCTCGGCGCCGGCCAGCGCCTGGCGGGTGGTCGGTCCCGTCGGATACCAGATGTCCTCGCAGATGTTCACGCCGAAGCACCTCTCGCCGAGGACGAACACGGGCGCTTCACGGCCGGCCTGGAAGTAGCGATTCTCGTCGAAGACGCCATAGTTGGGGAGGAACTGCTTGTGATAGACGCCGGCCAGCGAGCCGTCGTGGATCACCGCCGCCGCGTTGTAGATGTCCTGGCGCTTGTCGACGAAGCCGACGACCACGGTGAGATCGCGGGCGGCCTGGACGATGTCGCGCAGGCCGGCGAGGTTGGCCTCGATGAACGCCGACTTGAAGAGCAGATCCTCGGGCGGATAGCCGGTGACGGCGAGCTCCGGAAAGGCCACCAGATCGGCGCCGAGGGCGCGGGCGCGGCCGATGTCGTCGATCACCCGCCGCACGTTGCCTTCCACGTCGCCGACCGTGGGGTTGATCTGCGCCAGGCTCACGCGGAAGCGCCGCATGGCCGTATTGTAAACCGCATGGAATCCGGCCGCCGCGCCCTGCTGCTCGCCGCCCTGGGCTTCGCCATGCTGCCCGTGGAGACGGCGCCGCCGGCGGTGGCGACGCTGGAGGCGTGGCTGTCGACCTGGTCGGGCATCGGGCACGTGAGCCACGGCATGGCACGCCAGGGCTACGACCTCAGTCTCACCCGCTACGACGGCCTCGGCTGGCGCGCCACCTTCTATGCGACCGGCATGGAGCACTCGGCCACGTCGGCGACCGGGAGCGCGTTCGAGTCGACGCCGTTTCGGGCCGTGCAGGTCGCGGCGTGGCGCGCGCTGGCGATGCTATGATCCAGCCGATGCCCGCGAAAGTCCCGTGGCTGCCGCAAGTGCTCCCGCCGGGCGCGCGCCCCGAGCGCTGCGAGGTCTGCGGCCGCCTGGCGCTGATCCCGTGGACGCTGCGACGCGACATCCAGACCAAGGTGCTGCTCCGCACGTGGGCCTGCACCAACTGCCAGTCGCTCGTGGAGCGCCCCGAGCCCGAGTAGCGTGCACGTCGCGCGCTGGGAAGACTGGTCCGGTCGCGGACTTCAGCATCTCGTCCTCACCGAGCGCGCGGACGCGATCGTCGCCGAGGCCGTCTGCATCGCCACCGAGGATGGGAGCTTCGCCGCCCGCTACCGCGTCCGGTGCGACGCCGGCTGGCGGTGTCGCGAGCTCGACGTCGAGATCATCGGCGCCGCGCGAATGCTGCGGCTGCGCGGCGACGGCCATGGCCGCTGGACCGACGGGGACGGCGCGCCGCTGCCGGCGCTCGACGGCGCCGTCGACGTCGATCTGCCGATCACACCGTTCACGAACACGCTGCCGATCCGCCGGCTGGGACTCGCCGCCGGCGCGGCCGCCGAGATCGCCGTCGTTTACGTGCGCGCACCGGCCCTGAGCGTGGAGCTCGATCATCAGCGCTACACCTGTGTCGAACCGCTACGGCGCTATCGCTACGAGGCCGTGGACGGCACCTTCAGCGCCGATCTCGAGGTCGATTCGCGCGGGCTCGTGCTCACCTACCCCGGGCTGTTCCGGCGACGAAGCTAAATTTAGCCTCCCCTCCGCAGTTCGAAAACGTGAGAGTCAAGCAGAGCCGTCTGCGCGCGTCCGGTCGCACAGTCCTGCTTCACGGTGTGACTGCAGACGCCAGCGCCAACGGATGCAAGACGTCGATCGCATAGCCGAGGTCCAGTCGCTCGCCCAGCCAGCTCGGCGCCGCCAGCCGTGCGGGATGCGGAAGCTCAGCTCGCCGCTGGCTTCACGGGTCATCTGATAGCCCCCTTCGTGGACCGCGCGATGGTGGCGGCAGCAGAGCATGGCGAGATTCGACAGCGTGGTAGGCCCGCCGCGCGCCCAGTGGCGGATGTGGTGGCCCTGGCCGAAGCGCACGCCGCAGCCGGGAAAACGACAGCCTCGATCGCGGTCGTGAAGCGCCCGGCGTAGCGCCGGCCGAATGGTCCGCGCCCGCGCGCCGACTTCCACGATGCGACCTTCGGCGTCGTGGCGCATGACCACCCGGCTCGCGTCACACGCCAAGCGCTGAGACGTCTCTGTGGGAACGCGGGCGCCGCCCTCGAGCACCGACTGGCCGGGCGCGTCGGCATCCGCCAGAACGGCGGCGTCGACGTGGACCACGACTTGGTAGCGCTCGGCCGGGGAACCCGGGTTTCATTCCGTGGTGGAGCGCCGTCTCCGCGAGCAGGGCGAGGGCGTCGGCCTGCAGCTGGCCCGCCGTCGGCACCTCGTCGGCAACGCGGCTCGGCGTTCCCGCAGGAACGTCCGCCGAACCGGCGCCGTTGCGAGGCCGACGCGCCACGTCAGCCAGGCGGCGCAGGAGCTGAAGCCGCGGAATGCAAGAGATTCCTGGAGTGCTCTCGGCGTCGGCGACCAGCGCGGGCGAGAGCTAGCGCGTATTCACGAAGTCGATGAATTGCCGGAGCCGGGCGTACGACGAGCGATCGAACGGCACGATGAGCCGCGGCTTGTCAGGATACTCGTTGGCTTCCTGAGGCACCGGACCCGGCGCCTGATCGAGCGGGCCCTTGAGGATGTCGTCGAACCGGCGCTGGAGCTCGGCCAGATCGGCGTCGGTCAGCGGTCGGTTGAGGCGAAACACGAAATCGTCACCGACGATGCGGGCGGAGTGGAACACGCGATAGAACGAGGTGAGCTCTCGCACGGCGTCGTCCACGGTGTCGACGATCCGATAGAACGACGGGTCGTCCGCGTCGATCAGGCGCTGCTCGGCCAGCGTGCTGCGGATGAACGCATCCCAGCGCCGCCAGTACGGCGTCTGGTCCGTCTCCACGAGGACGACCGGGATGATGCTCGCCTTGCCTGTCTGCATCAGCGTCAGCACCTCGAACACCTCGTCCATGGTGCCCAAGCCGCCGGGGAACACCGCCATCCCGCTCGCCTCCTTCACCAGAAACAGCTTCCGCGTGAAGAAGTACTTGAAGGTGATGAGCTTCGGATCGGCGGCGATCCAGGGATTGGCCTCCTGCTCGAAGGGAAGCCGGATGTTGAGGCCGAAGCTGCGCTCGCCGCCCGCGCCCTCCTGCGCGGCGCCCATGATCCCCGCCCCGGCGCCGGTGATCACCATCCAGCCCTCTTCGACCATCCGACGCCCGAACATCAGCGCCGCCATTGCGGCCGAGGCCGTCGGCAGCGTGCGCGCCGAGCCGAACACGGTGACTTTGCGGACGTCGCGATAGGGCGCGAAGATCTTGTAGGAGTAGCGCAGCTCCTTCAGCGCGGTGTTGGTGACCTTGAGGTCGCCCGTCGACGCGCCGTCCTCGTGGAGCTTCATGATGGTGGTCAGCATGTGCTGGAAGTACCCTCGGCGGTCGGACGGGATGCCGGCGGCATCGACCAGCTCGCTGATGAGACGATTCGCGTCTTCGTTCTGCAGCGTGTAGCGACGATCAGCCACGATTTCAGTGTACCTCACGGCCGCGCCGCCGCCGACAACCATAGCCCCGCGACGATGAGACCGCCGCCGATGCCCGTGTAGATGCTCACGGGATCGCCCAGCACCGCCGCGCCCAGGAGCGCGCCGACGACGGGCTGCACGGTGAGGAAGGCCGCCGCCCGGGCCGCCTCCACTCGCGCCAGCGCCCAGTTCCACGCGACGTAACCGAGCGCGGTGATGACCACGGCGAGGTAGAGCGTGCCGACCAGCGCGGGCGCGCTGGCGGTCGGACGCGCGCCCGCCATCCACTCCAGCACGACCAGCGGCGCCATGGCCGTAGCACCCCACACCATCGAGTGCGCGGTGACGGTCGTCGAGTTCGCCGCGGTCAGCACCGGGCGGCCGAGCAGCGAGTACACGGCGTACGCGACGCCCGACAGGGCCAGCATGAGATCGCCGCGCCAGCGCGGAAGCACGCTGAGCGTCACCCCCGGAATGCCGTCGGCAACGACGACCAGGGCGCCGAGGACGGCCAGCGTGGCGCCGAGCGCCTCGCGATGCGTGAGCCGCTCGCCGAGCAGCGCAGGGCCGAGCAGCAGCATGGTCAGCGGCTCGACGATGATCAGGAGGGCCGCGTTGGTGGCCGAGGAGTAGACGATGCCCCAGTTCATCAGCGCGAAGGCGCCCGTGAAGCCGATGACACCCATGCCGAGCGCATGCCGGGCAGGATACGGCAGCGGCGGAACTAGGCGAGCGTGTGTCTCACCATCTTCGACTCGACCATGTAGATCACCATCTCCGCGATGTTGGTGGCGTGATCGGCCACGCGCTCGAGGAACCGCGAGATGAGAATGAGCCGGATCGCGCGCGGGATCGTCCGCGCGTCCTCCATCATGAATGTCAGCAGCTCGCGGAAGATCTGCTCCTTGAGCGCGTCGACGTCGGAGTCCTCGGAGCAGACGCGGCGCGCGAGCGCGGTGTCGCGTCCGACGTAGGCATCGAGGCTCTCCTTCACCATGCGCTGCGCCTTCTCGGCCATGCGTGGCAGATCGATGTACGGCTTGAGCTGCGGCTCCTCGTTGAGCTCGAGGGTGCGCTGGGCGACGTTGACGGCCTGGTCGCCGATCCGCTCGAGGT